>VGOC01000027.1 GCA_016865865.1 Chloroflexota bacterium
ACTACTGGATGAGTCATATCATCAAGCGCATCCATTCTGGCGAGGGCAGCGAATTCGATGTCGAATTGTTGCACAGCGTCGCCAGGCAAATCCAAAACAAATGTTTGTGCGCTCTGGGAGAATTCTCCATCCAGGCGGTGATGACGGGCATCGAGCGTTTTCCGCAGGATTTCGAGGCGACGGTACAGAACTGATAATTTACCGCGGAGATCGCGGAGGCCGCAGAGATAACAACTCTGCGCACTCCGCGAACTCTGCGGTTAGCCACACGTATCTCGTGGAGTTTCTATGACAAAAGAAGTCACATTAACCATCGACGGCAAGCAAGTCACTGTTCCAGAAGGCACGTTAGTGGTGGATGCGGCCAAGAAGATCGGCATTAACATCCCCGTCTTCTGCTATCACCCCAAAATGGAGCCAGTGGGCATGTGCCGCATGTGTCTGGTGGATATTGGCCGCCCGGTGATAGACCGCCAGACCAAACAGCCCGTGCTTGAAGAGGATGGTTCTACTAAGATTCAGTTTGGAGGGAAACTGGAAACCGCATGCACGGTGCCCGTCTCCGAGGGGATGGTGGTCGAGGGGTTAAGCGAGAAAGTCAAGCAGGGTCGTAAGGAGATCGTCGAATTCTTGTTGACCTCACACCCACTGGACTGCCCGATCTGCGACAAAGGGGGCGAGTGCCCGTTGCAAAACCTGACTATGGATCACGGCCCGGGGGAGAGCCGTTTCATCTACGATGACAAAATCCATTTCGACAAGAACGTGCCCCTGGGCGATCTGATCTGGCTGGATCGTGAACGTTGCATCCAATGCGCCCGTTGCATCCGCTTTCAGAGAGAAATCGCCGACGACGCGGTGCTGGAGTTCTTCCACCGCGGGCGGGCTACGGATATTATCACCAACTCGGAGCCGGGGTTCGACTCCTATTGGTCGGGCAACACAACCGATATTTGTCCCGTCGGCGCGCTGACCACGGCGGATTTCCGGTTTGGCGCGCGCCCCTGGGAATTGAAAAGCGCGGCCTCGATCTGCACACACTGCCCGGTAGGCTGCAACATGACCTACAACACCCGCCGCGAGGCCAAATCCGGCGGGGATATCGTCATCAAACGGGCTATGCCGCGGCAGAACGAGTGGGTCAACGAGTTGTGGCTCTGTGATAAGGGCCGCTTTGCCTATCACTTCGCCGAGAACGAAAATCGTCTGACTCAACCGTTGATCCGCAAAGGCGGAAATCTGACTCCCACAAGCTGGGATGACGCCCTGGCATTGGTGGCAGATCAATTCAAGAACGCCGGAGAAAGTCTGTTGACCCTGGTGAGCGGGCGCCTGCCCAATGAGGATCTTTTCAATTTGAAGAAGCTCACGGATGGGCTTGGCGGAAAAGCCAGATTGCACTCTTACATGGCCGGTGGCGATCTGGTCGCCCAGGTTGGTTTAAGCGAAGGTTCCAATCTGGCAGAGCTGGGCGAGGGGGATGTTATCGTCGTGGTTGCTTGCGACCTGGAGGAAGAAGCTCCGATTTGGTGGCTGCGGGTCAAGGCCACTGTTCAACGTGGGGCCAAACTGATCGTTGCCAACCCGCGCCCTACCAAGCTGGATCGGTATGCCACAGAAATCATTCGCTATCAGTACGGAGAAGAGATCAGTGCTGTAAGACAGGTTGGCAACCTGTCCTACGCCGAGAACGCGGTCGTCTTTTTCGGCAGCGATGGCATCGGGTTGGAAACTTCTGCTGCGCTTGCGATAACATGCGCCAATCTGCTCATCCAGAGCGGCCATGCTGGCAAGCCAAACAACGGCCTGGTCGGGGTGTGGCCGCGGGCTAACGAACAAGGCGCGTGGGATATGGGTTTCCGCCCCGGCGCAAACCTGGCTGAGGCGAAAGCGCTCTATATCGTTGGCGCAAATCCGGTCGGCGACGATCCGGCGATTGCTGAGATCATCACTCAGGCCGATTTCGTGGTCGTTCAGGAGCTATTCCTGACCAAGACCGCTGAACTGGCCGATGTAGTGCTCCCTGCCCAGGCGCAGATCGAGCGCGAAGGCACTTACACCTCCGGCGAGCGGCGCGTACAGCGTTTCTACCCTGTTGTACTACCCAAAGTCGATACCCGCCCCGACTTCGACATCGCTGCCCAGATTGGCGCCAAAGTCGGCGTGGAACTCAAAGGGCGTTTCCCCTCCCTGGTGATGTCCCAAATTTGCGCTGAGGTCCCTGGCTACGAGAGCATAACTTACCAGAGATTAGCCGAGGTCACTGAACAATGGCCAATCGTTGGGCGTGGCGATCTCTATTATGGTGGTACAAGCTATGAGAATAAACAAGGCCTGGGGATTCAGTTGCACTCCCAACGTGGTTTTGGTACTTCCAAAATCTCGAACTACGAACTTCCCAAAGGTGAAGTTATCGCCGTGCCCATCACATTGTTGTACGACCGCGGGAGCATGATCATCCCCTCGGAAGTGCTGCACCCCCGAATTCCAGAGCCGTATATCCTGGTCAACCCTCAGGATTCCCTGACGCTCAAAACCACGGACGGCATGATGGTGGGCATCAGCATCAACGGCGGCGAATCCAGCAATATTGTCGTCCGGGAAGATGAGAATGTGCCGCAAGGTTTCGCCCTCATCCCCCGCAGCATGGGTGTGCCTATTGATAAACCGAGACAATTCGAGATTCGCATCGCCGAAGCTGCAATGGCATAATTATGTAAAAACGTTCAACGTTTTGAGGTAACTTATGGAACCAGCATTAATCATCGAATGGATCATCAAATCTGTCATCATACTCCTGATAGGAGTAATCGGCACTTTTTATGGAACCCTATTCGAACGGAAGGTATTGGCCCGTATTCAGGTACGCATTGGTCCTAACCGGGCAGGCCCCGCGGGCATCTTTCAACCTGTGGCAGATGGCATCAAATTGATCTTCAAAGAAGAGTTGATCCCTGCACAGGCCGACAAGCTGATGTTCATCCTGGCGCCAATCATCACCGTGCTGCCTGCACTGATCATTTGGGCCGTGATCCCCTGGGGAAGCCAGATTGTCATCGCCGGACGAGAGATCAAGCTCTATCTGGCTGATGTCAACATCGGTGTATTGTATTTGACCGCCGTGGCATCTATCGCGGTTTATGGGATCGTCATCGCGGGATGGTCTTCGAACAACAAATATGCTCTTTTGGGTGGTCTGCGCTCTTCAGCTCAAATGGTCAGCTATGAATTGGCTTTAGGTCTGTCACTCATTGGCCCAATCATGCTGACCGGATCGATGAGCCTGGTCGATATCGTCGAAGCTCAAAGCAAAGTTTGGTATGTTATCCCACAGTTTGTAGCCTTTATTATCTTCATAATCACTGGCCTGGCTGAGATCAACCGCTCGCCCTTCGACATGCCCGAGGCTGAACAGGAGTTGACCGCCGGCTATCATGCTGAATATTCCGGCATGAAATACGCCCTTTTCATGATGGCGGAATACATCAAGATGATCGTCATATCGGCTATTGCTGCCACGTTGTTCTTGGGAGGTTATCGGCTGCCCTTCATCGATATCCCTGCATTCCTGGAACCCCTGGTTTTCTTCATCAAAATCTTGATCCTGCTCTACTCAATCGTTTGGGTGCGGGCAACTTTCCCCCGCTTCCGCTACGACCGCCTGATGGCCTTTGGCTGGAAAATCCTGTTACCCTTATCCCTGGCAAATGTTTTCGTGACTGCCATAATACTGGTGCTTAAAGGGTAGCAGATCGCGGATAAACAAAGGAGACAATCCATGGCGTTCCCAGAACGAGCCAATGCTCATGAATTAATCAAAGGGTTGTGGATCACCTTCAAATCCATGTTCGAAAAGCCGGTGACCATCCAATATCCGGAAGTCAAACGACCTGTCAAGGCGCGCTTCCGCGGCCGTCATGTTCTCAACCGTTATGAAAACGGCCTCGAGAAGTGCATTGGATGCGCGCTCTGCGCAGCAGCCTGCCCGGCGAATGCTATCTTCGTCGAAGCCTCAGAGAATACCGATGATGAGCGTTATGCTCCCGGGGAGCGCTACGCCAGCACATACGAGATCAACCTGCTGCGCTGCATCTACTGTGGATTTTGTGAGGATTCCTGCCCCACAGAGGCGATTACGCTCGAGGACAATTACGAGTTATCTTTCGACAGCCGCTTCGGTGCAATCTACACAAAAGAGAGGCTGCTCGTCCCTGTGCCTGAGAATGGCAAGCCAACCCCGCAAGCCGTCCAGCCGGGGATATTCACCCGCTCCGTGCCTGTGATGGCGGACCCGGTGGATTAGATTTCTGGATGTTGGATATTAGATATTGGATATTCATTGGTAACTGACGATGACACCTGAATTGATCACCTTCATCTTTCTCGCCTTGATTGCTGTGGCCTCGGGACTGGGGATGCTCTTCAGCCGCAACGCCGTTTATTCTGCTATTTACTTGATCATCAATTTCGTCACCGTGGCCGTCTTCTACTTGCTATTAGGTGGAGCGTTCATCGCCGTCAGCCAGGTAGCTGTTTACGCCGGCGCGATCATGGTGCTTTTCTTGTTCGTGATCATGCTCCTGGGCGCAGACAGACTGGGCGAAAGCAAGACCCTGGCCTGGCAACGTCCCCTGGCGATCATCCTGGCTATAGGATTGATCGCCGAGACCTTATTCGTGCTGTTCTTCCAGGCAAGCGATCTGGTTGCAGTACAGACCCTACCCGAGGGCTTTGGCAGCCCGGCGTCGGTTGGCAACACACTGTTCAGAGAATACTTGTTGCCCTTCGAAGTAACCTCGGTGCTGCTTTTGGTGGCAATGATCGGTGCGATTGTTTTGACGAGGAGAGAGAAAACGCAGTCGTGAAACGTGATTTTCGCAGCAGGAGTTCGTCTTTCACGCTTCACTCATTACGTTTTACGCATTACGTTCTACACTTTACGGAGAAAACTATGCTCCCAGTAACCTATTATGTAGGATTATCCGCAGTATTATTCGCCATCGGCGCGCTGGGCGTACTGATTCGGCGGAACGCCATCATCATCTTCATGTCCATCGAACTGATGCTCAACGCCGCCAACCTGGCTTTCGTAGCCTTCGCCCGCGAATACGGGGCGCTCAGCGGCCAGATTTTCGTCTTCTTCGTGATGACAGTAGCCGCCGCAGAAGTAGCCGTCGGCCTGGCGTTGATCGTGGCTATTTTTCGCACCAAGCAAAGCATTGATGTGGATCAGATGAGCAGTCTTAAAGGGTAATTGGGGATTGGTAGATTGGTAAATTGGGAATTAGTAGATTGGTTACCAGGAAAGGATTTCCCCAATCTACCAATCTACCAGCTACCAACCTACCAGCTACCAGCTACCAATCTACCGCCATACCAAGAGAGACCAAGAATTATGTTACTCAGCGAAACCATATCGAACACGCCCAACTTCTTCTACCTGGCCCCCTGGGTAGTCTTTTTCCCAGTCATCGGGCTGTTGATCAACATTATTTTCGGTGGTCGTTTCAGCGAGAAAGTTATCGGAACTGTCGCTAGCGTCGCCTCAGGGCTGACCTTCGTGGTTGCCGCGTTGATGGTGCTGTCGCTGCGCGCACACCCTGAAGGCGCTACCATCCCCCTGGCAGAATGGATCACCATCGGAGAACTGCAATTGGATTGGGCCTTCCGCGTGGACACACTCTCGGTCACGATGATGATGGTGGTTGGCGGAGTTGGCACCCTGATCCATATCTACGCCATCGGCTACATGCATGAGGATGTACAGTACAAGAAAGACCCCAAACGATACCGGCGCTTCTTCGTCTTCTTCAACCTGTTCATCGCCGCCATGATGATCCTGGTCAGCGGAGATAATTATCTTATGCTCTTTATCGGTTGGGAGGGCGTTGGGCTGTGCTCCTTCTTGCTGATCGGTTTCTGGTACGAGATGGACACGCTAGCCCGGCCCAGCACCGCCAACGCCATGGCTGCCAAGAAAGCCTTCGTCACCAACCGCGTCGGCGACTTCGGTTTCTTGATCGCCGGCATGATGATGTTCTGGACGTTCAAGAGCGTGCAGTTCGATAACGTCTTCCTGGCCGCCGAACACATCGCCGAGAATCAACCCGGGATCATCCTTGCAATCACCCTGTTCATGCTGCTGGGTGTGGCCGGGAAGTCGGCGCAGATCCCACTCTATGTCTGGCTGCCTGACGCCATGGCCGGCCCGACCCCGGTTTCGGCGCTGATCCATGCCGCGACTATGGTCACGGCGGGTGTTTATCTGGTGGCGCGCTCGGCGCCGCTCTACTCGCTGGTACCGCAGGCGCAGGGCGTTGTAGCCCTGGTCGGCGGGGCGACGGCGCTGTTCGCGGCCACGATTGCCGTGGGCCAATACGACATCAAGAAGGTCCTGGCCTACTCGACAATCTCGCAGCTTGGCTTCATGGTCGCCGCGGTCGGGATGGGCGCTTTCGTGGCCGGGATGTTCCACCTGGTGACGCATGCTTTCTTCAAGGCGCTGCTCTTCCTCTCAGCAGGTTCAGTGATCCTGGGCGTCGAGCGCGGGCATCATCACGCTGCACATAAACACCACAGGCGTGGCGATCACCATGGGGAAGCAGATTTCGATCCCGGCGATATGCGTAATATGGGCGGGATGCGCAAGACCATGCCGGTCACTTTCTGGCTATACGTCATCGGCGCTCTGGCCCTGGCAGGCATCTTCCCCCTGGCTGGCTTCTGGTCGAAGGACGAGATTCTGGCCGAAGCCACGGCCTTGAACTTCACCGTCTATATTCTCCTGGCGGTTGCGGCTTTTTTCACCGCCTTCTACATGGGCCGACAAATCTGGATGGTCTTCTTCGGACAACCGAAACACGAAGCCGCCGGGCACGCTGAAGAGAGTCCACTTGTGATCACAGTACCCCTGATGATCCTGGCTGCGCTCTCGATTTTGGGCGGCGCGCTCAACTTGCCAGGCGTGCATACCTTTACGGAGTGGCTGGAACACACCTTCGAGGCTTTCGAAGTGCATGTGCACGTCGGGGAGTTCAACATCATCGTAGCAATCACTTCAACGATCTTGGCCTTGGTCGCCATCGGCCTTTCCTGGTTGCTCTACGGGCGTAGAACCGTCTCCAGGGATCAGCCAGACCCGCTCAAACGGATTCTCGGGCCCATCTTCGTTGGCATGGAGAACAAATGGTGGATTGATGAGCTTTATTGGGCAGTCATCCTCAATCCCTATGTCGCCCTGGCGCGTTTCACTGCAGATGTGATTGACGGGCGTTTCTGGCATGACTGGTTCCACGACAAAGTCATCGCCGGAACATACCAATGGCTCAGCAAAACCTTCCTGGACGCCTGGTTCGACCAGCGCGGCATTGATGGCTTCGCCAACGGCCTGGCTCAGGCTGTCAAAGAACTGGCCCAACGCCTGCGCGGCATCCAAACCGGCTTCGTGCGCAACTACGCCCTGTCGGTTTTCATCGGCGTGGTTGTCATTCTTGGATACTTAATATTGCAGTAGATAGTAACTACTCAGCCAAACGGAGAAATTCCCGAAAAAAGGGTGTGCGCAGGGGGCGTAGCCCCCTGCGCACACCCTTTTTTCGGGTAAATCCGTTCGATGGCTGAGCAGTTACAGTAGATAAAAGTATTTCACCGCGAAGACGCGAAGAACGCAAAGGGTTCGAAATAGTTCATTGCGCAAGAAAAAAATCTTCGCACTCGGCCGCAGGCCCGCATAGCGTGGCGTCTTTGCAGTGAATTTTGGATTATCAGTAGATCACGAAAAGGATCATAAGCCCGTCCCCGGGCGACCCGATGACGGGTCTTTGATCCTGGTTTCGTGAAGTGCTGATTATTGATGGACGAGGATATATTATGAACCTAGTTTTGCATCCCCTTACCCTGGTGACTTTCTTCCCCCTGTTGGGCGTGCTGGTTTTACTGTTCTTTCAACCGGAACGCAAGAACGCCCAACGATGGACGGCGCTGATCACCTCCTTGATTACCTTCGGCATCTCGCTGTGGCTGCTGGCAGATTTCGATGCCAAAAACCCAGATTTGCAGATGACCATCAACCTGCCCTGGATTCAGGTAGCCGGCTGGAATATCAGCTATGCCATGGGCGTGGACGGCCTGAGCATCCTGCTGGTGCTGCTGACCACCTTCCTGACGCCGATCTCTATTCTATCGACCTGGACGGCTGTCGAAGAGCGGGTCAAAGATTTCATGCTCTTCTTCCTGCTGTTGGAAGTGGGCATGACCGGTGTCTTCCTGGCCCAGGATCTGTTCCTGTTCTACATCTTCTGGGAATTTACCCTGGTGCCGATGTACTTCCTGATCGGCATTTGGGGCGGCCCCAACCGCATGTACGCGGCGATCAAGTTCTTCTTGTACACCATGGCCGGCTCACTGTTGATGCTGTTGGCCATCCTGTGGTTAGGCATCTACCAGAACACCTTCTCCGTGCCGGAACTGATCGCGAGGGGTGGCATTCCGGCAAATATTCAATTATGGCTCTTCCTGGCCTTTGCCGCCGCCTTCGCCATCAAAGTGCCCATGTGGCCGCTGCACTCGTGGCTCCCGGATGCGCACGTAGAAGCGCCTACCGCCGGTTCGGTGATCCTGGCGGGCGTATTGCTGAAGATGGGCACCTACGGCTTCGTGCGGTTCAATATCCCGCTCTTCCCGGCCGCTGCGGTGAAAGCCGCCCCCTGGATGGCGCTGCTCGCCGTCATCGGCATCATCTACGGCGCGGCGGTCTCTTACGCACAGAAAGACATCAAGAAACTGGTCGCCTACTCCTCGGTCAGTCACCTGGGCTTCGTGATGCTGGGCCTGTTTGCCCTGAACCCCCAGGGCATCCAGGGCGGCATCTTGCAGATGATCAACCACGGCTTGAGCACAGGCGCATTGTTCCTCCTGGTGGGCATGATCTACGAACAAACCCATACCCGCGATTTCGACGTGTACGGCGGTCTGTGGAAATTGATGCCAGTCTACGGCACGTTGACCCTGATCGTAGCGCTGTCCTCGATGGGTCTGCCCGGCCTGAACGGCTTCGTCGGCGAGTTCACCATCCTGTTAGGCGCTTTCGGCTCCAAGGCCATCGGCTCTCCCTGGTTCGCGGGATTATCCGCCATCGGCGTGATCCTGGCGGCGGTCTACATGCTGTACATGTTCCAGAAGATGTTCCTGGGACCGCAGGGTTCCGTCGTCGCAGAAGTGGAGAAACACGGCCACGGCATCAAAGACCTGAACTGGCGTGAGATCATTACCCTGGTGCCCATCCTGGTATTCATCTTCTGGATCGGCCTGTATCCCAAGCCTTTCTTCGCCCTGATGGCGCCCGCCGTTGACAAGCTGGTGGCTGCGGTGCAGATGGCAGCAAATGTAGCAATGCATTAAAATACGGATGAGAATTCGCTATTACCTCGATCCTGATACCGGCACACACCACATCCACAACCATCATGTTGATGAAAACGAAGTCGAGGATGTCCTCGATAATCCGGGAGAAGACCGTCCCGGCCGTGAAGGGTCAAGAATAGCTATTGGCCAAACACGAGCTGGGCGCTACTTGCGAGTCATATATGTGTTAGATCCAGAACCAGATAGTGTCTTTGTCATAACTGCCTATGAATTGCGAGGCAAACCATTGACGGCCTATCGGCGACGCAAAAGGCGAAGGAGTAAATAATGAACAGAAAGAATAGGTTCCCCCCAGGATGGGACGAGGAAAGAGTCCGTCAGGTACTCCTGCACTATGAAGATCAAACAGAAGACGAGGCTTTAGCGGAAGATGAGGCAGCCTTCGAAGATAAAGATCAAACATATATCCAGATTCCCCGCAATTTGGTGCCTGCCGTTAGAGAATTAATCGCGAAACAACAAACCGCAATACCTCGAAGCGCATAACAAACTGTACATGGATCCCTATGACAACAACCGATTTCCTCTCCATCCTCCCAATAACCATCCTGGTCGCCTGGGCCAGCATGATTTTGCTGGTGGATGTCTTTAACCATAAGCAAAAGTGGCTCTCTCCCCTTCTAGCAGCCGTCGGCCTGGCGGTTGCCCTGAGTTTCTCCATCGCCCAATCAGGGAACTCCTACGCGGGTTTCAACGGCATGGTGATCGTTGACGGATTCACCGCCTTCCTCGACGTGCTCTTCTGCGCCAGCGGCCTGGCGGGCATCGCCCTGGCCTATGACTACAACAAACGCATGGGAATAGACCGCGGCGAATACTACGTTTTATTGATGTTCTCTATCAGTGGGATGATGCTGATGTCCGCAGCGGCTGACCTGATCGTGGTTTTCCTGGCCCTGGAGTTGCTCTCGATCCCGCTCTACGTTTTGGCCGGGTTCGCCCGCCCGAGGCTGGATTCTGAAGAGGCGGCTTTGAAATATTTCCTGCTGGGCGCGTTCGCCGGCGGTTTCGTGGTCTATGGCGTGGCGCTGGCCTTTGGCGCTGCCGGCTCGACTGCCCTGGGCGCAATCTTCGCCGCTGTCAGCGCCGGGACTGCTGACATGACCCTGCTCGTGATCGGCGCGGGGTTGATCCTGGTAGGCTTTGGCTTCAAGGTCGCTGTGGTGCCTTTCCAAATGTGGACTCCCGATGTTTACCAGGGCGCCCCCTCTGCTGTGACTGCGTTCATGGCTGTGGGCGCGAAGGCAGCCGGTTTCGCGGCTTTGCTGCGAGTGTTCACAGCGGCCCTTCCCTCCCTTTACGACGAACTCGTCCCGGTGATGTGGGTGCTTGCCGCGCTGACGATGATCGTTGGGAATATTATTGCCATCGCCCAAACCAATATCAAGCGGATGTTAGCGTATTCCAGCATTGCCCATGCCGGTTACATCTTCATGGCCCTGGTGGCATTCGGGCAGCAGGCCGTAGCCGCCGACGCGGTCGCTGCGGCGTTATTCTATCTGCTGGCCTACGCCGTGACCAATTTCGGCGCCTGGGGCGTAGTCATCGCTCTGGAGAAAGCCGAAGGGAAGGGCTTACAATTGGATGATTACGCCGGACTGGGCCGCAAATATCCTGCCCTGGCTGCGGCCATGCTTGTCTTCATGCTTTCCTTTACCGGCGTGCCCCCAACGCTGGGATTCGTGGGTAAGTTCTTCCTCTTCCGCACCGTGCTGGAAGCCGGCTTCGTCTGGCTGGCGATCATCGGCGTGCTGACCTCGCTGATATCGGCCTCCTTCTACCTGCGCGTGTTAGTGATCATGTACATGCGCGACGGCGAGCCGGAAGTCAGCCGCCCGGTTCTGCTTAACCTGACCACTGGACTTACCGCCGTTGGCACGGTCGTGTTGAGCATCGTCTCGGTGCCGCTATTCCGATGGGCCAGTCAGGCGGTGTTGAGGCTGTTTTAACGCGGCTGAACGATCAATTTTAAACACCCCACTTCTGATGAACACATTTTTTCCAATAACTCCCGGTAAAACTGATAATTCTCATAAGGGATATACTCGCGCACACGGCCATCCAACAATGGGATATAGCCGCCCTGCTCTAGCAAGGGCGGCACAACACGCTCGACTTCCCTTCTGATGGCCTCTTTATCTCCGAGCAAAATATCCAGATCAATTCCGGCTATCAAACCCAGATCACCGCCAAACTCTCGGCGGATATCCAGATAATCCATAGCGTTGGGTTCTACTTCGCAGGCCCAAAGACAATTGATTCCGTATTCGACCGCGCCTGGCAAGATGACACGGGTATTGGCGTACGTGCGCAAAATGAGAGTCTCTATGTCATGCTTTGCAATGACTGCCATCAGCGGCTTCAAACTCTCGAGCACAAATTCCTGGTGCATCTTAGGCGAGACCAGGGAACCGTCATTGCCGCCAATCGGTTCACTGAAAACCACCGCATCCACGGTCACATCCTGCAAGATGCGGTCGGTCAGCCTGGCAGCAAATTCGCCGTGCATATTCATCAACGCTTTCACGAAATCGGGCGCGTCGGTGAGCAGAACCATGACTTCTTCGAAACGATCCCATCCCCCAACGCCCAGGGTCAGGAACAGGCCCTCGTGGACGCGCAACAAGAGAGGGTAATCACGCTCCTGAAAAGCCCGCAGGCGTTTCGACCATTTTTCGGGGAGGCGAACAGGGTCGTCGGAATCCAAACTGGCGCGCAATCGGTCCAGTTCAGCCATCGTCGTAGGCCATCTGTCCAATTCGGGGTGGGGGTCTAAATCGAGGAGAATCTCCTCACGCCGGTCATAGGCAAATTTCCGGGCAAGGTCTTTTTCGGTTCTCAGCCCGTACTGCTTCCACACCTCGAACACCTCTGACCGGATTCCCTCCCCGAAAAGCGGCGGCCGGTCAGGAGTTCCATGACGCATGATTTCGAGAAATCGTTGCCGGCTGTTCATTGTTCGATCACCTGAACCTATTCCTAAAGGAGGCGTGATTTTTTCCATACAAGTGTATGTCCCAATTAAGATGAGTTGATCTCCTTACTCACCCATGAGTTTAGTACGAACCGTCCGAAAATCTTCAAGTTTTCCCTCAACTATTGACCATCTTTCTATTTCTTCGAAATCTATATCATTCTCTTGAGCAACAAGGATTGCCTGAGCGAGACATTGCTGATCACCCCAATAAAAGTAAGCAAGCAACCTATCTTTGACACAATCAGTCGGAGAAATGAGTTTTAGTATTCCCGTCGAGAATTCTATTTCATTTATCGAATCTACCGGCTCTTGCCCTACCGAAAGCGGCCCCGGGGGAAACTCAATAAAAAATTGAGTATCGGGATGAATAAAATGGCGCCCCTTTTCTTGAAATTCAATTTCACTCATCGCTTCCTGGATTATAAGTCTCCTAACAAAATAGACGTTCACCAAATCAATATCCAATGAAACATATTTCCCGCTGCTATAGATCGAAACAGATGCCCCGCCTGATAGAATTGCTTCGATTCCTCTTTCTCTAAGATGGGTTTGAACAAAGGCGGCAAGTTCACCTTGCGTCATTTCCGCAATAGATTTCATTATGGCTTTTCGCTGCGCATAGGCCTACGCCGATTCATGATGAGACGCTCTTGAACTTCTTCAGGATAGAATGAGAGTGCCTTTTCAAGCAAACTTTTCAGTTCACTCAAGAAAGCGTAACGCGGGTTGAACATGAATAGTCGTGTTCGTCCGGCTTTTCGGCAGATTAATACACCGCCAAGCTCCAGTTTTTCCAATTGCTTTTGAATGGGATCAAGATTAGTATCGAAAAATCGTGCAATCTCTCTCGCGTAACCTTCATCACGCGCAAAAATATAAATCAAAACGCGCTCTGCACTTACAGACCCGAGAAGTGGCTCTAACATAATTGCCTATGATGAAAGTAATAGACCTACACAAAAGGTCATACAACCTAAATCATAGGTCATTATAATACGGAATCTTAGTTTCCACCAATACATTCTCCATACAACTTGCGGTGCACTACGCTCAACGCCCGCACCTGTTCCACCGCCCGGTAAGAAGACCGCACCAAAGGCGCACTCTCCACCCATCGAAAGCCGACGCCCAGGCCAAATTCTTTCAGCTCGGCGAACTCCTCCGGCGTGTAATAACGCTCGATGGGCAGGTGCCTGCGGCTGGGCTGCAAATACTGGCCGATGGTGAGAATATCCACCCCCCAGGCGCGTAGATCGCGCATCGTGGCTTTGACTTCATCCAGCGTCTCCCCCAAACCCACCATCAGGCCGGACTTGGTTAGCACCTCGGGATCGAGCTGCTTCGCATGGCGTAACGTGGCTTCAGCCCAGGCGTAATGATCCTGCGGCTGCACAACCCCGAACAAACGAGGCGTGGTCTCCACGTTGTGGTTGAGGATTTCAGGTCGGGCCTCCATGACGATGCGAAGCGCCTCGAGACTGCCTTTGAAATCGGGGATCAACACCTCGATGGAGCAACCTGGCAGCAACTGGCGAATGCGCCGGATGACCATGGCGAAGATCGGCGCGCCGCCATCCCGGCGATCGTCTCGGTTGACGCTGGTGATCACGGCGTGTTTGAGCTTCATGTCAGCCACAGCCTGGGCGACGCGCTCCGGCTCATCCCAATCCAAAAACGAAGGCTTGCCATGCCTGACGTCGCAGAAACCGCAAGCGCGCGTGCAGACATCCCCCAACATCAAGAACGTGGCCGTGCCCGCCCCCCAGCATTCCCCCAAATTCGGGCACATGGCTTCCTCGCAGACGGTGTGCAAAGCCTTAGCCCGCATCAATTGCCCCACTTCTCGAACCATCTTCCCCGACGGGGCGCGCACCCTGATCCATGGCGGTCGTCGCCTGGGCGTGGTATCAGTCTCCTCGAGTTTTACACGATCACGGGTAGAAGTAACCGGCATGATGTCTCCTCGTGTCCTTCGTGGACTCTATTTATTAGAATCGCTCCCCCCCTGGATTTCCTGAACCCTGAGGCGAATCCCGCTCACGGACAGGACTTCCACGCGGGACCCTGGGGTGATCGGCGCGCCCTGGGCGGATTCTGCGCTCCAAAGCTCGCCCCCTACTTGCACAGAACCAGACCCGAAGGGAGGAATCTCCTCCCTGACTACGCCCACGCGTCCAACCAGGGCCTCGCGTCCCGTCCGCACAGGAGTCCTCTGGGCGCGCACAGCGAAGGTCAAAGCGATCGCGAACATCCCTCCGGTGATCAAGGAACTGACAATCACCAGGGGCACCGAAACTCGCTGAAACTCTGGCGTGGCCGGGGAATTGAACAACACCAATGCCCCGACAATCAGAGAACCAACCCCCGCGGCAGTGAGCGCGCCATGAGTTGGAGCCTTGATATCCAAAACGAAGAGTGCAAATGCCGTGGCTAAAAAGATCAACCCAAACCAGTTGACCGGCAGAACCCCCAGCCCGTAGGCCGCCAGCGAGAGACACACCACCCCGATGAACCCTGCCACCCAACCGCCAGGATGAGAAAGTTCGATCAAAATGGCCTGCACCCCGATCGTGAGCAAGATGAAAACGATATTGGGGTTGGTCAAAACGAAGAGCAACTGCTCGATCAAATTTAGCTCCAACCTGGAGACCTCGGCGTTAGCGGTGTGCAGGATACGCTCTCCTTCCAGGGTCTCGACTTTGTATCCATCCAGTTGGCTGAGCAGGTCATGGACATCGTTGGCAATAAAATCTACGAAGCCTGCTTCGACAGCCTCCCTTGCCGAAATCGCCTTGGCTTCTTCGATGGTCGCTTCCGCCAGGGCGACCACTTCAGGCCCGCGCCGCTCCGCCAGAGAGCGCACCTGCGCCTTGAGAATCTCTTTGACCTTGGCCTCCATGGTTTCGCCGATATCCTCCCCCTGCGCGCCCACCGGACTGGCCGCTCCAATAGCTGTTTCCGGGGCCATGGCGGCCACGTGCCCGGCCAGGGTGATCACCGTGCCAGCGCTGCCGGCAATTGCGCCACGCGGAGCCACAAAGATCACCACGGGGATTGTGCTGCCGCGGATGATCTCGACAATATCTGTCATCGTCTCCACACCGCCGCCGGGCGTGTTGAGTTGAAAGATCAGCACTTCCGCGCCGCGCTGTTCGGCCAAACGGATGCCGCGCGCCAGGTATTCGCCCATCGTCGGCGTGACGGCGCCATCGGCTGTGAGCACCATCGCCAGGGGGATTTCCTCCTGAGCATTAATGATGGGCACAACAATCAATCCAATCAGGACAATGGCCGGTGTAACAATGCTTATAAGTTTCCGTAATCTACTCATTGTTCACTCACCACTTTCTCTAAGCAATGCCGCACCGCTACCTCTTACCTCATCTGCTTTCGCAAGCCCACATCACTACGGATCAGCATCAACCCAACATAAGCCGATGGCGCTTGACTAACCAGGATCAAAGAAAAGAATATCATATACACCAATCTGATCGCCGGCAGCTCCTCTGCATACTTCTTCCGCGTCTCCTCAATAGAAGATTGCACATCCGATAAGCTCTCAGCCAGTTCCTCGATCTGCGGTTCGAGATCCTCGACCTGCTGATTGACTAAATAAAGATCCTCTGCCAAAACTGAGAGATCATCGCGCAGGGTCAACAAATCTATGCTGGTGGTGTTCAAGTCATTCTCCATCCCGCGCAAATCTTCGGGAATATCTTCCAGGTTGCTGTTCAGGTTTTCCAGAGCCTGATCCAAAGGTACTTCAGGGGTGTAGTCCACCCCCAGGCCGATTTTGAACGCTTCACCAAACGGGTTAGGGATCGTAAACTGAAATCCCGACAAGAAGGTCAAGGTGTCATCCACGGCGGCGGCTGTCTCGATCAGGCCGGGCATGGAGGCCTGCACTCCCTCCAGCGCCTCTGGCACATCCTGGGTGATGACCTGAGAGGCCTCTGCGATCAATGGACGTGTATCCGTGAGGGTGAAAGTAATACCCACGATCGCCTCGCGCACCGTACCCAGTGACTCTTCCACAGAGGAGAGAGCTTCACCGGTTTCGTCCAGTAGACCATAGGCATTGCTCAAGTTCTCTTCGAACACAGTCAGATTGCGATCCAGGAAATCTTGTGAACAGTGGATGACTCGATCTCCATAGTACAGGCCTGTGATGCTCAAAGCAGCCCAAATCAAGCAAATCAAAAGCCTGAGGATGCCCATGATTCGTGAAAGATGATTGTGCATACAGATACTTTACAACAAAGCGCCCCTTTATGCAACCCATTCGAGCAATGCTTGACCCAAAACGCGCCTCACGGTAAAATCACTCCGCTTCGTCAGAATGCCGAGTACATGCGGGCGTGGCCAAGTGGTAAGGCATCAGCCTTCCAAGCTGATATTCGCCGGTTCGAATCCGGTCGCCCGCTCTCGGGCCCATAGCTCAGTGGTCAGAGCGAGCGGCTCATAACCGCCAGGTCGCTGGTTCGATCCCAGCTGGGCCCACTGTTGTGTTAGCAGTATTGTTAATCACAGGTGGTTACCTGCTGGGATCGATTCCCTCGGCGTATTGGGCTGGTCGCTGGATCAAGGGGATTGATCTGCGCCAGTACGGCAGCGGCACCGTCAGCGGCTCGATGGTCTGGGAGCATGTCGCCCGGTGGGCTATTTTCCCGGTTGGAATCTTCGACATCGCGAAAGCCGCTCTGCCAACCTGGCTGGGATTGGAACTCGATTTGGGGGAGAACATCGCCGCTGCCGCAGGTCTGGCAGCAGTCGTAGGCCATAACTGGCCGATTTATCTGGGCTTCAAGGGTGGACGGGGATTGAGTCCCTTTATAGGTGTTCTGTTGATCATTTTCCCCTGGGGCTTCCCATGGATGCTGGCTTTCCTCGCAATTGGTTTCTTGTTAGGAGACTCAGCCCCATGGGCCTTAGCAAGTCTTGGCACGCTGCCTCTACCTGCTTACTGGCTGGATAAGCTCGCCACGGTCTCCTTCGCCGCGGGGAGTATGCTGCTGGTGACTTTGGGCAAACGGTTAGAAGCCAACGGTAGACCGCTGCCACCCCCTGGCATCGAGCGTCGCCAGGTGCTGCTGCGGCGCTTGATTCTCGACCGCGATATCCTCTCCCACACCGAATGGATCAACCGCCAGCCTTGAACCGCCGATCAATGACTCATCCAAGAATTCGATGATCTCCGGAATCAGCTCATCCAATACCGGGTTTCGCACCTCGCTGTGATTAGCTCCTTCGACCAACCACATTTGTTTGGGCCGCTCAGCCAGGGCAAACAGATGATAAGCCTGCTCCTGCGTGATCCGCCGATCATCGCTGCCATGCACCAACAGCAGCGGTCGCGGCGAGATTCGAGCGATCAAATCCTGCGGGCGGACATCACAGCGGCAAAACCCTTTGCGAAACTCCGAGAACCTCATCGTTAAATCCAGAACGAATTTCGGTATCAGCGCCGGACGATTGGTCTCCCACACTTCTTCGAGCGTAGCGAAAGGCGCGACTGCTACGACCGCGCCAATATGGCGATTGCGGGCAGCGCTGATGATAATCGAGGCGGCCCCCGCAGAATGCCCGATCGCCCCAATGCGATGAATATCTCTGGCGTCATGAAGATAGCTCACCGCCGCGTCGACATCTTTGCTTTCCTTGGCCCCATAAGTGAACCCGGTGCGGTTGCCATCGCTGCGCCCGTGACCACGATAGCTGAAGAGCAGCACGTGGTAACCGGCTTCATGCAATGGGCGAACCAGCGATAACCCGGAGCGCTGATCCCTGGATGTAGCAGGGGCGTAGATGATCGCCGGAGCATCCTGTTTGCCTGCCGGGAAGAGCCAACCCCGCAGGATCAAACCATCAGTTGTAGGGAAGGTCACTTCTTCGTAGGGAATCCCAAGTGCATCTGTCTGGCTGGAAAAACCATAGAGAAAGATTGGGGGGATGGTGGCTGCTAATTCGCCAACCAGCGGGCTGCTCACAGCGAGCAGTGAGGTGCTCAATAGAATTGTCGAAATAATTCTCGAACCTAACACGCCTGTTTGATAAAACTCTCCAATACACAAATTTCGCAGGAGATTATTCTCCTGCGAACAGGCGGGGAGTTTACCAAGCAGATCCGATTACCGTCAAGTGAGGCGGTACGATTCTTAGAGAATACTAATATGACAGCGCAAGGTTGGCTGGATTATACCGAAAACCGGATCGGAAGCCCGTCCTCGGGCGCCCCAAGGACGGGGCTTGGGATCATTTTAAGGGAACCTTGCGCGGTAATAATAAGCCTATTCGTGATAATATGCCAAACCGATAATCCCTGGGCCAGCGTGCACCCCAATGACCGGCGTCATACTGGTAATAAAAATCTCATCAGGCTGAAGTTCTTGGAGGGCCAAATCGCGTAACCGGGCTGCCTGATCAGGCGCATCACCCTCCATCACCGCCAGGCGTAAGCCAGGTTTCCCGGCAACCCGCTCAGCCACCCAGGCGACCATTTTCTCCAAAGATCTACCCGCTCCTCGTACCCGGGCAATGGGGGCAACCAATCCATCATCACCGATGTTCAAGATTGGTTTGACATCAATCATATTTCCCAACATGTAAGCCAATTTCCCAATCCGCCCGCCGCGCGCCAGGTATTCCAACGTATCCAGAGTCGCCACGAAACCTGTACGAGTTCTCACATCTTTGGCGATATCCATGACTTGCCCCAATGCGGCCCCTCGACAGGACGCCTGAGCAGCCTCGATGGCGATAAAACCCTGGGCAATGGTTGCCGTTCGGGTGTCGAAAACCCCGATTTCACGGTCGGGATACTCCTCTCGGATCATCGGCGCTGCTTCGAGAGCAGTATCATACGCGCCGCTCAGCTTGCCAGACACAGGCAGATACAAGATAGACCCTGCTCCAGCTTGTAACCGTTCCCGGAATACCTGAAGATACTCCCCTAACGAGGGGTGAGAGGTTCGAGGTAGGATACCTTCAGTGCGCATACGCTGGTAAAGCTCCGTCGGGGTGATATCCACTTCGTCCCGGAAGGTCGCATCTTCCACGAGGACCGAAAAAGGCACCACCGAGATTCCCAATTCGCCCGCCACTGTCGCGGGGACTTGCGCAACACTGTCGGTCACCACCGCGACTTTGCCATCATCAATGTATTGTGAAAGAGAGTGAGTAGTCATATGCATTAGCGAACCTCGATTATTACGAAGTTATCCTCTCCAAGACTGAGCCAGGTGTGTATGCGATTATATCCTATGAATCCACTGCAGAATCCTCGTTCATGTGTTTTTTCAGTGAACTGATCTTAAGTCTATACCAAACTCTGTCCCATTGAAGTAAAATTAGGGGCGTTTCGTATCGAATGAAGAGAGACCCGAAAAAGGGTGGGCGTGGGCGGGCGCATCCCTCCACACCTCTTTTCCGGGAATTTTTCGACTTTCAAGAAGGAATATTTTATGGAGTGGCTAGCTAGTCCTGAAACCTGGATTGCCCTACTAACGCTGACGGCCCTGGAAATCGTCCTCGGCATAGACAATATCATCTTCATCTCCATTCTAGCCGGAAAACTTCCCGCGCATCAACAAAAGAAGGGCCGTCTGATCGGCCTGATCATGGCTATGCTGACGCGCATCTTGCTGCTCTTCTCTCTCGCCTGGCTCACTAGACTCACCGACCCCTTTTTCCACGTGTTCGGACATGGTGTATCGGGAAGAGACATCATCTTGATCGTCGGCGGCTTGTTCCTACTAGCCAAAAGCACTGTGGAGATCCATGAAAGACTGGAAGGCAAAGAAGGAGAAGCCTCTGCCAGGGTGAAAGCATCTTTTACTGCGGTTGTCATCCAGATCATGCTTTTGGATATCGTCTTTTCCCTGGACTCGGTGATCACGGCCGTGGGTATGGCCAACCAACTGGCCGTAATGGTAACAGCGGTGATCATCGCCGTGCTGATTATGCTCTACGCGTCCGGGCCGATTAACAGCTACGTCAATGATCGGCCAACGCTGAAAATCCTGGCCTTGAGCTTCTTACTGCTGATCGGCGTCAACCTGGTGGCGGATGGCCTGGGTTTCCACATTCCCAAAGGCTACACCTACTTCGCCATGGGCTTCTCCTTCTTCGTCGAGATGCTCAACCAGCGCCTGCGCGAACGAAAAGAACATCCCATTCAACTGCGGCGGGCTTACATCGAAGAGGAATCTTCATGAGCAATACCAGGCATCCTCTAAAACAGATATCCGTTGTCCTGGTCAATATTGCTGCGGTAGGATTGGTTTTCGTAGCAGCGCTTTTGGGATGGGATCGCCTTAGAGCGCGAGGATCAACCCCACCCCCCGCGCAGCCCCTCCCCCTCGAGGTCTCACCCACACCCAAACAGGAGATTCAAGCCGACGTTCAGGTTGGTCTGCCAGCCCTGGCATCTGACTCGCCCCCAAAGGTCTACGGCATCACGCGCATCGCTTCCATGGATACGACAATCCCCACCCGCCCCCGCGTTGACGTGACCACCTATACAGTCGAGTTGGGCGACAGCCTCTTCAGCATCGCCGATCAATTCAACCTCAAAGCAGAGACGATCCTATGGGGCAATTTCGATATCTTAGAGGACAACCCGCATTTGCTCAACGCCGGGCAAGTGCTCAATATTCTGCCCGTCAATGGCACCTATTACCAGTGGCAAGAGGGAGATAATCTGAGGCAGGTAGCAGATTTCTTCAAAGTCGCCCCGCAGGCGATCATCGAATACCCCGGAAACCGCTTCGACCTGACCGAGGCATCCGTAGAGAATCCCTCGATCGAGGAAGGTACCTGGTTGATCATCCCAGGGGGAAGGCGCGCCATCAAGGATTGGGGACCTCCGGCCATCACCCGCGAGAATCCAGCCTCGGCTGCCTACTACGGCGCAGGCCACTGTGGAGCGGTCTACGAGGGCGCGGTCGGCACATTCACCTTCCTCTGGCCGACCACCAGCCACGAGATCTCTGGCTATACGTATGACCCCTCTGTGCACCCCGCCATAGACATCGCTGGCCAGGAAGGCAACCCCATCTACGCTACCGATAACGGCGTGGTGGTTTACGCCGGCTGGAGCGATTATGGCTACGGCTACCTGATCGTCATTGACCACGGCACAGGATGGCAATCAGCCTACGCGCACCTGAGCGCGGTGGGCGTATCCTGCGGGCAGAGCGTCTTCCAGGGCACGCTGATCGGCGCATTGGGAAACACAGGCAGATCAACCGGGGCGCACTTACACTTCGAAATGGTCTATAATGGAGCTAAGGTCAATCCGCTGAACTTCGTACAGTAAAACGTTGCGCGGGATTCATACCGCAACCAAAAGGCGACATGAATGTCGCGCTACAAGATTTGCGCGAACGAAGCAAATGTCGAGTGGTAATATTGTAAAATGTGAAATGTCTAGAATTATCGCCGCTATCCTCCTCATAACGACCATCGCCGCCTGCGTCCCTGCTGCTCCCACGACCCTCGAGCTGTTGCCGACGATCACTCCCATCGGAGATTCCGCAAGCGCGAGCGACTGGATCACGGTCTATTTCACCGACCCCGACAGCCCAGACGCGGAGAGCCACCGTGGCGGCCCCGACGAGGCGCTGGCAGTGGCCATTGATCAAGCGCGTTTCAGCGTTGATGCGGCGATGTATGATTTCAATCTGTGGGGCATCCGCGACGCCCTGATCTCCGCTCACCAGCGCGGGGCTACGGTGAGAGTAGTCACCGAGAGCGATAACCTGGACGAGATGGAAATCCAGGAGTTGATCGAAGTCGGCATCCCGGTGATCAGCGACCGCCGGGAGAGCCTGATGCATAATAAGTTCGTGGTCATAGACGAATACACAGTCTGGACCGGCTCGATGAACTACACCATCAACGATGCATATAAGAACAACAACAATCTGCTCGAAATACGCTCCTCCCGGTTGGCCGAAAACTATCTCACCGAATTCGAGGAAATGTTCGTCGGCGACTTCTTCGGAAATCATGTCGTTGCTCGAACCCCCCACCCCTCTCTGGACATCCAGGGCATACGCCTCGACAATTACTTTTCCCCCGATGATGGCGTCGCAGCCGAGATCATCGAACTAATCCGTAGCGCGGAAGAGAGTATCTACTTCTTGATCTTTTCCTTCACCTCCGACGATATCGCTGCAGCGCTCATAGAAAAAGCCGGGCAGGGAGTTGCCGTATCCGGCGTGTTCGATGAAGGGCAGTATCGCTCCAACCGCGGCGCCGAGTTCGATCATCTGCGCGAGGCCGGGCTAGATGTGCGCCTGGACGGCAACCCCCGTAACATGCACCATAAGGTCTTCGTCATAGATAAGCAGATCGTCATCACCGGCTCCTATAATTTCAGCGCTTCGGCGGAAGAGAGTAACGATGAGAATACGCTGGTGATCTACGACGCTGAGGTCGCCGCGCTGTACCTGGCAGAGTTCGAGCGTGTGCTTGCAAACGCAAAGTAAGCAAGGAATAGAAAATATACCTCGTCTACCTGTTACCCTACCCACCGAACACACACCCAAAACGGAGAACCGATCATGTACTTCTACGATCCTTCCGAACGCCCCTCCAAAGTACTCGCCCCCGGCATCCATGCGCGCACATTTTGGGGCAAAAAGATGCTCATCGCCGCCGTTGACCTCGACCCCAACACGCGCCTGCCCCGCCACAGTCATCCTCATGAACAACTTGGCAATGTCATTCAGGGTCAGATGGAACTAACCATTGGCGAGGAAACTCGCTTGCTGCAACCTGGCGATGTATACATCATCCCCGGCGGCGTAGAGCACGAAGCCCACACCTTCGATGAAGCCGTCAAAGTGATTGATGTTTTCAGTCCGGCGCGGGAAGAGTACAAATACTAGATCGTAAAAGAAACTGGGCTACTTAGCCTTTCGCCTCGATCCGAAGGATGCCGAAACCCCGGACTCGAAGATGCAGCTACCCGACAGCTCCCAACCCAAAAAGAGCACAGATTTAAGCGCTGTATACGAGATCATCCTCCTGATCTGGCTTTCGATCTTCGCCTTCCAGATGACCTTCAGGGCTGGTGAGCGGGGTTTCTTCGCCTTCGACCAGGCGATTGTTTTCGATGGCGGCTACCGCGTATACTCCGGACAAATCCCCTATAAAGATTTCCTGATCCCCTTTGGCCCGGTGACATTCTGGCTGCAGGGCGCAATCTTCGGGGTGTTCGGAGTTAATTATGCCAGCTATATTCTCAGCGCGGCGCTCGTCAATACGCTAATCACCGGGGGAAGTTATTATCTGTTGCGAAAACTCTTTCCACAACCAAAAATCGTCGCATACCTGGGATGTCTCCTCACGGCGGTCTGGTTTTATCCCCCCTTCGGGACGCCCTGGCCTGATCAGACCGCTTTCTTCTTTTCGTTTGCCGCCCTGCTCGTTTCGATCGTTGGGCTGCTCAGCAATCAACGATCGAATAGGAGGGAACTGATTCTTTTCACTTCATCGGGGCTGCTATCCTTCGTCGCATTCATCAGTAAACAAAACGCTGGGGCCTTTTTCGTACCGGTTTTAGCCCTGCTGTTCTTCGTGGCAAATCCAGGCTCTCTACGGAACAGCGCCAAAGGATTCGGCCTCTTCTCGCTGGGCTGGCTTGGTGGACTCGTCGTTTTCGGCCTCTGGCTCTTGACCAAATCAGACCTGGGACTCTTCTTGAGATATTTTTTCGAAATCCCTGCCTCAGAGGTCAGCGCGGACCGAATGCCAGGCAATTTCTTGGAGGTCATCCAGACCGTTTTCATGGGCGAGGGGCTTCCCCCCATCGTCTTGCTGACGGTCTTCTCTTCCTTCGTGGCTATCATGCTGCTTGGTTTCGAGGCAAGGTCGTCTAAAAATCGCCAGCTCGATGACAAACACCGTTTAATCTCCATCACCCTCGCGCCCTCGCTATTCTTGTACCACAACATCTTCCTGGGGACCTCCAACAACCAACCAGAGAACTCTATCCCCTTCGTTGGCCTGATCGCCGCGATCAGCTTTGGTTTGCTGCTCACCACTCGAAAAATACCGCTCGGACAATCGCCCAAATCCTGGGACATCGCCAGAGTTTTGGCAAAGGATTTCTCTCTGTTCGTCATTCTCGGCCTGTCTGCAGCGGCGTTCTGGCTTGGCGCAAACATAGCCATCTCTCGGGCGGTTCATGGCATCTTCCAGGGAGCAACATTCCCGCACACGTTGACAAACGATAGACTCTCGGCGCTGAAATGGGGTGAGCCAACCCGCATCCAAAGACGCATCCCCCCCGAAGACATTAATCAACTGGTCAATTATCTGGAAACACGGGACGAAAATTTCTTCGTCTTTCCCGATTTCACCATCTTCTATGGGGTGCTGGATGCGCCGTCGCCACAACCTCTGGTCTGGTTTCACCCCGGATTGACTTACTCGAAAGCATACGATCCCGAACTCGATGCCTGGATCGTTTCCGATTTGAAAGAGAATCAAGTTAGAATCATCGTCATCGAAGAAAATTCCTGGTTCCTCACACAAGAAAGGCTTGACGATTTTCCTCGCCTCGAAACTTTCCTCACCGACCACTTCAGGCTAGAGAGACAAATAGGTAATTTCATCATCTATGTGCAAAAAGATCACTGAGACGCTTCAGAGACTCGCCCAAAGTCCATACAGCCTCTTCGTCGTCTTGCTGTTTGTTTGCCTGCTGGCTTATGGCCTCAACATCCCCTGGCTGGGATTTTATTGGGATGACTGGCCGTGGATCTGGTTTTCGCATGTATTGGGCCCCGAGGGGATGTTGCAAATTGATGTGGAGCACCGACCGATCTCCGGGGTGATCCTGTGGGTGGGCGCGCTCCTGTTCGGAGAGAATCCTATCGGCTGGCAAATCTATAATTTCGTCTTGCGGCTTCTGGGAGCCCTGGCCCTGGGGTGGGCGCTAAAAAAGATCTGGCCACAGCACCGGGGACAAATCACCTGGTCTGCATTGCTTTTCCTGGTCTACCCGGGTTTCGGCCAACAGTTCGTCGCCGTCAATACCAGCCGTCACCTCTTCCCGCTGATCACCTTCTTTCTCTCGATAGGCTTGATGGTCAATGCGGTTAACGCAGCCCGAAACAAAGGCCGCTACTGGCTGCTCATCAGCCAAGCCTTGCTGCTCTCGTTGATCAGCATGTTCACCACGGAATATTATTACGGGCTGGAATTGATCCGACCGGTGATCCTGTGGTTGTTGATCCGCAGAGAGGAAAAACGATTCTCACAAACCCTCCTCCCGGCGATCAAAGCCTGGCTGCCATACCTGATCCCGCTCATCGGGATCTTTCTATGGCGTTACGCCATCTCCAAGAGCGTCAATTACCAGATTGTTTTATACAATGTGTCAAGTCCATCCTCTGAACGGAGCATTCTGCAACTGCTTTGGGGCGGCGTCCAGGATATTCTCACGGGGGGCATCAGCGCCTGGTTCGAGGCCTTTCGACTTCCCGACCCCGCTTTATTCGGCTTGCGCACCCAAATCAATTATTTGGGGATCGTGCTCGTCAGCGCGGTGGGCGTTCTGCTTTATTTTGTTTTCCTGGGTTTTCCGCAAATGCGGAATAAATCGCCGAGAAAGCCCCCCCAGCCCCCCAACCTTGGGGGGAGCGAAAAGATTCCCCCCAGGATTGAGGGGGCAGGGGGGCGAATGCGTAATTGCTATTTCCTTCGAAAAGATGCCAAGCAAGATAAACCTTGGGGGCAGGAAGCGCTCATTTTAGGTGTATCAGCCCTGGTCGTCAGCCCGATCCCCTTTTGGGTTACCGGGCTGAATCCCAGGTTGAGCTTCCCCGACGACCGCCTGAATCTGCCGATGATCTTCGGGGCCTGCCTGCTCCTGACGGCCTTCCTCGATCTGATCATCAAGCGTGATTCCCACAAAGTGCTTCTGCTCTCTATTCTCATCGGCTTTTCGGTGGGCAGTCATAACCGGAACGCCATCAACTATCGCCGGGATTGGAAATATCAAATCGCCTTCTTCCAACAACTGATCACGCGCATCCCTGGCCTTGAAGAGAACACCGCCATCTTGATCAATGAACTGCCCAACAATCGCTCTACGGATAACTCGCTGACCGCCCCGCTGAATTGGGCCTACGCGCCGGATTTCTCGGGCGGAAATATGCCGCTGCACATGTTCTATTCCGAATTGCGCTTTGGGCGCGAAGAAACCACGCTCAATGCCGATACGCCGCTTAATCTGGTTTATCGCTTTTTCCCCTTTCGAAGCGCCGTTGGACAAACCCTGGTGATCTATCACCGCCCACCAGCCTGCTTGCGCGTCATGGACAACCAGCGCGATCACTACTTCCCGCAGCTTCCTCCCTATATCAAGGACATCCTGCTTTTCTCCAACCCAAGCCGTATCATCACTGAGCCTGAAAAGCCCGCTGTTCTGCCAGATGTGTTTGCCAGGGAACCTCAGCCTCTGAACTGGTGTTACTACTTCGAGAAAGCCGATCTGGCTCGCCAGCAAGAGGATTGGGAACAGGTCGCCGAACTCGGCGATATCGCATTCGCCCTGGATGACTCCCCCAACCACGCCTCGGAGCGAGTGCCTTTCATCGAGGGGTACGCCCATGTCGGCCAATGGGACAGGGCGGAAGAACTGACCTTCGAATCCCTGAAGATAGACCGATTCATGGGCCCCATGCTCTGCGAGACCTGGGAGCGTATCGAGGCGGGTACATCGCCATCATCCGAACGCGATACAATCCTCGAGAAAATCAATACGCAGCTAAATTGTTCGCTCTATTAAAACCAGGACTTACGCAGTTCGATAAAAAATACCGGAAATTGGGGGTGTGCGGGGTGCTTCGCACCTACAAACCCTATTCCTCGCCAATATCTATCCCATGCCTGACAAAAAATTCACCATCGAAGACAAAAACGGGGCAAAGATCAGCATCACCGTCCACCGTGACAAGCGCATCAAAAAACATTCCAAGTGGATGTGGCAGGGGGATGGCAGCATCTTGCTGCGCGTCCCTTATCGCCTGCCCAACCGCGTCATCGGTCAATTCCTCGACCAGATCGCCATAGAATTGGAGAAACGCGAAAAGATCGCCGAGCGCCGCACTGACGCCGAACTCCAGCAGCGCGCCGAGCATCTCAACAAAACCTGTTTCGGGGGAAAGATCGAGTGGAAAGCCATCCGCTGGGTGGGCAATATGGAGATGCGCCTGGGCAGTTGCACTAACGGTGGTCCAACGGACGGCCACATTCGCATCAGCGATAAGATCAAAAAATGGCCGGGATGGGTGATTGATTACGTCATCGCCCACGAGATGGTGCACCGCCTGCACAGCGATCACAGCGCGGCATTCTGGGCTACACTGACCGAGGGCTACCCACTGAGCGAGCGGGCGCGCGGCTTCATCAAAGGGGTGGGGTTTGCTGAGGGGCGGCAGTATGAGGATGATTAGGGCGTAAACAGGCTCGAAACATCCGCTGTAGGGGTATAATAGAACTAATGACCGAAATAAGAAATTTGCGGCAGCTTTCACTTTTCCCAACTCTTGCTGATGACAACAATAGCCTGAGTAGATTCTCCTTTTCGCATGAAGATGTTTGTGCTCAGGATGAGCGCATTGCGTTGGAAGAGCGATATGCCGAATTCCTAGAAGAAACATCCAAGTTCAATCGTAAATTAGTCAGTTATCAGGGGAACAAAGGAGCCATTATTCATGGGTGGATCAAATATCGCGAGGGGTTCTCCGCTCAACTGGTCGAGGATTTAATTCGAGAATTTAGGATCGAACCGGGCGGAAAAGTTCTCGATCCTTTCAGTGGCTCATCGACGACCTTGCTCGTAGCAAAATCCATGGGCATCGACGCCGTAGGAATCGAAATCATGTCGGTGTGCCATCTGGCCTGGGAAGCAAAATCCATTTTTTATGAATACGATCTCGGCGAGCTAAAGCAAATACGCGCCTGGCTTGTTGATTCGCAAACCGAAAAGGCTGAGGCGCGTTTTCCCCATATTACGATTACAGAAAGTGCTTTCCCACCGGAAGCCGAACACGCCATCATGTTCTACACCCATTGGGTCGAAAACCTGGATGTCAGTAAAGCAGCTAAAACTCTGCTCAGGCTAATACTGACCAGCATCTTGGAAGAAGTCAGCTACACGCGCAAAGATGGGCAATACCTTCGCTGGGATTATCGCTCTGAAAAGGTACGAGAACGCAACCGGATTCGCCAATCTCAGGGCAAGAAGCCCATCAAAAAGGTTGACCTGGGATCGCTGCCATCTGTCAAAGAAGCCTTGGTAAGCGCGTTCGATATCGTTATCGCTGATATTCGAAAATTGCAAGAACTTCCTTTTCGTCAAAGCCATCAAGAATTGATCAAGGGAAACAGTATGTATGTTCTGCCAACACTTGAACCCAACCAATTCGACGCAGTAATTACCTCACCACCCTATTGTAATCGCTACGACTACACACGCACCTATGCTTTGGAACTTGCTTATCTAGGCGAAGGCGATGGCATCTTCGATCTGCGCCAGAATTTGCTGTCGTGTACTGTCGAAAATCGCTCAAAGTTAAATCTGCTGCAAGAACACTATAAAGCATTCGGGCGAGGCGACCGGTTCGACGAAATCCTTCAAACAGTATGGAAGAATGCGGCCTTCCAGGAAATCAATCGAGCACTCCAAAACCGTTGGGAACGCGGCGATATGAATAATCGAGGCGTTCTACGGATGGTTGAACAGTATTTCACAGAATTGACTTTTATCTTTGCAGAACTGCTTCGCATCTGCAAACCCGGTGCGCGGGTGGCTTTTGTCAACGATAATGTCCGTTATGGGGGCGAAGTCATCCCAGTTGATTTGTTAACAACGGATCTGGCAGTCAATCTCGGTTTTGAGCCGGTAAAAATTTACGTATTGCCGCAGAGAAAAGGAAATAGTAGCCAACAAATGAGCAGATTTGGGCGAGAAGCATTGCGAAAGAGCATCACGGTGTGGAGGAAACCCAATGGCAAACGGGTTAATTCATGCCCCGAAAGCGATATTCGAATATTCTCCAGAGCACAAGAATCGGAGAGAGGAATGTGATGAATACCAAAACGGTAAGTACTACACTTCCCCGCATTATCAATGAGTCAGGGGAATTGTATCGTACTAAAATTATTATTGGGCATACCAAGTGCTGTAACTGCAAGCCTAATCATCTAAATTGCATGACTGCGAAAGAATGGATAAAAAGCCAACTTGGTGTTTGGCAGTTCACCTATGAAGGGCGTGATATTCGAGATAAGAATTTGCATCCTGCTACATTTCCTCTTTCTTTAGCAAAGAGGGTTATTGAACTATTCACTCATGAAGGGGAATTGGTTATTGATCCTTTTGTTGGCAGCGGAACCACATTGCTTGCCGCGCAAGATTTAAACCGCAATGCAGTTGGTTTTGATTTGCATTCAGACTATATTGAGCTTTGCAAAGAACGCCTCGTCTATAACAATCTTTTTAATCAGGCCCAACAAATAGCTGTAAAGGACGATGCCTTAAATATTGATCAATATTTAGAGCCAGAATCAGTTAAGTTGATTTGGACTTCGCCACCATATGCAAATTTATTAAACCGCAAACGCAAGAATAAATCGCGGCGAGGCGATGAACGTCAGAATGAGCAATTTGGTAAAGTGGAACAATACTCACAAGACCCAAGAGATTTGGGAACAATGCCATTGGATGTTTACACTCAGGCTATGGGTGATATTTTTGAACGACTCCTTCATCTTCTTAAACCCAAAGCACATTGTGTCATAAATATCCCTGATATGTGGTGGGAGAATGAACGTATCACAATTCATGTTTCCCTTATCCAAGAGTTGAGAAGGCGAGGATATGAACTTAGGAATACAATTATTTGGGACAGAACAAACATTGTTAATCGAATAGGAATTTTTGGCTGGCCCAGCAACTATATTACTATGGGGACAACATTCGAATACCTGTTAGATTTCTGGAGGCCAGCATAATTTTATGAAAACTTATACCAAAGATACTCTTATCGCTGAACTTCGTGAAGTAAGCAGGATGGGCTGGATACCTAATGCCCGCCCTGGTAATCCTGGAGGCATAGGAAATACGCTCGAAGACTTGCTTGGAATCCAAGAAAATAATCTGCCAATTCCCAACGCCGCAGAATGGGAGCTAAAGTGCCAGCGTACAGAAAGCACATCCCTGACCACCCTCTTTCACATGGAACCTTCTCCACGCGCTTTCAAATTTGTCCCCAAGATTCTTCTGCCCAAGTATGGCTGGAAACATGAACTTGCGGGAATCAAATATCCAGAGAATGAGATGAGTTTTCGCCAAACTATTCACGGTGTAGCAAGAAGCGACAGGGGTTTCAAAGTAATCGTTGATCACAAGTTTCAGAAAATCTTGGTTTCCTTTAACGCGAATGCTGTTGCCTCGGAACATTATGCTTGGCTAAGAAATGTAGTCTTATCCGCGGGAGTAAACGAGCTAAACCCGCAACCGTATTGGGGTTTCGACGACTTACATCACAAGTCCGGGACCAAACTGCTCAACTGCTTTTATGTCCAAGCTGAAGCGAAGAAACAGGAAGGCCAAGAATTTTTTCATTACAACAGGGTCTTAATTCTTCAAGGATTCAGTTTTGAAAACTTTCTCACAGCAATCGAAGAAGGCAATGTATTGATAGACTTCGACGCTCGAACCGGTCATAATCATGGCACAAAATTCAGGCTACGCCATAATGCAAGGCCGAAGCTTTATTCCCAAATACAAGAGGTCGTGTAAAACGGGAGGTGGCTTAACATGCCGTTGGTCGGACAATCATTTTTGCTGATGAACCTGATATTGCAATTTACGATCGAGATGTAATTCAGACGGCGATTGAAGTCAAAGGAGGCATTGATACAGCAGGCGTTTTAGAGCGCATCGGCGCAGCGATCAAAAGCCTTAGCCGTGCCAGAGAAGAAAACCTCAATTCAGTCACTATCTTGCTTGTGCAAGGCGTTTCGATGACTCAACGAGCAGCCGATGATTTAGCCATCAACCAACAAGCTGTCAATCATTGGTTCACCATCGAGGATTTCCTCGAAGACGAGACTCGACGAGAACAAGTATTCAAGTTGATGAACATATAACGCTCTTGAATACACACAAGGTGACTGGCACTTCTCAAGTGCCAGTCACCTTGTATTTTTCCCTACTCCGTCTCGAACTGCACCTCCACGCTCATCCCTGCGCGCAGGCCGGGGGGCGGCGCGTCCAACTCGATGGTCGTGGTGTAGACCACATCCCCTCCTAGTGTTTCGGCCAGGGGCGCGATATTGCTGACCCGCCCACTGAATTGCTCCCCCAGGGCTTTGACGAACACCATCACCGATTGCCCGATGGCGATTTTGGGTAGGTCGCGCTCGCTCAGGTCGCTGGTTTCCACATGCAGATTTTGAATGTCAGCTAATACCAGGATCGGCTGCCCCGGTGTGACCCACTCACCGCTGCTGATATTCACCTGGGCGACCACGCCCGCGAACGGCGCTGCCAGGGTGAGCTGTTCGAGAGCGGCCTGAGCAGCTTCGAGCTGCGTGCGGGCGTTCTTCAGGCGCGCTTCCGCCAGGCGCACCTGATCGGGGTCTGGGCCGGCGCTGAGGATGTCGTAATCGCGCTGCGCTTTGGCCAGTTGCGCCTGCGCTAATGCCAAATCAGCCTCCGCTTGATTCTGATCTATCGAGTTGGTCGTCCCGATCAGATGATTGTAAGTGCGTACCGTGGCGTCGTAATCTTTCTGTGCCTGAGCCAGCCTACTGAGCATGGCCGCCCGTTCCACGTTCGTTTCAGGTTTGTTCTCGAAAGGCTCGAAATCATCGCGGGCCTTGTCCAGTTTATCCTGGGCCAGGATCATGTTGGCATAGGCAGTGTCTATATCTACCTGCGGGGCGGCAGCCTGCATGTTGCTGAGGGCACGCTCGGCGTCGCGCAACGCATCCTGATAATCGGCAATCGCCTTGAGCGCCTGGGCAAGCTGCACGTCCATATCTTTGGAGAGGGCGTCGAGCGCCTGCTGGGCTTGCTCCAGCTCGAACTCTGCCGCGCTGACCGCCGCTCCGAGGCTCTCCTGACCCTCGAGCTGCGCCAAGACCTGCCCTTCTGCCACGGCTTCGCCAACGCTGACATTCACAGCGGCCACCTTCCCACCCAGCGTGAATACCAGCCGGGCTTCCTGCGCTGGAGTCATGCTCCCTGAAGCAACTACAGCCCCGCTATCTATCTGTGGCGAGGTCGGGAGGGCCGAAGACTCTTGATCCAACACGATGGTGGGCAGCGGGGTGGGCGTAGCCGGGGTAAATACAGTACATCCGGCCAATACAAGCAGGGAGATCAAAAACAGAAGTGTTCCTGGATAAACGATGAAAGAAATCGTACACGGATTTAACGGATTCCCGCGGGTAGATTTTATATTTCTGCTTTTTATCCGTGCCAATCCGCGTTCATCCGTGTACGAATTCCCATCCCGCTTGATGGGAAACAAGTGTAATATTTCGAAATTCATTTTCCCTTTCCGTTATTGTCTGTGACCAAGCCATCTCTGAGAGTAATCACCCGCCGGGCAAATTGGATCACGCGCGGGTCGTGGGTAGCGAACACGAAGGTGACGCCGGTCTCCTGATTCAAACGAGTCATGATTTCCATGACTTGCTTACCGTTTGGCGTATCGAGATTGGCGGTCGGCTCGTCGGCCAGAATCAAAGCTGGTTGGGTGGCCAGGGCGCGAGCAATAGCCACGCGCTGCTGTTCGCCGCCGCTTAATTGGTCAGGGCGATGATTGGCGCGGTCTTTCAGATCAACCGCCTCGAGCAGATGCCTCACACGCTCACGCCGTCCGTTGGCGCTCTCGCCGGTCAGCAACAGAGGCATCTCGATATTTTCATAGGCCGTCAGGGTGGGAATCAGGGCAAAGAACTGGAAGATGAACCCAATCGTCCCACGGCGCGTATCGGCGCGGCGGCTGCGATTGAGCTTGCTGACATCCTTGCCATTGATGAAGACCTTCCCACTTGAGGGTTGGTCGAGGCAACCGATCAACTGTAACAGGGTGGTTTTCCCTGAGCCGGAGGGGCCGACCAGAGCAGTGAATTCGCTGTTTTCGATAGAGAGGCTGACGCCGCGCAGGGCATGGGTTTCGACCTCGCCCATTCGATAGACACGGGTAACATTCTCGACTTTTACGACTTCCATGGTGTACTCCTTGGGATCATTTCCCGTCGCGCAATGCTCTGACGGGCTCCATTCTCGAGGCCAGCACAGCCGGATACAACCCGGCCAGCAGCGTGACGATAAAAGACAAAACGGTCAGGCTGATTGCATCCCGCAGCGTAAGTTCAGTGTAAATCGTATTGCCAATCAACAGGCCGGTCATGCCCATGTTGCCGATATAAAAACCGTTCTTGGAAAAGTAGGTCACCAGCAGCAGGCCGAAAATCAGACCCATGATCACGCCGCCGACAGCCAGCAGCGAAGATTGGATCAGGAACATAGACATGATCTGGCGTCCTTTCATCCCCAAAGCTGAGAGGACGCCGATTTCACGCGTGCGTTCGAAGACCGACATGATCAGGGTGTTGATAATGACCGTGGCAGTGATGCCTAACACAATCAGATACAAGATGAAGATGTAGCTGTTAGCCATCTCTTCGACCTGCATGATCATTTCGTTCATCTTCGGCCAGGTCAGCACTGCGAAGTCTGCTCCTTGCATGGCTGCGGCGACTGTCTCGGTATCGGCTTTGTCATTCAGCAGGATAAAAATCGTGCTGGCATGTCTTTCGGCCTGAGTGATGGCCTGCGCTTTTGCCAGCGGCAGGAAGATGGTCACGCTGTCGAAGCCGTAGGTCTGGGTGGAATAGATGCCCCGGATGGTGAAGACCTGCTCGTCCACATCGCCGGAGGAGGTGTTGACCGAAAGACTGATGGAATCGCCAACCCCGAGGGACATTTTTTCGGCCAGGGGTTGACCGATCAACACGCCTTCACGATCATCGGGAGTCAGGAATTCCCCCTCGAGCAGGCCGATGCGGTAAGGGTCGTTCGCCTCCGAGGACGGATCAATGCCGTAGATGCGCACCCCGGCAGACTCATCGCGCACGGCCACGATGCCGCTGGCAAACAGGCGCGGCGAAGCGGTTTTGACCGGGTCGAGGCTCTCGATTTGCGCAGCCAGTTGTTCAGGATCGGCGATCAAATTTTCCCATTTCAGGCTGGTCTTGCTTTCTTCGTAGGAAGCCATGCGCACCTGCAAATGACCGGATTGCAGCAGGATCGTGGCATCCATGGCGCTGTTCATCTCTCCATTGAAGAAGGCAGCCACCAGCAAGAGCAGGGCCAGCCCCATCGCCAGCGCCAGAGCAGAAAAGAAGGAGCGGCGACGGTTGCGTCCCAGGTCGCGAAATGCGATTTTGAGGATTTGTTTCATAGCCGGTCTCCTAGACGTAATGCAACGCCTCAGCAGGTTCGCGGTTGGCGGCCTCGCGGGCAGGGATCACCGCGGCCAGTGCTGCAATGATCGCCACCGTCAGGGCGCGCCCCAACAATTTGCTGACGCCCCATGAGGGGTAAATCCGCCCGTTGATCAAAGCCATATAGCTGGTGATATTCGAGAAACTGCTATAATCCAGGCCAACCTGCTTGAGCAAGCCATTGAGGCCCAACCCCATCACGACGCCGGCAGCCACACCCACCAGGCCGATAAAGGCGCCCTCCAGGATGAACAATGCCGAAATCTGGTACGGGCGCAGACCGAGGGCAGCCAGCAGGCCGATCTCG
>VGOC01000028.1 GCA_016865865.1 Chloroflexota bacterium
CGAACTACCGCTGCGTCACTGGCGCGCCCGTTGATGTCGTAAGCCACCACGCTGAGTTCATGCCAGCCGGTCTGGCTGCCGAACCACGGGAAAGCAGCCACCGCCGCCTGCTCGCCGGGCGCGTCGAGGATGTATTGCTGCGTTACCACACCATCCGCCAGAAAATCCACCCGCGCCAGACCGGCATCCGATTGCGCTACGGCAGCTACGATCACCCCCCGCCCCGAAGCGATCAGCGTGCCATCGGCGGGTTGCGCGATCTCCACAACCGGGGGTTCGCCCAGGGACGCCAGGATGTTGCCTCCGGTCTTGAACGTTGACAGACCCCACAACATCAACAGCAAGGCTACAAGCCCCCCTGCCAGGATGAGTATGAATAAGATGGGTCCAAGGTGTTTACGTTTCATGGGAAAGGTTATTGGTATCATCTCAATAATAAGGGGGGCGGGGGGTGTGCGGGCGGCGAAGCCGCCCGCACACCCCCCATCTTCCCCCAAGTTATTGAGAAGATACGGAAAGGTTATTGTCAGTACTTCACGAAAACTGGATCGAAGACCCGTTGCTTCGGCTCACTCAGCACAGGCCTCGGGTCGCCCGGGGACGGGCTTTTGATTTTTTCGTGATCTACTGATTGTACCAATCGCCACACACCCCTTTTTCGGGAATACATCTGCCAACACATCCGGCAGCGCCCCAATCAGATCACCGGCGATGACGGCAGCGGTTGAACCGAGCACATCAGCAGCCAGCAGCCCGCACTGAGCGTGAATCCAGGCCCCGGCAGCGGCGGCCTCGAAGGCTTCCACACCCTGAGCGCGCAGGCCGACGATCAGCCCGGCAAGCACATCCCCAGAGCCGGCGCGGGCCAGGGCCGGCGAGGCCACTGGGATAATCATCGTGCGACCATCAGGAGCGGCGATCACGGTGAACGCGCCCTTCAGCACCACCACATGGCCCCACTCCGCCGCGAAACGCTCCGCCGTCTCGACGCGGTCGGCCTGGATTTCTGCGATGTCCAAGCCGGTCAGGGCTGACATTTCGCCAGGATGCGGGGTCAGCACCGCTGGTTTGGGCAGTTGAGCATCCCAATCAGGCAGCCGCGCCAGCAGCTTGAGGCCGTCGGCGTCAACGACCATGGGGGGTAATTCGCCCCGCGCCGACTCTTCCACTGCTTCAGGAGCTTTGACAAAGCCCAATCCCCCGCTCTTTTTGGGCATCTCCTCCCCCAGGAGACGTTCGACGAATTCGCCGGTAGTTTCTTCCAATCCAAAGCCGGGGCCGATGAGCATAGCTGTGACGCGATCCAGATTTTCCCTGACGACTTTTGCAGCCTCCGCGGCGACGACGCCCATCTCGTGAGGCAGCAGCACCCAGGTCGCTTCCGGCAGCCCCCCGGCCAGCGCGCCGTGGAGCGGCCCAGGCACGCCTAACGTCACCAATCCAGCCCCAACCCGGTAGGCTGCCTCCCCGGCCAGCGCAACCGCGCCCGTGTAATTGACCGATCCGGCAACGATCAACGCTGCCCCAAAAATGCCTTTATGCGCATCCAAAGGGCGAGGCGGCAGCACTCCGCGCACCCACTCCGGGGCGGCTACCTGACGTTTGACGGACTCATAGGCTTGAATCCCTTCGGGCAGGCCAATCCCAACTAACCGTAACGTCCCAACAAGATTATAGGCTGGAAACTTCAATAAACCGCGCTTGATAGCCGCCATGGTCACGGTGAGGTCGGCGGGGATGCACTCGGGCGCGGCCTCGCCGGTATCACAATCCACGCCGGAAGGACAATCCACGGCCACTACATGAGGAGGGTCTTCCATCTCGGAGAGGGTTTTGCGGACCCGATCGAGAACTTCAGCAAGCCGACCGCGCAGAGGCAGTTCGATGCCCGTGCCCAAGACTCCATCCAATAATACGGTGTGATATTCGAGGGCGGCGCCCAGCTTCTTGAATTCCGCATCCCCTTCGAGGGTCAGAATCGTTCCCCCGACTTCTCGCAACCGCTCGACCAGTGGATCGTCCTTGGAGCGCGGGCGCACGATATACGCCGTGGTTTCCCAACCCCATTCCTGTAGATGGCGTAAAGCCACCAGGGTATCGCCGCCGTTGTTGCCCGATCCGACCAGGCCCAGGGCGCGCTTCTCGTTCAGGTGGCTATACGCACCGCTGACCTCCTCCGCCAACCCGCGCCCGGCATGCGCCATCATCTCCGCATAGGGATGGCCGCTGGAGTCGGATTCTTCTTCTATGGCTATCATCTCTGCAACAGTTACATATTTCATGTCATTTTTCCTATGTAAACGCCCAACGAAGCTTCACCTCAAACCGATAAGACACTGATTTCTTGGACGCGGATACTTCGGCTTCGCTCAGAATAAGTATCGCAGATGTCCATGGATGAAAAATCGTAACTACTCAGCCAAACGGAGAAATTCCCGAAAAAAGGGTGTGCGTGGGGGGGCTGCGCCCCCCCACGCACACCCTTTTTTCGGGCTAATCCGTTCGATGACTGAGCAGTTACGAAAAATCTATATCATCCGTGCAATCCGTGTTGATCCGCGTACAGAATCTTGCTCTGCTCATAAGAAATTTGCTCCCTCGAGGAGTTCACACAATGGAGTTTAGCACGGAAAAGAAAAAACCTCTAGCAGGAGAACTGGCAAGCAACGCCAGCCAGGAATCGAACAGAAAGGAAACATCGAGGAGATATGAATCCAGCTTTTCGACGATATTCGGTAGCTCACGAAAAAGATTAAAGCGCTGATTTTCGTGCGCAATCGGACGACAAGTACCGGGATAGGTCAAGACGCGGTATACTCGATCCAGTAAGCAGTAAACAGTAGACAGTTAGCAGTGGACAGATACATGAAACAGTTGTTACAAAACCTCCGCACCGGCGAGACTTCCGTCGCCGAAGTCCCTATCCCTACCCCCAAACCCGGAACCGCTTTAGTACGCACCGCGGCCTCGCTGGTATCGGCTGGCACTGAGCGGATGGTGGTGGAATTTGCAGAAAAGAGCCTGGTGGGCAAAGCCCGATCCCGGCCGGATCTGGTCCGACAGGTCATAGACAAGGCTCGCCGTGAAGGGCTGTTGACGACGATCGAGGCGGCCTTCGATCGCCTCGATCAACCCATGCCCCTGGGATATTCCTCTGCAGGAACCATCGCGGCGGTGGGCGAGGGTCTCCAGGGCTTCATGGTGGGCGACCGGGTAGCCTGCGCTGGCGGCGGATACGCTGTGCATGCCGAATACGCCATTGCGCCCAAAAACCTGCTCGCCCACCTCCCGCCGGAGGTTGATTTCGAGTCTGCCGCCTTTGCTACCCTGGGCGCGATTGCCCTGCATGGCTTCCGTCTTGCTCGACCTCAGGTCGGCGAGCGCGTCGCGGTGATCGGTTTGGGTTTGTTGGGATTATTGACGGTGGGGATTGCCAACGCTGCGGGCTGCCACGTTTTTGGGGTGGATCTCGACCCTGGGCGGGTCGCGCTGGCCCGCCGTGCGGGGGCCGAGGCTGTCACCCGTGACCAGGCCGAGGCTGCCTCCCTGGCCTTCTCGCGCGCCCGCGGCGTAGACTCTGTCCTGATCTGCGCCGACACCCCCTCGGATGATCCTGTCATTTTGGCTGGAGCGATTGCCCGCGATAGAGCCAATATCGTCGCCGTCGGCGCGGTGGGTCTGAACATCCCCCGCAAGGAGTACTTCCAGAAGGAACTCAACTTCATCAATTCGCGCTCCTATGGCCCCGGTCGCTACGACCCCGAGTACGAAGAGTTTGGGCATGACTACCCCCTCGGCTACGTGCGCTGGACCGAAGGCCGCAACCTCGAGGCAATCGTAGATCTGATGGCATCGGGCCGGTTAGATGTTTCCTATCTCATCACCCACCGCTTCCCCATCGCTGATGCGCCCGAGGCCTACGAACTTATCATGGGCAAGAAAGAAGAACCTTTCTTAGGAGTACTGTTGACTTATCCAGATGCGCCCTTCCCCGAAACGGCCAAAAGGCCAGAACCTTTGCCTGTGGACGAGTCGAACCGCGCCAACATACAAACGAGCAAACGTGTCGCACTCGGCGTCCTCGGCGCCGGCAACTTTGCCACAGCGGTGATGCTCCCCGCGGTCAGCAAGATCCCCGAAATCACCCTGGTGGGCATCGTCTCCGGCTCAGGCCTGAGCGCCAGACATGCGGCCGATAAATTCGGTTTCCGTTACGCCGCGGGCGACGCCGCTCGACTTCTCGAAGACCCCGAGATCAACACCATCGCCATCCTGACCCGTCATCACCTGCACGCCGAACAGGCTGTGGCAGCGCTGCAAGCGGGGAAGCATGTCTTTGTCGAGAAGCCGTTGGCAATCAACAGTGATCAGTTGGCAGTCGTCAGTGAGCAGTTGCTGTCCACCGACCACCGTCTACTGACCACAGGCTTCAACCGACGCTTCGCTCCCATGGCGCAGAAAATGCAGGCCTTCATCTCCAGACGCGCCGAGCCTCTCGTGGCTCATTACCGGGTGAATGCTGGAACCCTCCCTCTCACTCACTGGCTGCATGATCCCTTCGTGGGCGGCGGGCGGATCATCGGCGAAGGCTGTCACTTCGTTGATTTCCTGGCCTTTCTGGTAGGCGAATCTCCCAATTCGGTCGCCGCTCATGCGCTCCCTGACGCAGGAAGGTATCGAGAGGATAATGTGATTTTGATTTTCACTTTCCCCGATGGCTCAGTGGGCATGGTTTCCTATCTGGCGAACGGCGATAAATCCTTCCCCAAGGAACGCGTGGAGGCCTTTGCCGGTGGGCGAGTGGCCGTGCTGGATGATTTCCGCCAATTGGAGCTGGTCAACAATGGGCAGCGGAAACTCGAACGCGCCAGACTGCGCCAGGATAAAGGTCACCGCGCCGCCTGGGAAGTTTTCGCCGATGCCATCCTCAACAGCGGGCCGCCCCCGATCCCTTACGAACAACTCTTCGGTGTGACCAAAGCCACTTTCGCTGCTGTCGAAGCGCTGCGCAGCGGTGGGCAGGTTCCGATTGACGCGGGTCACTCTGGGTAATAGAATGGTGCAGTAACTGCTCAGCCATCGAACGGATTAGCCCGAAAAAAGGGTGTGCGAACGCAAAGCGGCTACGCCCCCTTCGCACACCCTTTTTTCGGGAACTTCTCCGTATGGCTGAGTAGTACATGGCGCAAAGCTATAGTGCAAAAGGAATGCATCATGAAGAAATCCAAAAAGATAGCTGAGCTGACAGCCACCTACAGTGCTGAAAAAGAACGCTTGAATATTTACCTTCCCAAATCACTGGTGGATGAATTGCGTGAGCATATCCCCGCGCGTGAGAGACTGTTTTAATAGTCGCCAGAAACCACAGATAAACACAGATGAACACCGATTTTCTTGATGAACTGCCGTCTTTTATCGCCGAAATCCCTTTTATCTGTGTTCATCTGTGGCCGATTTGAGTTTTAAAACACTCTCTGAGCGAACACAGTTTATTGCGGATTTGTTGGAAAGGGAACTTTACCGTTTGAGAGTTCGCGAAGCTTTGCGTTTGTCAGCTGGCGCCTGGAGTGACGAAGATCACCCCGAATTAGCGACCGGTGAGGATATCGACCGCTGGATCGAGGAAGGTCGCACATCGAAGGAGCGAACCTGGATATACGAAGATGGCAGCTGATATTCTGCTCGATTCCGGTATTCTAATCCGCCATCCGAGAAAAAATGTTGGTTACATTCCCCTTACCGATCAACTTGCTAAAGAACATTCCTTGTTCATTTCGTATCTTCTCAATAACTTGGGGGAAGATGGGGAGTGTGCGGGCGGCTTCGCCGCCCGCACACCCCCCGCCCCCCTTATTATTGAGATGATACTTCATATCAGTGTTTACGCGCTTCGAAGTTTTACGCGGTTTGCAAAAGCATGAGCGCGATTGCTTGCCATTTCCCCATGCCGGAGTTGACCGTATGGTAGGCAGACGAAGAGGGGAATCTTTGCCGATTCGAGCGCTAGCGCTCAATGGTGAGGCTGTGTCACGAATATCCCTGGTTTTGAAAGCACTGTGCGAACTTGGCCTGAGGCAGTTGGGGCTGTATGCGTTATACCAGGTGGGTCTTCATTCAAGCTATTTCCGCTGGCGGACTCCAGACTGCCAACCGCCAACTGCCGTTCCCCCTCCTCCCTCCCCCGTCCCCCGTCACCTGCTCGAATTGCCCGACCCTGCCAGCGTCCTTGAGATCATTGGACAAAACGGCTTGTCTACATTGATCAAGCAGGCCGATGAAATCGTGGCGGGGCGTGTGCGACTTTTTGGAGGGGAGGCAGTTGCTCTGGCATTGACTCCGCCCGGGGATCTCTCTCACTGGACGAAATACGAGCAAGGGAGCAAGGGAGAGAGGGAGAAGGGGAGCAGCGGGAGCAGGGGGGAAGGGGAGCAGGGGGGGAGAGGAGACATCAAGTTTATTTGGGAACCCGCTCGTTTCGGCTGGGCTTTCACCCTGGGGCGCGCTTACTACTTGACTAATGACGAACGTTACCCAGAAGCCTTCTGGCGATACTTCGAACTTTTCCAACAAGCCAATCCTGTAAACAGGGGGCCAAACTGGGTCTCTGCCCAAGAAGTCGCTTTGCGCCTGATCGTCTTCGCCTTCGCCGCGCAGATATTCTCTCGGTCGCTTCATTCGACTGCAACCCGCATCTCGCAACTCGCAACCTCGATTGCCGCCCACGCTACCCGCATCCCCCCCACCCTGATCTATGCCCGCGCTCAAAACAACAACCATCTGCTCAGCGAAGCCGCGGGCCTGATCACCGCCTCCCTGGCGCTGCCCGACCATCCGCAGGCGCCTCGCTGGTCGAACCTGGGCCGGAAATGGTTCCAGCACGGCCTGGAAACCCAGATCGCCAAAGATGGGGCATACATGCAACACAGCGTGAATTATCACCGGTTGATGTTGCAGCTTGCGCTTTGGGTGTCATGTGTCACGTATCAGGTGTCAGGTGAAAACGTGACACGTGATACGTGGAACTTGACACTGGGCTCTGCCACCCGCTGGCTTCTCGCCCTCACCGACTCCGAAACCGGCCGCGTCCCCAACCTCGGCCCCAACGACGGCGCGTACATCCTGCCGTTGACGGTCTTGCCCTTTCATGATTACCGCCCGGTTTTGCAGGCCGCTTCGCAAGCCTTTCTCAGTGAAACGGCCTTCGGGCCGGGGTCGTGGGATGAAATGGGGTTGTGGTTGTGTTCAAGCGCCAAGTGTCAAGTGCCAGGTGTCAAGTGCCAGGTGTCAAGCGACACAACAAAGAACGTGGAACATGATACATGGCACATGGCACGTGGCACTTCCCCCTCCACACTTCATGCTCCACGCTCCTGGGCTTATTTGCGCGCCGCCCGTTTCAGCGACCGCCCCGGCCACGCCGATCAGCTTCACCTCGACCTGTGGTGGCGCGGGTTGAACGTCGCTCAAGACGCAGGAACGTATCTCTATAATGCCGAACCGCCTTGGGATAACGCCCTGACTCACACCGCCGTTCACAATACCGTGATGGTTGAAAGCTGCGACCAGATGACCCGCGCTGGACGCTTCCTCTACCTGGGTTGGGCTCAAGCAGAGATCGTCGCCCACGATACTGCCGAAGATGGCTCCTGGCAGCGTTTGGTTGCCCGACACGAAGGCTATCGCCGCCTGGGTGTCATCCACCAACGGGCTGTGACCGCCTACGCCAATGGTCGGTGGGTAGTGGAAGATCAACTTTCATCGGTCACCCGTCGTCCGTCGTCCGTCCTCGGTCGTCTCCATTGGCTGCTGCCCGATTGGGAATGGATGATCACTGATTCGGAATCGAAGATCGAATTGTTATCTCCTTATGGCTGGATTGTGCTGAAAATCAGCGGTCAGTCGTCAGTGGCCAGTTATCAGTTGGTTCGCGCTGGTGAACTGCTCCATGGCTCAGGCTCTATCTCTCCAACCTGGGGCTGGGTCTCGCCGACCTATGGGCAGAAAGCACCCGCGTTATCCTGTTCGATGATTGCTGAAAGCCCTTTACCAATAACTTTCACCAGTGAATGGGTTTTCCCGCATGATGAATAATCGTCAGGAAAAATCTCGAACATCATTACCAACACCAATCCACCAATTTACCGACAACCGACCCACCTCATGCACATTCTACTGATCCACCAGGCCTTTGCCGCCCTCGATGAGCCCGGCGGCACCCGTCACCACGAAATCGCACGCTATCTAGGGGAGAGCGGTCATCGCGTCACCGTGATCGCCAGCCCGGTGAGTTATTTGACGGGCGACTCACCCCTACCCCCCCCGCCCCCCTCCCCCTTCGCGAAGCACCCCTGTGGGGCTCCGCGCACGAAGAGGGGGAGGGGGGTGCCCTTGAGCGAACGCAAAGGGGCGGGGGGTGGGGGTGAGGTCGTGATCCAGCGCGCCTACACCTACTCTGCCCTGCATCGCTCTTTCGTCCATCGCGTATTCAGTTTCTTCAGTTTCATGGCGTCATCCTTTATGATTGGTCTGCGCGTGCGGGATGTGGATTTGGTTTGGGGCACCTCGCCGCCCATCTTCCAGGGCGTGACCGCCTGGCTGCTGGCGCGAATTAAAGGAGTACCTTTCCTCTTCGAGGTACGCGATCTGTGGCCGGCTTTTGCAATTGCTGTGGGGGTCTTGCGAAACCCCATCCTCATTCGCGCCTCGCAATGGCTGGAGCGGTTTCTCTATCGCCGCGCTGATCGAATCGTGGTCAACTCTCCGGGCTTTATCGAGCCTGTTCAGGATCGAGGCGGCAGGCATGTCGCCCTGGTGCCCAATGGCGCAGACCCCGGCATGTTCGATCCCACAGCAGATGGTGCTGAATTTCGGGCAGCCCATGGCTTAGAAGGCAAGTTCATCGCTTTATATGCCGGCGCACATGGGATGTCCAATGACCTCGATGTTCTGCTTGATGCAGCCTATCAGCTTCGTGAACTGACAGACATCGCGATCGTATTGCTTGGCGACGGCAAAGAAAAACCCGCTTTGATGGAGCGCGCCTTGCGGATGGGGCTTGCCAACGTGCATTTCATCCCCTCCGTGCCGAAAATGGAAATGGGGAAAGCGCTGGCAGCGGCGGATGCCTGTATCGCTATTCTCAAGCCCATCGAGATGTATAAGACCGTTTACCCCAACAAGGTTTTCGATTATATGGCTGCTGGCCGCCCGGTGATCCTGGCAATTGACGGTGTAATCCGAGAGGTGGTGGAATCCGCCGAGGCTGGCAGCTTCGTTCCCCCAGGCGATGCGGACTCGCTCGCGGCTGCTATCCGCGCCATGGCAAAGACTCCTCGAGAGGGGAAGCGGCTGGGGAGAAATGGCCGCAGATATGTGAAAGGACATTTTGATCGGCGGGAGCTATCTGGGCAGATGGCCCGAATCATGGAATCCCTGGTATTCCAGTTCCCAACATAAGAAGCGTGTTAATTTTTTTAATCATTTTGTCATAACAACTACCTGCCTGGGCGATAGAATGGTAAAATCTGGTCGCCAATTTTGGCTTTTGGAGTATCTGCTCAGCCATCGAACGGATTTACCCGAAAAAAGGGTGTGCGCACGCAAAGCGGCTACGCCCCCTGCGCACACCCTTTTTTCGAGAATTTCTCCGTTTGGCTAAGTAGTTACCTTTTGGAAAGGTTTGGAGGTATCTGTGGATTCGTCTAGAAATCGATCATCGTTCATATACATACTATTTATCATCGGGATTGCGATTCTGTTGTTCTTCAATTACCGTCAGAATTCGACTACTCAGGAAGCGCTTTCGATCAACGATCTGGCGATGCAAATCAAACGTGGCGAAGTTGCCCGCATCGTCAGCGACGACAATGAGATGCGCGTGATTTATCGCGAAGAAACGACCGGGGGTCTTGCGTACAAAGAACCTACCTCGACACTTGTGGAACAGCTCAAGGAGTTCGGCGTTACAACCGAGGAACTGAACCCGGAAAATGTGAAAATCGAAGTGCAGCCGCCCAGTCAATGGGTGGGGTTGGTGACAATTTTGAGCTATGTGGCCCCCGTGATTCTCCTGGGCGCCATGTTCTGGTTTATCTTCCGACAGGCGCAGGGCGGCGGTAATGCAGCCATGGCCTTTGGGAAATCTCGCGCGCGCATGTTCACCGGCGACCAACCCACTGTGACCTTCGAAGATGTCGCCGGCGTGGAAGAAGCCAAGGTCGAGTTAGAAGAAGTAGTCGAGTTTTTACAGGAACCCGAAAAATTCATCGCTCTGGGCGCTCGTATTCCCAAGGGGGTGCTGCTGGTCGGCCCGCCAGGGACCGGCAAAACGCTCCTGGCCAAAGCCGTCTCGGGGGAGGCCGGTGTGCCCTTCTTCTCGATCTCTGGTTCGGAGTTCGTGGAGATGTTCGTGGGTGTAGGCGCCAGCCGCGTGCGCGACCTCTTCGACCAGGCCAAGCGTCACTCGCCCTGTATCGTCTTCGTGGACGAGATAGACGCCGTTGGTCGCCAGCGCGGCGCAGGGCTGGGCGGCAGCCATGACGAACGTGAGCAAACCCTCAACCAGATGCTGGTGGAGATGGATGGCTTCGATACCGATACCAACGTCATCATCGTAGCGGCTACCAACCGTCCCGATGTCCTCGACCCGGCTCTGCTGCGTCCCGGACGTTTCGACCGACGGGTAATACTGGATCGTCCGGATGTGCGCGGCCGTGAAGCTATTCTGAAAATTCACGTGCGCGGCAAGCCCCTGGATGGCGGCGTAGATCTGACCACTTTAGCACGGGCAACCCCCGGCTTCGTAGGCGCGGATATCGAGAATATGGTCAACGAGGGCGCCATCCTGGCCGCTCGCCGTGATAAGAAAGTGATCGGCCAGGAGGAGTTCGAGGAAGCCATCGAACGCGTCATCGCTGGCCCTGAACGCAAGAGCCGCTTGATCAGTGATAGCGAGAAGCGCATCATCGCCTATCACGAAGCCGGACATGCAGTGGTCACGAACGCCCTGCCCGAGGGCGACCCTGTCCACAAAGTCTCGATTACAGCGCGTGGGCAGGCTGGCGGGTACACCCTGATCTTGCCGGAAGATGATCGCACACTGATGCCCAAAAAGAAGCTCATCGCCGACATGGTCGGATTGTTGGGTGGGCGCGCCGCCGAAGAGTTGGTCTTCAATGATATTACTTCTGGAGCTTCCAGCGACCTCGAGCGTGTGACTCGCATGGCCCGAACCATGGTCACCCGTTTGGGGATGAGCGAGGGCCTCGGCCCCATCGTTTATGGTCAAAAGGAAGAACTGATCTTCCTTGGCCGGGAGATATCTGAACAGCGCGATTATTCCGAATCAGTCGCCGAGCAAATAGACGATGAAGTTCGACGTATTGTCGGCGAGGCTTATCAGCAGGCGAAAGAAATCTTGAAGAAATTCCGCGACAAGCTCGATGCCGTTGCCAGAAAGCTGATGGAGGTCGAGACTTTGACGCGCGAGGAGTTCGAAGCCATCTTCCCGTCGCCGGTCGAGAAAAACGGCGGCACGCCGATGCCGCAGGCGGTTTAGCGAAAGCGAGTTCACTCCCGAATCCTCTACCCGTAGTTTTTTTCAGTGACTCGAAAGAAAAAAGCAAAAACCCCGCTTATCAGGCGGGGTTTTGTTCGCTAAGAGGAGAGTTGTAGTAAACCGCTTGCAGTCCTACTGTCCCTGTTTCAACGTGCGAACAAAGATTTCTTCTAATTCGCTATTGATCGAGGAAGACTTCTTGCTTTTCTTGTTATTAGTCTTGCTTTCACCGTTCTGTGAACGCTCCATGGCCTGCCGCAGGGCGGCTTCCATGGCGGTGGGAACCGACTCTTCTGGCCCCTCGTCTTCGACGATGACCTGCTCTACCTTTTTGGCCGCCTTTTGCGGGGGCTCCTGAAGGGCTTTCATGCTCAGCTTGATCTGTTTGCGCCGACGATTGACGCTGAGAACCTGCACTTCCACATCATCCCCCTCATGCACGACATCCGATGGGGAGTCGATAAAGCCATGCGCCAGCTCGCTGATGTGCACCAATCCCGGCCTCTCGGCGCCGATATCTACGAAAGCGCCGTACTTCTCGAGACGGGTGATCCTCCCCTCCGCTACCATGCCTTTCTTGATCTCGCGCCATTCCAACCCCAATGGCTCGATCATGGTCAATTCGATGCGCTTGCGCTCAGGAAAAACCTGCCGAACCCAGACGTCAACTTCCTGACCGACTTTGACGACATCCTCTGCGCGATTGACCGGTTCTCTTTGTATCCGTGAAATGTGGACTACGCCAGGAACCTCCAGGCCGATATCCACGACAACGCCTGCCAGCATGATCTTAACCACCGTACCTCTAAGCCTGTCCTTGGGGTTGAGCTCCTCGATGCTTTTCGTTTGTGTTACCATCATCCTACTCTCCATACGATTTTCTAATCTGATTAAGCCGACCGACGATTATACCGTCCCCGCGGTTTTATGTCAAAGACGATTTAGAGTTGTAACTACTCAGCCAAACGGGGAAGTTCCCGAAAAAAGGGTGTGCGAACGCAAAGCGGCTGCGCCCCCTTCGCACACCCTTTTTTCGGGCTAATCCGTTCGATGGCTGAGCAGTTACGAAGAGTTCACATCATGTGTTCACTGAAAAAAACTCGTGGATGAGATCAATTCTTCGAGCAGGCTGACCAACAATTCAGGTTGATCCTCGATTTGGGCATTCGACTCGACCCACAGGGCGGACTTCCCGGCGCGCAGGTTGGCGTTGGTCGCTGTCGCCCGAGGCGGTTCCACCCCCTCAGGGAATCTCAGCACGATTTGCCCATATTCATGGCTGATGCTCCTGACCCCTGCAGCGATAGCCAGGATTTTGATCTTCAACTGAATGAGCAGGTTTTTCACTGGCTGAGGCAGCAGCCCAAAGCGATCCTGGAATTCCTCGGCCAGGGCGTCCACTTCTTCCAGCGTTTGGGCATCGGCGATGCGACGGTACAGCGTCAAGCGCATATCCAGATCGGGGACGTAATGGCTGGGGATGGTCGTATCCAGCGGCAGATCCACACTCACCAACGGCCGGTGGACTTTCGACATGAGATCGTTTGCGTCCAACGGCAGGCCGCGGTTTTCGCGCTTGACCTTGACAGCCTCGGCCAACAGGCGGGTGTAGAGATGAAATCCCACCGAGGCGATATATCCGTGTTGGCGTGTGCCCAGGATATCGCCAGCCCCGCGGATTTCGAGATCGCGCATGGCAACATTGAACCCCGCCCCGAGCTGCACGTTCTCGGCGATGGTTTCCAGGCGCTGACTCGCCTCGGGCGTGGGAGTCCATTCCTGGTGTTTGAAGAAGTAAGCGTAAGCGCGTTGCGCCCCGCGCCCCACCCGGCCGCGCAGTTGATAGAGCTGCGCCAATCCAAAGGCGTCGGCCCGATCTACGATCAGGGTGTTGGCGTTGGGGATATCCAGCCCCGACTCGATGATCGAGGTAGCGAGCAGCACGTCTATTTGGGCGTCGTTGAACTCGTTCATTCGTTGCGCCAGTTCCGCTTCAGGCATCTGGCCATGGGCGATCGCGATACGCGCTTCAGGCACCAGCCTGGTCAATTGACTCTTGATCGCCCCAATGGTCTGCACCCGGTTATGGACGAAGAATACCTGCCCGCCTCGCTCCAATTCCCTCAAGATCGCCCTGCGGATCAACTGCGGCGAATAGGGGCCGACATGCGTGATGATCGGCAGGCGCTCCTCGGGCGGGGTATCCAGCGTGGAAATATCTCTCAAGCCGGTCATCGCCAGATAAAGCGTGCGTGGGATGGGCGTGGCAGTCAGCGTGAGCACATCCACCTCCGTGCGCATCTGCTTGATGGTCTCTTTGTGAGTCACGCCGAAGCGCTGCTCTTCATCAATGATGAGCAGCCCTAAATCCTTGAATTCGACATCGCTCGAGATCAGCCGGTGCGTTCCGATGACGATATCAACGGCCCCTTTCGCCAGACGGAACAGGATGTCATTCTGCTCCTGGGGGCTGCGGAAGCGGGAGAGCATTTCCACTTCTACCGGAAACGCCGCCAGCCGTTGGCGGAAGGTATGGAAGTGCTGCTGGGCGAGGACGGTGGTGGGCGTCAGCATGGCGACTTGCTTGCCACCCATCACAGCTTTGAAGGCCGCCCGCAAGGCGATCTCCGTCTTGCCGAAACCCACATCCCCGCAGATCAGCCGATCCATCGGGCGCGAGGCTTCCATATCCGCTTTGACATCCCTCAACACCCGCAATTGATCTTCGGTCTCGATATAGGGAAAGCTGGCTTCGAGTTCTCGCTGCCAGGGGGCGTCGGCGCTGAAGGCGTATCCTGTGACCACCTGCCGTTGGGCATAGAGATCGAGCAGTTCCTCGGCCATGTCTTCCACAGCTTCTTTGACGCGCACTTTGATGGTTGTCCATTGCGGGCCGCCCAGGCGAGTGGGCGTTGGCAGGCGGCTATCTGGACCGATGTAGCGGGTCAGGCGGTCAGCCTGCTGCACAGGGACGAAGAGGCGATCTCTCTCGGCATATTCGACGCACAGATATTCGCGTTCGGCCCCCTCGATGGCGCGCTGCACCAACCCGATGAACCTTCCCACCCCATGATCAATATGCACCACCCAGTCGCCTGGTTGGAGATCGGCGTACTCGGCTTCAGGGGCCTCAGCGACAGGGCGATAGCGGCGGCGCGGTTTGGGAGGTTGCCACCCGAAGATCTCCCCATCGGTGAACAGGTATAGGGTGGTCTCATCTGCCGTGGTGAGCGCCCAGCCTTCGGCCAGCGAGCCATACATGAACGTTGGCTCATTCCCTACTCCAGATGTCGGGCGATAGTTCTCATCCCAGAGTTCTTCGAGGCGGCCAGACTGACGGGATACCACAATGACCGTCTCGCCTCGAGTGATCGTTCGCGCCAGTTGCTCCATCAGGGGTTTCAGGCGGCCTCCGAAACGGGGGTTGGGCGTGAAGCTCTTGACCAGGGGAGGCGCAGTGTCCTCGGAGGCGGTAGCAGGCCCAAAGAACAGGGCCCTGCCAGGAGGTAGCGAGTCCTCGATCTGGTCGCTGGTCAAATAGGGAACGGGATAATCCTCCGCCAGGATGCCTTCCTCGATATAATCCTTCCGCAAAGACAGAGATTGTTCCTCGATGGAGAGCACAGTCTCCCGGAAGGCTTCGATATCATCCACGACCACCAGGGCATTGCGTGGCAGGTAATCGAAGATTCTGCCAGGGTGGGGGTAGAGCAGGGGGATGTGGAATTCAGATAACGGGTATTGGATATTGGATATTGGAGGTTGGAGGAATTCGCGGGCGGGGTGGATGAGCAGCAGGTCGTTCTGCCCGGTGGTGCGTTGGGTGGCGGGGTCGAAATGGCGCAGGGTATCAATTTCATCGCCGAAGAATTCGAGACGGGTGGGGAAGGTGTCCGCGGGGGGCCATACATCGAGGATGCCGCCGCGGCGGGCGAACTGCCCTGGGGCGGTGACGGTGTTGACTACTTCGTATCCCAGGCTGACCCAATGCCGCGCCAGATCATCGAGGTTGGTCGCCTGGCCTGGCTTGAGTTTCTGGGTGGCTTTGATGAAGTCGCGGCGGGGCATCGTGCGCGTCATGACAGCGCGGGCGGGGGCGAGGATGATGGGGGGGTGGGGGTTGGATATTGGATTTTGGATGTTGGAGGTTGGAGGTTGGATTCCAGGGATTTGTGGGATTGCCAGTTTTGTGAGGACGATCAGGCGGTCGCGGCGGGTGTTGGCGCCCCAGGGGGTGTTTTCGTAGAACAGGGGATTCGGTTCGGGGAAGGGGAGTTGGGGAGAATCCGGAGCCCACAGGTTCAGTTCATCGGATAGAGTCAGGGCATGATCAGCTCGATGGGTGAGGAAGAGGATCGGCGCCTGGAGCGTTTTGTGCAGCGCGGAAAGCACCGGCAGGCGCGCCGCGCGCGGCAAGGTCAGGTTGGGCAAATCCGTGCCAGCCTGAACCGCCTCGATGAGTTCTCGAAAGGCAGGCAGTTCCTGAATGGCGTAGAGAATACGCGCCAGCATGGTGTGTTCCAGTAGACAGTGGTCAGCAAACAGGGGTCAGTAAGAAGTAGTCAGTGAGCGGATCACTGACTACTGTCCACTTCCTACTGTTCACTGATCCCCGCGGTTGTACCGCGTCATCGCTGCTTCGATGCCCTCTGTGACGAAGGCCAAAGCCGCATCTGTTGCCCGTTCGAGGAAGATCGCTAACTCTTCCGCATAAGCTTCCGAGAAATCTTGCAACACATAATCCGGGGTGCTCATGCGGCCGGGGGGACGGTCAATGCCCAGGCGCAGCCGGGGGAACTCCTCGCTGCCCAGTTGCTGGATGATGGAAGCCATCCCCTTTTGTCCAGAAGAACCCCCGGAGGGTTTGATGCGGATGGTTCCGAAGGGCAGATCAACATCGTCGTAGGCGATCAGGAGGTTCGTCAGGGGCAGCTTATAGAAACGCGCCAGCGCGCCTACGCATGGCCCGGAGTTGTTCATGTAGGTTTGGGGCTTGGCAAGGATGACCTTCTTGCCTCGATATCGGCCATCCGCGACCAGGGCTTTATGCTGCACGCGCGAGAAAGTCAGCCCCAGACGTTCGGCGATTTTATCCACCAGCATGAAGCCGATATTGTGGCGGTTATGGCGGTACCGCTGGCCGGGGTTGCCAAGGCCAACGATCAAGAAAGCTCCCGAGGCGTCAGGAGTTGCAATATCTTTGATCCGTCTGAAGAATTTCATCGCTATCGAAACGTCCTGCGAATCGAGACATATAGCCCAATCACCAGGAAGATGACCAGGGCAGTCATTCCCCCCTGCGACAGTGAATTGGCGAAGTCGCGGTTGGAGATTTCGATGGGATTGGTGGGCAACAGCGTCGGCGTGGGGGGAATGGGCGTCGCAGTAGGGGTTGGCGTGGCCGATGCGCTGGCGGGATCAATGGTGGGCGTCAACGTGGGTGTGCTGGTTTCGACGGGCGTGTAATTGCGGATGCGCACGTTCGGAACGACGAATTCAACCATCTCCCCCTTGTCCAGATCAATGACCAGCCGCAAATGGTAGCTGCCATCGGTGATCGTGGTCGTATTCCAATGGGTGATGACATCCTCTTCGATGGGCGTCGTCCCCTCGGCGATCAGGAACCAGGTTCCGGTACTGTCGTCTACATAGGCAAAGCTCAAAGCCCAGGCCTCGAAGCCTGGGATGGCCGTCGTGCCGATGATGGGCATATCGCCTTGCAGGGCCTCGCCCGCCGAGGGCGCGCGAATGCCCCCTTGGGGCGCCTCGTCTTCCTCTTGCGCGCGAGTCAGATCGAGGCTCCCAAGGGCTAGAATCACGGTAAATACCAGGCAAAATACGCGGCGCATAGCGATCTATCAGTCTAACATGGAGGCTTTAGCGGGTCAACTGGCACTTGACGAATATTTATGGTAGACTTTTTAGGACACAGTGGATGAGCAATTGATGTATCAGCCGACGGTGGAGGTGAGCGACCTATGAAAACACTCGAAATGGCAAAGGCCACTGCTCCGCTTGAAGAGTATGCACGGGACGTAAGTAGAGAGCCAGTGATACTTACTGAGCGTGGAAAACCTGTCGCCGTGTTAGTCGAAGCCAGCTTTGCGGTGTAATACTTACCACGGGAATGGAAAGAACAATGACCAAGTCACGAACTCAACTGATGGTTGACCGCCTGCGAGAAATGCAGGCAGCCTCTCCCGAAATCGAAGCCTCAGCGGTGGTTTCCGTAGATGGCCTGATTATGGCTTCCGCCCTGCCTGCCGAAGTCGAAGAGGATCGGGTTTCAGCCATGTCTGCGGCCATGTTGAGCCTTGGCGAGCGCATCGCCAGCGAATTGAATCGGGGCATGCTCGAACAGGTCTACATCCATGGGAATCAGGGCTATGTGCTCCTGGCTGCCGTCGGCGAGGAAGCTGTCCTGACTGCTCTGGCCCGTGAGAACGCCAAATTAGGCCTGGTGTTCCTGGAGATGCGGCGGGCGGCGGAGGATCTGGCGCGCGTCGTCGGATAAAGCATGGTTTGGGGAACCTGAATTATCGAACTCGTGAATACCAAATATATTTTTCTCACCGGCGGTGTGGTTAGTTCTGTCGGCAAAGGCGTCACCGCCGCGGCGATTGGCCGCTTGCTGAAAGAGCGCGGGTTCGAGGTTTCCATCCAAAAACTCGATCCCTATATCAATGTTGACCCCGGCACGATGAGTCCCTACCAGCACGGCGAGGTGTATGTCCTGGACGATGGCGCCGAAACCGACCTGGATTTGGGGCATTATGAGCGCTTCGTAGATATCAGCTTGAATAGAGTGTGCAACGTAACCACGGGGCAAGTTTATGCTGAAGTCATCTCCAAGGAGCGCCGGGGAGATTACCTGGGCGGCACGATCCAGGTGATTCCCCATATCACCAACGAGATCAAGCGCCGAATCCGCATGGTCTCCAAGACCACCGGCGCGGAGATCGTTTTCGTCGAGGTCGGCGGCACGGTGGGCGATATCGAGAGCCTGCCCTTCCTCGAGGCTCTGCGCCAGATGCGCGGGGACGAGGGGAAAGAAAATACTTTCTACATTCATATCACCTGGGTGCCGCACATCGGAGCTACAGGCGAATTGAAAACCAAGCCCACCCAACACTCCGTTCGGGAATTGCGCTCGATCGGCATTACGCCGGATATGATCATCGCCCGATCCGATTATCCTATCGAGAGGGAGCTGTGCGATAAGATTGCGCTCTTTTGTGATGTCGAACGCCGCGCCGTGATTCCCATGACGACGGCTGAACTGCTCTACGAAGTCCCGCTGCTGATCGAAAAGACACAGGTTGCTGAAATCCTTTTAGACCGTCTGGGGCTTGAGACGCGCCAAAAACCGGATTTGCGAGCCTGGGAGAAGCTGGTCATGGAATTGCGTCGTGAGAAGCCCAGGGTAAAGATCGCCTTAGTGGGCAAATACGTGGAGCTGCATGACGCCTATCTGAGTGTTCGTGAGGCGATCAGACATGCCGCCCTGTCCGTGGGGGTGGAGGACGAAATTTTGTGGATCCACTCCTCCGACCTGGAGAAAGGACGGGGGGTTGAGTTGCTTCGAGAGGCCGATGGCATCCTTGTCCCCGGGGGATTTGGCGAACGCGGCATCGAGGGCAAGATCCACGCCGCCCGTTATGCGCGCCAGAATCAGATCCCTTACCTGGGTTTGTGCCTGGGGATGCAGGTGCTGGTGATCGAGTTTGCCCGCCATGTCCTAGAGACGGATCAAGTCAATTCGACCGAGTTCGATCCGGCCACCCCCCACCCGGTCATTGACCTGATGCCCGATCAGCGCGACCTGACCGACATGGGCGGCACGATGCGTTTGGGTTTGTATCCCTGCCGAATTCAGCCAGGGACTCGAGCTGCCGAAGCTTACAAAACCGATGCCATCTCTGAGCGCCACCGGCATCGCTTCGAGTTCAAGAATGCTTACCGTGATGCGCTGCGAGAAGCGGGGATGCGCTTTTCAGGCCTCTCCCCCGATGATCGGCTGGTCGAAATCGCCGAATTAGACGATCACCCCTTCATGTTAGGCACACAATTCCACCCCGAGTTTCTATCACGCCCCACACGTCCCCATCCTCTATTTGTGTGTTTCATCAAGGCGATCAAGGAAAACGTGACACGTGACACGTGATACGTTCAAACGCCGTACCCGGGCGGTTTCTCGGCGTAGACGCCCCTCAACTCCGGGGGGAGCATACCAGCAATGGCAAACATCACCCGATCGGTCAGCTCTAACGGCCCTTCATCGGGGCGCGGGTAGATAGGCTCTCCGATCGAGACGGTGATCTTCGTCCGCCTGGGGAAATTCTCGAACATCTTGTGTGTGCCAACGACCGCCATCGGGACGATGGGGCAATGGGCTTTTAGCGCAATACGCGCTACGCCGGTTTTTGCTGTTTTCAGTCCGCGCCCTCTGCTGCGCGTCCCCTCGGGGAACATGCCCAAAACCTGACCATGTTCCAACACTTTTTCGGCGTGGCGTTTAGCCCATTCATCTTTGGCGCCTCTGTAGACGGGGAAAGCGCCGCACTTTCGCAAGATGGAATCCATGATCGGGTTGCGATGGAGTTCTTCCTTGGCCATATAGAACAATGTGCGCGGGATGCTGAGTTGCATTGGGACGACATCGTAGTTCGTGACATGGTTGCAGGCCAGCACAACCGGGCCCTCTTTGGGAAGGTTTTCCGGCCCGATGAATTCGAGATCCGAGATGAACCAATAAAGGAATTGCAAAATGGCTTTGACCACACGCCGGGTAGGGGTTGCGTGGAAGTAATAGCGCTTTCGATCCCGCGGATCTGGGAAGAGGGTATGGTCGTTCTCCATAAACAATTAAGTCTCCTGGTGTGTGATATGCCTTCGGCATCACGACATGACGAAAATCTCAACGATCAATGGATCACGAAAAAGATCGAAAGCCCGTCCCCGGGCGACCCGAGGCTTGTGCTGAGTGAACCGAAGCAACGGGTCTTTGATCGTGATTTCGTGAAGTACTGACGATACCTGGCAAATGGATTATACTTCAGGCTTGGCGAGGATGCCCCCTTTCAGGGCAAGCCATTTCATGGCTGAATTCCTCGAGGAAGTATATTCTTTACAAACAGAGCAAGCTTGACGCAAAGCCGCCAGGATCAAAGACGCAAAGGTTTTTTTATTTGTAACTGCTCAGCCATCGAACGGATTAGCCCGAAAAAAGGGTGTGCGAAGGGGGCTGCGCCCCCTTCGCACACCCTTTTTTCGGGAACTTCCCCGTTTGGCTGAGTAGTAACTTTTATTTTTTCTTTGCGGCTTCGCACCCTTGCGTTGAAAACAAAAGAGGTTATTCATGGAAGCGACAACAATTATATCTGTCTTAGGCCGAGAAATCCTCGACTCGCGTGGCAATCCCACGGTCGAGGTCGAAGTACAGTTATTGGATGGCAGTTGGGGCCGCGCCGCCGTTCCTTCTGGCGCCTCGACCGGCGTTCACGAGGCCCTGGAGCTGCGCGATGGCGACAAAGAGCGTTATCTCGGCAAGGGGGTGCTCGAGGCGGTCGAGAATGTCAACAATTCGATTGCCGAGGAATTGATCGGGTGGGATGCTATAGACCAGCGCGCGATTGACATGACTCTATTGGATCTCGATGGCACACCGAATAAATCCAACCTGGGGGCCAACGCCATCCTGGGCGCCAGCCTGGCAGTTGCCAAAGCCGCGGCGAATTCGTTGGGCCTGCCCCTATATCGTTATATCGGCGGCGTCTATGCTCACGTTCTGCCTGTGCCGATGATGAACATCCTCAACGGCGGCGCGCATACCGGCTGGCAATCCACGGATGCGCAGGAATTCATGGTCATGCCCTTTGGCGCAGACTCCTTTGCCGAAGGCCTGTGCTGGGGCGCGGAGATCTATCACGCCCTCAAAGCGGTGCTCAAGGGGCGCGGTTACAAGACTCTGGTTGGGGACGAAGGCGGTTATGCTCCGGCGCTCAAGGCCAATGCCGAGGCGGTAGAAGTGATCCTCGAGGCCATCGAGAAAGCCGGCTACAAAGCGGGTTACGGCGAACAGGTCGCCATTGCGCTCGACCCGGCGGCTTCCGAGTTCTATGAAAGCGACTCCGGCCTGTACCACCTGCGTACCGAGGGGAAGAAACTGACCAGCGAAGAGATGGTCGCTTTCTGGAAGGATTGGGTGGATCAATACCCCATCGTCTCCATCGAGGATGGCCTGGCGCAGGATGACTGGGAAGGTTGGAAGTTGATGGTCGCAGAACTGGGCGATCGCGCTCAGATCGTGGGGGATGATCTGTTGGTCACCAACCCTGGGCGTGTCCGTAGGGCAATCGAAGAGAAAGCTGCTAATGCTCTGCTAGTCAAGCTCAATCAGATCGGCTCATTGACCGAGACGATCGAGGCTGTAGAAACCTGTCAGCGCGCCGGCTGGCGTGCGGTCACCTCCCATCGCTCCGGCGAGACCGAGGACGCCACCATCGCTGACCTGGCCGTGGCCTTGAACATGGGCCAGATCAAGACCGGCGCGCCCGCCCGCTCCGACCGGGTTGCCAAGTACAATCAACTCCTGCGAATCGAGGGCGACCTGGGCGACGAGGGCCGCTACGCCGGCTGGGATGCGCTGAATATCAAACGGTAAAAGGGATTACTTTTCTTCCGAGGTCCCTTCCTCGGACGTTTCTTCGGGAGTAGTCACTGCCAGGGGTTCGAGGGCCTCCTCCAGGGTCAGATCGTCGCGCCGCATCCCTGGGGTGGGGGTCCCGCAAAAAGGGCAGAGATTCCAGGGCAGTTCCATCAGCTTGCCGCACTGGTGACAGGTCTTCTTGAGCTTGGTCTGGCAGTTCGGGCAGATTTTCCAGGCCTCTTTGGTGCGGCGTCCACATCCCGGGCAGACGGGCGTATCCTCGATGGAGCGCAGCAGGGCTTCCTCTTCCAGAGTGTGCTGATATTCGTCATCGAGGGTGCGTTGGGGGCGCAAGATCAGGTAGACCACGATGCCAGGCAGGAACAGCACCGCCACAACCAGCACAGCCAGAATACGCCCCAGGGGGTCACGAGCGCGGGCGCGAATATCACGGTAGGTCCACACGATCAGGCTCAACCACAGGGCTGCGATGAAGGCGCCGCCCCAAGCAGTCAGAAAGAGCATGAAATTGCTGAGGGATGAGGGGTCGAAGGTCATAGTCTCGCTCCTGGATATGGGAACAATTATAGCTTAATTTCGCCAGGTTGCTTGTGTTTTTCTGCTTCTTGTTGTATAAACCTGTTGGTATAATATAACCAACCGTGAGCTAACGGCAACTATATATCAACTAAGCGAGTAACTGCTCAGCCATCGAACGGATTAGCCCGAAAAAAGGGTGTGCGAACGCAAAGCGGCTGCGCCCCCTTCGCACACCCTTTTTTCGGGAACTTCCCCGTTTGGCTGAGTAGTTACCAAAGCGATATGAATGAAGAAACCATAACCTACCGCATCACTGATCTAGCCTCCAGCGAGCGCCCGCGCGAACGGTTGGCAAGCCTGGGGCCGCAGGCGCTTTCCAATGCCGAGTTGTTGGCGATCCTTGTGAGGGTTGGCGTTCACGGGGAGAATGCCGTTCAAGTCGGCCAACGCCTGCTGCAAGCCTTCGGGGGTCTTGCGGGTTTACATCGAGCCTCGTATGAAGAAGTTTGCAATCAGCATGGCATCGGCGCGGCCAAAGCCGCGCAGATCAAGGCTGCAATCGAGTTAGGCCGCCGTTTGACCCTCGAATCCCCCGAGGAGCGCCCAACGATCAACAGCCCCGCTGACGCTGCGGCTCTTGTGCAATTCGAGATGAGCGCCCTGGAGCAGGAGCATCTGCGGGTGATGCTGCTGGATACTCGCAACCGGGTTTTGGGGATCGTCGAGGTCTACCAGGGTTCTCTGAATTCTTCCCAGGTGAGGGTGGGGGAGTTATTCCGGGCGGCGGTGCGCCGGAATGCTGCTGCGCTGATCGTGGTGCACAATCATCCCAGCGGCGACCCCACGCCCAGCCCGGATGACGTTGCCGTGACGCGCGCCATGATCGAAGCGGGGAGGCTGCTCGATGTGCAGGTTTTGGATCACCTGGTCATTGGCAGCGGCCGCTGGGTTTCGTTGAAAGAACGCGGGTTGGGATTTGGGTCATAGCAGCGCGCGTTCACTTGACTATCGGCGTCGAATCTCGTAGTATTGGGGTATCTATAAATACGCCTCAGGAATTGGGATGGAGAGGAAGGTTTATGAGAACGACACACTCGATGCGGTTTTGTTTGTTCATCATCGGGCTGCTATTCATCGTCTTCCTGGCCGGCTGTAATATGCCCGGCGCTGGTATTCAAGACAAGGGGCTGATGGCTACGCTGGCCCGCCAGACTGTGTCAGCCAGGCTCACCCAGGCCATCCTGGAGACGCAAAACGCCTCGGGCTGGACTCCAGCAGTTACTCGAACAGCCACGCCAGAGGGAACCGCTACTCCTGCGAACACGACGATGCCGCAGCCCACCAATACGGCGTGGCTGGCGCCAACCGACGCGCTGATCCCCTGCAATTGGGCGCAATTCATTGACGATGTCACCATCCCAGATAACACTGAGCTCATCGCAGGCGCTATTTTCACGAAAACCTGGCGGATCAAGAATATCGGTGTTTGCGACTGGACCTCTGGCTATCGCCTGATTTTCGACGGCGGCGACCCGATGAACGCGCCAGGCGCCTCCCAATTCACGTCTGGGACAGTACCCGCAGGCGCGACCGTGGATATTTCCGTCCAACTAACTGCCCCCTCTTCTCCAGGCGCCTATACTGGTTATTACAAGCTGCGCTCGCCGGATAATATCGTCTTTGGCACGGGCGCAGGGGCGTATGGGAATTTCTGGGTCAAGATCGTGGTGCTAGCGCCGAGCGCTACTCCGACCACCACGGCGACGCCCACGATGACCAGCACCTCCCTGCCAACGGCGACCTTAACCAACACACCGCTTCCCACGGCTACCCATACCACCGCCCCCGCGCCCATAGCGACCGATACGCCGTCGCCGACAGCGACGCCCACAACGCCGTAATCCTGGTTACACGAACGCGAAACCCCTTGCATTTTTTTCGATGATGTGCTATAAAATAGCTACCTGCCCCAGGGTGCCCCCCTCACTCTGTGGCAGGTGCTTTTTTAACTCGCTTACCAGAACGCGCGGCGAGAATTTCCTTGACACTGCATGGGCATGGTTATATAATCCTCCCCGCATTCCTCGGTAGCTCAATCGGCAGAGCGGGCGGCTGTTAACCGCTAGGTTGTAGGTTCGAGTCCTACCCGAGGAGCCAGATGTGGGGGTTTCCCCCGATCAAAACCCAGATATGGGGGTATTCTGGGTCTTTTTGATTGATCGTGATGTTGAACTTGTCGTACATCCTGATCGCAACGGGTCCCATTTGATGCCTGATGCGGCTTCCCAGCCAGCGCACATTGAAGCGATTGCCCATCTCTCCTTGGTAGTTGCCATGCAGTTTTCGTCCTAAAAAAGTGGCAACCCTTCGACAAGGTGCTATGGTTGGCCTTTTTTCACTCTTGACTTTTACCGCACTCTCAGCCGTTTCAGTACAAATGCCTATATAGGCTCGCAACCTGTATACATACTATTTTGGTAACTACTCAGCCAAACGGGGAAGTTCCCGAAAAAAGGGTGTGCGAAGGGGGCTACGCCCCATTCGCACACCCTTTTTTCGGGCTAATCCGTTCGATGACTGAGCAGTTACCTATTTTGCATGACATATTATAATACCACAACATCGGACAATCATGTTTGGGTTCTGATGGCGACAAATCGGTCATCTCCTGTTCATTTTCTCGGTGAGTTGGAGAATATCCAGAAAAGCGGTTTTATGAAGGGAGTTTTCCCTTAACAAGCTGTTTGATCCCCTGCCGGGCGCCGTCACCGAATACGCCATGGGGCCTTCACAGGCTCTCGCCCTTCACCTGGATACACGGGCGCACGACCCCGGATCATACAAAGCAATTAGGCTGGCTTTCCCGCTGGGAATGTCGGAATGGCGGAGCGCGGGAAATTACACGAATTTACTCGGAGATAGTATCTTCTCAAAAACTTGGGGGAAGATGGGGGGTGTGCGGGCGGCTTCGCCGCCCGCACACCCCCCGCCCCCCATATTATTGAGATGATACCAGCGTAACCACATTGTAGTGTGGGAAAAACACGGTTATTCTGAGAATTTTTTCCTGCGAAGTCCCCCAACCTCAGCAACCACCGACTCGCTGCCCCGTGCCAGGTGAAATACCAAACCAAGGGCGAGGGGCGCAAGATCCTCGAGAAGCGCCACAGCGAGTGGCGCCGCTGGGAGGGGTAGGTGGTGAGCACGGGGAAAGGATGGCGGGGCACTGGAAGTACGCGCAGAACAGGGATTGCCCTTGACAATCGAAACCCGCCAGGTGGAGATCTATGCCTGAACTTCCTCGATTGAGTGGGCGCGAAACCGTTCGGGTTTTTCGAATGCTATAATTCGGCTATGAAGAGGAGTCAGCTTATCAAGCATTTGAAGATCCATGGATCTTACCTGTTACGAGAAGGTAAGCGACACAGCATCTTTCAGAAAGGCAATTTCACGACGCAGATTCCGCGCCACAAAGAGATCGTTGATGAATTAGCGCGAAAGATCTGCAAGGATTTAGGTATCCCCTTTGTGAGGTGAATCATGAAGTATCGAGCGGTTATCAAATATAGTGAGGGATGGTGGATAGGTTGGTTATTGGATCTGGCCGGTGTGAATGCTCAAGAAAGAACGAAGGAAAAACTCATTGAATCCTTAAAAGCGGGGGCTCAAGATATGCTTGCGACCCAAGTGCCATTCGAAGCCGATGCAGCAATGGTTGTTGTTGATATACCCACTCCTGGATGGGCTGCAGAACCTGCCGTAACATGATTGCCTTCTTACGAGAAGGCTCGCAAGATACCCTCCTGCAAAGCAGATTGCTTCTTTGTCAATCGCAAATCGTCAATCGAAAATCCCCTCATGCCCCCTGTCATCTCCAAGGATGTCTCTTTCACGGTGGAGCAGGGCGAGGGGCGCAAGATACAGGAGAAGCACCACCGAGTAGGCCTTCGCGAAGCACCCTGCGGGACGGCGGCACGCCGCGCCGCTGGGTGGGGCAGGCAGTGAGCAGGGGATAGGAAGTAGGGAGTGACGCGAGCAGTAGATGGCAGCATCGAGCCGCCGGATAGGAGATTTCAAATGGATACACGCGCTGTTCTAATATCGGTTGTTCTTGAAAGTGTTGATGATGGTTATCTTGCGTCTGTGCCGGGAATACAGGGCGCCTTTGGCGAAGGTGACACCATCGAAGAAGCTGTTTTCAACTGTGTAGATGTGGTGAAATTGATTGCAGCCTATCGCGCTGAACGAGGGGAAAATCTGGGCTTCAACGAGATCGAGATGACGCCAGAGACTCGAATGACAGTAGCCATTCCGGTTGGAGTGGCCTGAGATGACTGAATTGCGGGAATTGAGTTATCGAGAGGTTGTGCGGAGATTGAGCAAACTGGGATTCCGCTTCTATCGTCAAGGGAAAGGATCCCACGAACTATGGGTTCGGGACTCCGATGGCCGGGCCATGCCTGTGCCACGCCACCAAGGCAAGAACATTCGCAAAGGAACAATACGGGCAATCATTCGTGAAGTCGGCGTCAGTGTTACGGAGTTTATGGATTCTTGATTTTCATCTTGGCCTGCCCTCCAAGGGCGAGGGGCGCAAGATCCTCGAGAAGCGCCACGGCATGTGGCACCGCCTTCTCTTGTTGAGTTTTTGCAGTGAACACATTGCATCAAGCCGGAGAGAAAGGAATTCGTGGAGGCCGTCAGCCGATTGCAGGGGATAATGGAAGAAGGCGGAGAATAATGCACGTGTCTGAGAGCTATTCCGCCACGCGTGAGGAACTGGCCAAACAGGTCAGTAACTTCTCGGCCCTCCCCCGCCCAGCGATCCATCGCAGGGCTGATCTGCGAAGCCGGATAAATCCGACTGCCGTCAGCAGTTGGCTTCAGCCAACCTCAGATTTCAGCCGGGGAATTCATTCCCTGCTGGCGGTCGTGGCCGGCAAGCTGCTGGCCGCCGGGGCGGTCTACGCGCTGGACAGCCTGGACGACACGGTCAATAATCCCGAGGAGCTGCGCCGCCGCTTCGACCTGGCCAACCAAAAACAGGAAGCCGCCAAAGGCGCAACGCAGCAGGCCACTCGTATTACAGAAATCTTTCGATCTCCCTCTCGAGATGCGCGGAAAAATCCCGAATGACCGCCCAGTGGCTTTTGGGTAGAAACTCTCTCAGTTCTTTCTCGAAATTGATGTTGGATTGTTTCAACGTTTCCATTGCCTGTGACAGGACATCTTTTTTTCGAGTTGGGAGCAGGTTCGCCCGGAGGATAAAATAGAGGTCGTAGAAATCTCGAGCTTTCCTTCGCGTGAGAAGCGCCTGAATCTTCTCGTCCACGAGCTGTTCCCGCATCAGGGCGATGATCGTATACGACGGGATGAAATCAGAAGCAATCGTCACCGCCTCCCCCGCCTTTTCTCCTTCTCGAAGGGAAATCTCGGTCTGAATCGAAACCGGGCTGTGATCTTCGGTGCGGAAGGAAATGATGGACAGATACTCCCCGCTCGTTTTCTTCGATTCTTCCACTTTGGGAGTGATATTCTCCCGGCTGATGGCTACCAGCGCCTCCAGCACCGCTTCTTCGATAGCGTGAAACTCGCTCACAGAAGAGCTGAAGTCGAGGTCTTCCGAAAAACGAGGGCTATTATATAGGACCCTCAGCGCCGTGCCACCTTTGAAATAGACCTGGTCCGTCTGCGGCTGTTGGTAGAAATACGACAAGAACAAATGCTGAAAGTATTCCCGCCTCAGGTTGAGTTCTGTTGTCTGGAGTTTGGTGGCAAGCGACTTGAGGGCTTCATCGGCGATCATAAAATCTCCTTGAGTAGATTATCCAGACCTTTTCTTTGATACAGGCTGGCATAATGTTGGGCTCTTTTTGCGTCCAGGGTGTATGTGTTCAGGCGATCGTTTTTGGGTTTCTTGCCCAGAGAGACGAAGTAGAGATAATCCACCAGGGCCTTTTCCGGCTCCGCTATCAGGATCGTTCGTCCTCTTCTCTTGATCGGGACGTAACCGGCAAAGGCTTCTTTCTTGATCGTAAAGTAGGAAAAGGTCCTTTCTTCCACCTCGAAGGTGCGTGTCGGCTGGGTGGTGACCGAAGTAATGGAGTAGATCATTTCCATCAGGATATTATGAGTTCCCAGCGCATATTCGAGGGAGATGTAGGAAGGCCGGTAGAGCAGGTTCGCTATTTCCTCCTCGGGAGGCAGATCGCTTTTCAATGTGTACAGCCCTTTTTTCAGCCGCAAAAATAACCCGCCGCGCGTGTATTCTTCCAGGAAATATTTTGTCCTGGAGGGGGTGGATCGGAAAATTCGCTGAAAATCCTGGGGCGTAAAGATGATCGCACCCCTTTCAAGGAGTTCCTGACGAACGGGAATGGGTTTCAATAAAGCGTACATTTTTACTCTTTTCTGAAATCATTATATCATGAGAAAGCGCCAATCGTAAATCGAGAAATGGCAGCGCCTTCTGTCTCACTTTCCAGAGGGGTCACTATGCCAAAACGTCGTTCTACGCTTATTGGAATGAAGAACCGCCGCCGCCAGATGACTCTGCTCATGTTGGGCGCGGACCTGATGGGCTTCTGATCGGTTTCGATCCGCCCGGGGACGGGCTCCCGATCGGTTAGCCCAAAAAAAATCCAAGACCCGTCCGCGGGGCCCAAAGATCCAAGACCCGTCCGCGGGTCGCCCGGGGACGGGCTCCTGATCGGTTAGCCCAAAAAAGATCCAAGACCCGTCCGCGGGTCGCCCGGGGACGGGCTCCTGATCGGTTAGCCCAAAAAAGATCCAAGACCCGTCCGCGGGTCGCCCGGGGACGGGCTTCTGATCGGTTAGCCCAAAAAAGATCCAAGACCCATCCGCGGGTCGCCCGGGGACGGGCTCCTGATCGGTTAGCCCAAAAAAGATCCAAGACCCATCCGCGGGTCGCCCGGGGACGGGCTCCTGATCGGTTTCGATCCGCCCGGGGACGGGCTTCTGATCGGTTAGCCCAAAAAAGATCCAAGACCCGTCCGCGGGGCCCAAAAAAGATCCAAGACCCGTCCGCGGGTCGCCCGGGGACGGGCTCCTGATCGGTTTCGTGAGACGGGCGCCTGATCGGTTTCGATCCATATTTGCGAGCTTGCACGGCGAACGGGTCATCTGCAGCGCTTGATCGTCTTTGGCAGTTATGTTACAAACGAGCCGGAACCGAACGATGTGGATGTGATCCTGGTGATGGGAGACTCATTTCGTTTAGAAGGGTGTCCACCCGAGTCACGTGGATTATTCGATCATGCCATCGCACAAGCCAGGTATGGCGCCAGCATATTCTGGGTACGCCCCCAATTGATACTCGGCGAGAGTTTGGATAGTTTCGTGGCTCACTGGCAACTCAAACGGGATGGCTCACTGCGCGGCATTGTGGAGGTGGTAATATGATCAGGGACGAACAAGAACTCAAGGTAACCCAAGAACGGATTGGTTATTTCCAGCAGTTGCTAATGCGTTTACGCCAAACTGCCCGGCCGGAGGAATTCCAGGCGGTAAGCGGGGGTTACCGACTCGAGATCGAGCGGATGCAAGCCGAGGTCCTGGAATACTTAACCTTCCCGGTGATACTCGAAACGGAACTAGCCCAGGCTTGAGCCAAGGGTCCCCCCCTACCAGATACCGTTTCACAATGTCAACGCCATGAAAGACGCGGCGGCTGATCGGCTGGGAGCCGCGCGTCTTCTTTGGCGACCGGGTCAAGGTGATTGTGGATGCGGGCCCTTCGGTAACCCTTCGACGGAGTTTACGCTGAGCGAAGTCGAAGTGCTCAGGGGAACACTCAGGGCAAGTATGGAGCTGATCGGCCTGCCACCCAAGGGCGAGAGGCGCAAGATCCTGGAGAAGCACCACGGCATGTGGCACCGCTGGGAGGGGCAGGTGGTGAGTATGGGGTAGAATATGGGGGAGCGGCACGGTCGGTTGATGTGTGGTAGAAATTGGCCATGAATCCATTGGAAAGGATGAGTTCGTTATGTTGGATCTGATGCAGCGAATAACCTTCGATCAACAGGTTTTGGGCGGTAAGCCAGTAATCCGTGGTTTACGTATTTCAGTGGAGATGATCCTGGAACTGTTGGCTAAAGGAGCCACCCGCATGGAGATACTGGAGGATTTCCCCGTACTCGAAGAGGAGGATATCCAAGCGGCTCTATCGTATGCCCAGCATTTGATTGCTGGTGAAGTTGTTTACGATCGGATTGCAGCATAGATGAAATTTCTGCTGGATGTCAATGCGAGTGGCGCATTGGCGCGTTGGTTGTTGGATCATTGCCATGATGTGCTTCTGGTCGAAGATGTTGATCCAAGAATGGGAGACAACGAAGTCTTGGAATGGGCGGTGAGGGAAAGTCGCATTATTGTCACTACAGATCAAGACTTCGAAGAATTGATCTGGCGGGAAGCGAAACAGCACAAAGGATTATTACGCATCGAGAACTTGCCTCGTGTGGAACGTCTTTCGTTGATGGAATATATTCTGAACAACCATAGCCAAGAATTGGCATCGGGGGCTATCATAATCGCCTCTGGCCGTAAAATTCGCATTCGAAAGCCATTCGAGGGTGGTTGATTTCGCCTGGCCTCGCCTCCTTGATGAGTGGATTGGCCTTGCCCTCCCAGGGTGAGGGGCGCAAGATATTGGAGAAGCACCACGGCAAGTGACGCCGCTGGGAGGGGCAGGTGGGGGGGTGGGGATTGCGGATTGGGGATTGGAGATTGCAGATTGCAGATTGCAGATTGGAGATTGCAGATTGGGAAGCGAGTGTGAGGTATGGTTCTCTGGGTGGTGAGAACAGTAATGGTGCATGGTAAAATCGAGGAACCTTTGGATAATGTGCAAGAAAGCGAGCAGGAAAAATGTCTACCTTGATAGAGCCTCTTGTTAGACGGAATATCTTCTCCTCAGAGAACGAGGCGATCCAGGAACTTGTCCGTGAGTACGTGATGCGGCAGGTCAATGGGTTGCAAAAAGAAGTTCGCCAAATGGAACATAAGTACGGGTTGAATTTTCAACAGTTCGAGAAATTCCTTCATGAGCGATCTGCTTTATTGATTAGTAGTGATCTTTCTACGGAACAACGCCAGTCTTTGAGTCGTTCCGTGATGGAAGAAGAGGATGACTGGCTTGAATGGAAAGCCGCCCGGGAAATGCTGGAAAACTGGCTGGGGTTGCGCTAAGAGAGTGTTTGGAAAATAACCACAGATGAACGCGGATGAACACTGATGGTTGATAAAAGCCAAAATAGCGAGAACGTTCATCAAGAAATCTGTGTCCATCTGTGTTTATCTGTGGCAAATCAGAATTTCAAAACGCTTTCTAAGAGACAGTGTGGTGCCCCTTCACTGGTGGAAGGAGTGTGAATATGGTTACCGAAGTGATGACCGATATTGGAACGCTAATTGCAAGATCACCCAATATCCGCGGTGGACGTCCGCGGATTGCAGGGACAGGCGTCACGGTGCGGCGCATTGTGGGCTGGTATAAGTTGGGGCTGACCCCTGAGGAAATCGCCGCTGAGATTCCACACTTGACATTGGCTCAAGTGCATGCTGCGCTGGCATACTATCACGCGAACCGCGAAGAAATTGACCAAGATATTGCACAAGAGGATCAAGTAGCTGAGCGGTTGGAACAACTCTACGGCCAGAGCCGCGTGGCGCGTCCATGACAATACGCCTTTATTTCGATGAGGACTCGATGCAGGAGGCCTTGGTGAAGGCATTACGCACTCGTGGGCTAGATGCGATCACCGCTCTGGAAGTCGGCATGATTGATCGTGATGATGCCGAACACCTGGACTATGCCACAACAAACGGGAGTGTGCTCTTCAGTTTTAACGTCGGCGATTTCTACGATCTGCACACACGGTATCTTTCTGAAGGCAAGTCGCACGCCGGAATCATTTTGGCTCGCCAGCAAGCCTATTCAGTGGGTGAGATTATGCGCCGGCTCTTGAGGCTGATTGCATCTAAACCAGCAGAAGAGATGCGAAACTCAATCGAATTCCTGAGCGCGTGGGGATGAGCAACCTGCCCTCCCAGGGCGAGGGGCGCGAGATCCTCGAGAAGCGCCACAGCGAGCGGCGCCGCTGGGAGGGGCAGGTGGTGAGCATGGGGTAGAATTATGGAGGAGCGGAACGGTCTGTTAATATGTGGTAGAAATTGGTCGTGAATCTATCGGAAAGGATGAGTTCGTTATGTTGGATCTGATGCAGCGAATAACCTTCGATCAACAGGTTTTGGGCGGTAAGCCAGTAATCCGTGGTTTACGTATTTCAGTGGAGATGATCCTGGAACTGTTGGCCAAAGGAGCCACCCGCATGGAGATACTGGAGGATTTCCCCGTACTCGAAGAGGAGGATATCCAAGCGGCTCTATCGTATGCCCAGCATTTGATCGCTGGTGAAGTTGTTTACGATCGGATTGCAGCATAGATGAAATTTCTGCTGGATGTCAATGCGAGTGGTGCATTGGCGCGTTGGTTGTTTCGAAAGCCATTCGATGGTGGTTAATTTCGCTTGGCATCGCCTCCTTGATGAGTGGACTGGCCTTGCCTTCCCAGGGTGATGGGCGCAAGATATTGGAGAAGCACCACGGCAAGTGGCGCCGCTGGGAGGGGCAGGTGGTGCTGATGGTGTAAAGGCCATGGAGAGTAGGCGAAAAGAAATATGAGCGAACAGTTGAAGCAGATTTTGATCGAAAAATTCAAGCGCCATAACGCTCGCGTTGCCATTCTGGGCATGGGCTACGTGGGATTGCCGCTGGCGGTTGTCTTTGCCGAGGCGGGGTTCAGCGTCACCGGCATCGACCCGGATGCGCGCAAGATCGAGTTGCTGAACAAAGGCACCTCCTACATCCCGGACGTGACCACCGAGACCGTGGCGAAACTGGTCAAAGCCGGGAAACTGAAGGCCACCACCGACTTCTCGGTGTTGAAGGACATGGACGCGGTCAGCATCTGCGTCCCCACGCCGCTGCGCAAGACGGGCGACCCGGACATGTCTTTCATCATTTCCGCCATCGAGCAGCTGGCCAGGTACATGCACAAGGGCATGGTGGTAGTGCTTGAATCGAGCACATATCCCGGTACCACGCGCGAGGTGCTGTTGCCCAAGCTGGGCGAGGAGAAGGGATTGAAAGTGGGTGAGGACTGGTTCCTGGCCTTCTCGCCGGAGCGAGTTGACCCGGGGAGGGAAGACTTTACCACGTTGAACACGCCCAAGGTGGCGGGCGGCATCACCGCTGCCTGCAGCGAGGTGACCGCGGCCTGGTACGGCGCGGCGATCCAGAAGGTCCACATGGTCTCGACCGCCGAGGCGGCTGAGATGGCCAAGCTGCTGGAGAACACCTTCCGCATGATCAACATCGGCCTGGTCAACGAGCTGGCGATCCCTTCGACTGGCGCTCAGGGCTGGCATGTGCGAGCGGATGGGCGTGGACGTGTGGGAGGTGATCGAGGCCGCCGCCACCAAGCCCTTTGGCTTCATGAAGTTCACGCCGGGGCCGGGGCTGGGGGGGCACTGCATCCCGATTGACCCGCTCTATCTCTCTTGGAAGATGAAAGCCTTCCAGTACAACGCCCGTTTCATCGAGCTGGCCTCGGATATCAACACCAACATGCCGCGTTATGTGGTCAACCGGATACTCGACGCGCTGAACGCGCGCGGACGGACGCTGAAGGGCGCCCGGTGCCTGGTGTTGGGCGCGGCCTACCCCGTAAAGAGCGCACGGGACTTCGCAAGCCGGATATTGACGACATTCGCGAATCGCCTGCGCTGGATGTGATCGGCTTGCTTCAGAAGAAGGGCGCGCTGGTCGAATACCACGATCCGTACATTCCGCGCCTGCATACCCACGATGGTCTCGAAATGCACAGTGTAGTGGTGCAATGGAAGCAGTTCGCGCCGCGGATTGCGTGGTCATTGTGACGAACCATAAGATTTATGGGTGGTGGTACAAAAGTAAGTGGTGATAGAATGGAGATATGATACAGAAAACGATCACCTACCGTTGTCGAGTCTGCGGAAGTGTGCGCATTATCAAGAACGGCACGAACCGGCT
>VGOC01000029.1 GCA_016865865.1 Chloroflexota bacterium
TAGATCACAAAAAAGTTCAGAAGCCCGTCCCCGGGCGACCCGAGGACGGGTCTTCGATCCTGTTTTCGTGAAGTACTAACAGTAGACGATCATGAATAGAATCTATCGCATGATGATCCCCTCTGAGCAAAACCAGGCTTTGGGTAGAAGCCTGGTTTTTTGGGTTCTATGGATAGGAATGTTTACGCTGGCATATTCCCAGGCGCCGCTGTATACCTCCAATCAAAACCAATATTTTCTGCACGGGCTGGCAAAGGCGGGATTTGGCTTCCTCGATGAAGATTGGTTAGCCAACACCCTCGACCCCACCCCGGTATTCACCTGGCTTGTGTTTCTGAGTTATCGCCTGTTCGCCTGGCCACCGATCTTTTATATCTACTTCGGCATCCTGGCTGGCGTCTATCTGTTCAGCCTGTCGGGGATTGCAGATCAGCTTTGGGGGATCTATCGCAGCCGCACGACTCGCTGGGTTTTTCTTACCCTGCTCACCGGCCTGAACGCTGCCGCGCTACGGTTCGTATTCGTTCGGGCATTAGGCGCAAATTGGGCTTATCTGTTCGATGGCGGGGTGGCGGGCCAGCGTCTGCTCGGAGAGGTTTTGCAGCCAAGCACTTTCGGGGTTCTGCTGTTGCTCTCCATCTATCTATTCCTGCAAGGCAGGGCGTACTGGAGCGTAATCCCCCTGGTGCTCGCCGCAACAGTCCACCCCACCTATTTGTTGAGCGCCGCAGTCCTGACAGCCGTTTATCTGGGCGTCATGCTGTGGGAACAGCGAAAACTCCGTCAGCCAGCCCTGATCGGGCTGCTTGCTTTGATGGGTGTGATTCCCATCCTAATGCATACCCTCCTGGTGTTCCAACCCACCGCAGGGTATATCATCAACCGCGCTCGCGAGTTACTGGTGGAGTTTCGCATTCCGCACCATGCTCTGCCAGCCCTGTGGTGGGATTACACTGTCCTCATAAAAATAGCTTTGATCGCAGCGGCGATCTATTTTGCTCGCGGCAGGCGAGTGGGCGCCTTGTTATGGTTCCCGTTCATCGTTGCCGTAGTGTTGACAATCATACAGATATTCACACAGAGCGACACACTGGCTCTGATCTTCCCCTGGCGTCTATCCGCGGTGTTGACACCTCTGTCTTCGAGCGTGCTCATTGGCAAAATGGTAGTGTGGATAGATAACCGCTTTGGCGAAGCCCTCCATCGCAACGAAAGGAGAGTTCTGACGATCTGCATAATCCTTTCGATTCTGCTGGCGCTGGCTGGGGCAGGGATATTTTCTGTAAACCAGGAAGAAAAGGCCAACAGCCTCGACCGTCCCATGATGGCCTTCGCAGAAGAAAACGGAGCTTCAGGGCAGAATTATCTCATTCCGCTCCACATGCAGGATTTCCGTTTAGAGACGGGGCTGCCCGTGTTCGTGGAATTCAAGTCTATTCCCTATCGGGATGTGGATGTTCTGGAATGGTATCGCCGGGTCAGCATGGCGGGCAGGCTGTATCAGGCCCCCTACCAGGGCGCAGGCTGCCAGGCGCTCGCCGAACTTTCCGCCGAGGGCGTCACTCACGTCGTGCTGCCGTATGACCACACGGTCAAAAACTGTCCCAACCTGGAACGCATCTATCTAAAATTCGAAGCCTACGAGATTCATCGGCTGTTGCCATAGCACGGCCTCCAGCCGAACCCGAAAAGATTCATCGAGAAGTAACGAAGCACGCGAAGGATTTCTTCGAGTCCGCGAAGACCTTCACACTCTGCGCTGCTTCGCGGTTTCAAAAGGATTGCGCGGATCGTGCAAAAGCGGTGAAACTATAAGCAGCGCTTGATTTCAGCAACAAGATCCCTGACCTGGAAAGGTTTCGAAACATATCCCTGACAGCCAGCCTCGAAAGCCTTGGAGCGTTCGTCGTGGAGGAGGTGGGCGGTGACTACGACGATGGGGATGTCTCTCGTTTTAGCGCCTTTCTTCAGTTTCTCGATCATCCGCCAGCCATCCATGACGGGCATATCCAGATCCAGGACGATCAAATCGGGCTTTTTGCTTCTCGTCAGCGCCAGGCCCTTCTCGCCATTATCGGCAGTGAGCACATCGAAACCCTCGCGCTCCAGGAGCAAACGGATCAGAGTCGTATTATCACGATCATCCTCGACGATCAAGATGCGTTTGTCAGCCATATTCGCAATCCCTTCGATTTCCGATTGGAATCCTTTGGGAATCAAGCAAAACGCTGCTCCTTCCATACATCTGCCCGGTTATGATAGCCGGCCTTTTCCCAAAAGCCCAATCGGTCCTGTTCGGTGAACTCTAATCCTCGTAGCCATTTCGCCCCTTTCCAGAAATATGGGGTTTCGAGGTCATCTCTTTCCGGGATATGCCCAATCACACCTCGCAGAGGGTAACCGTGATCGGGGGATAGGGGTTCGCCATCGAAGTGGGTCGCCAACAAGAAATTATCTTGTAGCACTATCTCTACAGGCAGGTTGGCGGTAAAGCCATATTCGGCATGTTGAATCACGAAGTGGGCCGAAGGAAGCAGTTTGATAAACCCCTCGTCAACCAGCATGCGCACAGAGACCCCTTCCCATAGCGTGTCGAATTTGCTCCAACGCGTGACGCAATGGATATCCATTTTCAAGCGAGTCTTTAGCAGCAAGTTGAAAGAAGCCCAATCCCAGGAAATCTTCTCTTCGACCTGCCCCCAAATGCGGAAATCCCAGGTAGCCGCGTCGAATGGGGGCACTGGCCCATAATGAAGCACCGGGAATTTATAGGTCAGCGACTGTCCAGGCGGGAGCCGTCCCTCTCGCCGCACCCGCTCTTCGCCTTCTTGACGGGATTCGATCGAATCGAACATACTCGCCTCCAACATTCAAGCGCATTATATCAAGATTGATCCTTCATACGCGCTTTCAACCCCTCGATCGCTTCGACAGGCGTGGGATCCACGCCATAGGCCATCGCCAGATAGTAAGCGCAGTAATCCCCAAAATGCAGCGCCGTCCATAGCTGGGCCAGGGGGGTCTCCCCTTTCGCGTCGAAGAAGTCTGTCCCCAAACCCTCCAACATGAAAATCTCTTTGGTCAGGCTCACACGCAGTTTGTTACGGGGGTGATAAGACTCAGCGCGCAAGAACAGCACGGACGTTTTCGAGAGGACCTCTTCGGGATGGACCACTCCGGCAGAGGTATTGTGATTGGCTTCTGGTAAGAACTCGAATTGCCCCCAGGCTTTGGCCAACTCGCTGATCTGTCCCTTCCAGCGGCGGGCGACGGGGGCAAGGATTTCTGCGCCCATCACAGCAACCCAGCGTCCTACGAGTTGCCCGGCCAGACGTTTGGCCGGATTCTCCGTGGTGGAGATTTCCGCTTCGAGATACGCCTGCTGAGATTTCATGGCTGCTATGGCGTCTTCGAGGTCTGCTTCGGGATCGGGGATCAAGCCCAGGCGGCTGAAAGCAGCCAGCAGCAGCCCGAACGAGAATCCCACCGCAGCGCGCGGCTGACCTCTGTGTTCGAACAACCATAAGTGAGCGCCTGCTCTTCCAGCGGCAGCGGCCAGCTTTCCCCCCCTCGAGATGGCCAAAATACGACACCCTCTCTCTACCGCCTGCTCGAAGGCCGAAAGTGTCTCTTCGGTGTTGCCAGAGTGAGAAGAGGCGACCACCAGGGTTTCTACGCCTTTCGCCCAGGCAGGTAAATCGTAGTCGCGATGCACCACTATCGGTATCGGACAAAGCGGGGCGATATAGGCAGCCAATAAGTCTGCGCCGATGGCCGAGCCGCCCATGCCGGCAATCAGCACCCGCGAGATGCCTTTCCACGCCGGCAAAGGCAGGCATTTGCCCAATTCCCAGGCCCGATCCAGTTGATCGGGCAGGCCATTGATTTCAGCGAGCATACTTTGTGGATCTAATTTCCGAAAAGCGCTTATGTCATCCAGGTTCATGGTAGAACTCCTCATCAGGGGTAATTCGATTCCGTAACTCGGTCACAAGAGCGTAAATATCGTTGCGCGCCCAGCCGGATGCTGTCGTCAGGCGGCGTGCGACCTGAGAGGGCTTTTCACACGCTTCCAGGGCGAGAGCAACTTCCTCACGCAAGCGCGCCGAAGTCCACTTTTCGCTCTCGGGCTGCGCCCCGGCGACGATCAGGGTGATCTCCCCGCGCGGGGGTTGAGCGGTGAAGTGGGCGATCGCCCCGCTGATTCTCCCTCGGTAGAATTCTTCATGCAGCTTGGTCATCTCCCGGGCAACTGCGATCTCCCGATCACCTAGAATAGAAACCAGATCAGCCAGGGCGTCTGACAGGCGGTGAGGCGTCTCCAGGAAGATCAACGTGTACGGAAGCGAGGCCGCTTCCTCGATGGCGCGCTGTCGCTGCGTCGCCTTGCGCGGTAGATAGCCCAGATAGAGAAATGAATCGCATGGCAATCCAGAAGCAGTCAGAGCCGCCAGGGGGGCGTTGGGGCCGGGGATGGGGCTGACCTTGTATCCGGCCCCTAGCGCGGCGCGCACCAACTCGTAGCCAGGGTCATTGACGCCGGGCGTCCCCGCGTCAGAGACCAGAGCCACGTCCCCTGCCCCTAAAGCAGCAATGATCTTCTCTAGCTGATTCTCTCTGGAGTGCTCATGATAGCTGAGAATCGCTTGCGATGGTTCGATCTCATAATGAGATAACAGCTTACGCGTCTGGCGAGTATCCTCGGCCGCGATCAAGGGCGACTCGCTCAACACCCGCAAAGCCCTTTGCGTGATGTCTTCTAAATTCCCAATTGGTGTAGCTACAAGATATAGTGTGCCCATATATTTGTTCGCAGAAGAACAATCTACAAGCCTGACATCGGCATCTTGATCCCATGCCTCTTCGCGGCATCAATCGCCTGTTCATACCCCGCATCCGCATGGCGGACGATGCCCAGGCCGGGATCGGTGGTCAGGACGCGCTCCAGCCGCCGCGCCGCCTCGGGCGTCCCGTCCGCCACGATGACCTGGCCGGCGTGCTGGCTGTAGCCGATGCCCACGCCGCCGCCGTGATGGAACGAGACCCAGGTCGCGCCGCCGACGGCGTTGATCAGGGCGTTGAGGATCGGCCAGTCGGAGACCGCGTCGCTGCCATCTTTCATGCCCTCGGTCTCGCGGTTCGGGCTGGCCACCGAGCCGGAATCGAGGTGGTCGCGCCCGATGACGATGGGCGCCTTGACGATGCCCTCCGCGACCAGGTCGTTGAACATCAGCCCGGCCGCGGCCCGCTCGTCGTAGCCCAGCCAGCAGATGCGCGCCGGCAGCCCCTGGAAGGGGACCTTCTCGCGCGCCATTTTCAGCCAGCGGCGCAGGTGGTCGTCGTCGGGGAAGAGTTCCATCACCGCCTCGTCGGTGCGATAGATGTCTTCGGGGTCGCCGGAGAGCGCCACCCAGCGGAACGGCCCCTTGCCCTCGCAGAACAGCGGGCGGATGTAGGCCGGGACGAAGCCGGGGAACTCGAAGGCGTCGGTCACGCCGTAGTCGTAGGCGCGCTGGCGCAGGTTGTTGCCGTAATCGAATACCTCCGCGCCCTTTCGCTTGAACTCCAGCATGGCCTGAACGTGCTTGGCCATCGAGGCCATGGATCGCTTCTCATATTCCTTCGGATTGGACTTGCGCAACTCATCGGCTGCTGCCACGCCCAGGTCAGCCGGCACGTACATCAACACGTCGTGGGCGGGGGTCTGGTCGGTGACCACGTCGGGGACGATGCCGCGCGCCGCCAGTTCGTAATACACCTCCGCGGCGTTGCCGATCAGCCCGATGGACTTGGGGATTTGCCGCTCTTTAGCCTCCTCGACCTGGGTCATGGCCTCTTCGAGCGTGTCCACCACCGTGTCCACGTAGCCGATGTCGAGGCGGCGCTTGGCGCGGGCGGGATCCACCTCCACGATCAGGCCGACGCCCTCGTTCATGGTGATGGCCAGCGGCTGCGCGCCGCCCATTCCGCCCAGGCCGGCGGTGAGGCAGAACCTGCCCTTGAGCGAACCCCAGCCGCGCAGTTTGGCGAGCGCGCCGAAGGTCTCGTAGGTTCCCTGCAAAATTCCCTGCGTGCCGATGTAGATCCACGAACCGGCGGTCATCTGCCCGTACATCATCAGCCCCTCGGCGCAGAGTTTGTCGAAGTGCGCCTGCGTTGCCCAGTGCGGAACCAGGTTCGAGTTGGCGATCAGCACGCGCGGCGCATCGCTGTAGGTTTCGAACACCGCCACCGGCTTGCCAGATTGCACAAGCAAGGTCTCGTCATCTTCCAGCTCGACTAGGGAGGCCAGAATGGCATCGAAGGCCTGCCAGCTTCGGGCCGCCTGACCCCGGCCTCCATACACGACCAAATCTTCAGGGCGTTCGGCCACCTCGGGGTCCAGGTTGTTCTGGATCATGCGATACGGCGCTTCAGTCAGCCAGGATTTGCAGGTTCGTCGAGTTCCACGCGGGGCGCGCACACTACGAGATTCGGACATATCGGCCTCCTATTTGCTTCATGGATTTCTGAACAGAAATCCCCTCCAGACCAATTATCAATAGTTCACGAAAACGATCAGGAGCCCGTCCCCGGGCGACCCGCAGACGGGTCTTGGATCATCTTTCGTGAAGTACTGATTATACGCCAAGAGGGGATGAAAAAGTCGGCTTTTCGATTTTGTTGAGAGATGCGGCTGTTCGAAAAGGAGATTCGGGACGAAGCCCTGGGTTGGTCCCGGTTATCCCGCGGGGGATTCTTGCCCATTCGAGAAATCTGAAAAATTCGTCGAACTCAAGCGCTCGATCAGATCCCTTTGAACATCACACCAAACGGGTTTCATGGGGCAATTGTCATCGAATGTGCACATACCATCATCGCCAACACACTCATTCAAATAAATCGGCCCATCGATGGCTTCGACTACATCCAGGAGGCTGATTTCCCCGGGGTCACGCGCCAGAGAGACTCCGCCGCGGGCGCCCCGTGAAGTGTGCAGTAACCCGGCTACGGACAATTGGGAAACGATCTTCGCCAGGAAGGAGGGCGGTATGTGCTGTTCAGTTGCGATCCTGCTGGTTGCCGCCCGATTGCCCTGGCCCAAGGTAGCCAGATAATAGACCGCCCGGACTGCATAATCAGCCTGACGTGTGATTTGCATGACAAGTTTTTCCTTTTACGGCCTTACGGATAAGATTTATCGGTATTATTTTAGAGTGTTTTTGTCCGATCTACAAGTGACAGAGGTCATCGCTCGTAAATGACCTTCTGCGCTCCGACGCAGTCGTACTCAGGTGAGGCGCACTTGCGCTCAACCTTTCGTGCATAATAGTACAGGTTATGGTAAGATTTTCGGGCTATGAAAGCCACTACAACAACTTGTCAGACAACCATGCAATATCGAGGTGGGAAACGGCAGTAAGAATCCAATTCCCGTGAATACTCGGAGGTAAATCATGAAACAAATCTGTGTTGTGGGCGTCGGTTATGTCGGCCTGATTACCGCGGCAGGATTCGCCGACCTGGGCAACCGGGTAATTGCCCTGGATATCAGCAAAGAAAAAATCGAAGGTCTGAAACGCGGCAAGATGCCCATCTATGAGCCTGGCCTGGAAGAATTGGTCGAGCGTAACGTGAAAGCCAAGCGCCTCACGTTTACCACATCCTATGCGGAAGGCATCGAAGATACCGAATTCGTCTTCATCGCCGTGGGCACCCCTTCCGGGGTAGACGGCGAGGCTGATCTGCAATACGTCGAGGCCGCGGCTCGTTCTATCGCCGAGGCGATGAGCGAACCGTTGATCATCATCAACAAATCCACCGTGCCTGTGGGCACAGGCGACTGGGTGGCCGAGATCGTCAAACGGCACCAGAAAGACTCGATTCCCTTCTCCGTTGTATCTTGCCCGGAGTTCTTGCGCGAGGGTTCGGCGATCTTCGATTTCATGAACCCCCATCGCACCGTTCTTGGCTCCCTGGATCGCGAGGCTGCCGACAAAGTAGCCCAATTGCACCTGCCTCTTCGGGCGCCCATCATCATCACCGATCTGCGCACCGCGGAGATGATCAAGTATGCTTCCAACGCCTTCCTGGCAACCAAGATTTCATTCATCAATGAGATCGCCAACATCTGCGAAGCCCTGGGCGCCGACGTCACCGAAGTGGCTACTGGGATGGGCTACGATGATCGTATCGGCTCCAACTTCTTGAACGCCGGCCTGGGGTATGGCGGCTCCTGCTTCCCCAAGGATGTGCTCGCCCTCACACACATGGCCGAGGAGAAAGGCAAACACCCTCAGCTCCTTCACGCAGTTATGGAGATCAACAACGACCGCCGCCCTATGGCAATCAAGCGGCTTGAAGAACTGCTCAACAATGAATTGAACGGACGAACGATTGGCATGTTAGGCCTGGCTTTCAAACCCAACACCGACGACATGCGCGATGCGCCCTCGATAGATATCGCCAACAAATTGATTGCCGCTGGGGCCTCCGTACGGGCTTATGATCCTGTCGCCATGCAGGTCGCCGCGCCCATTCTCCCTGCGGTGGACATGTACGATGACCCCTACAGCATGGCCGAAGGCTGCGATGCGCTGATCGTCAATACCGAATGGAACGAATTCAAGCAGTTGAACCGCCGTAAGCTGCATGAAGTGATGAAGCAGCCAGTGCTCTTCGATGGCCGCAACATCTACGATCCCGAAGAGATGGCTCAATTAGGTTTCAAATACCGCGGCGTGGGGCGCGGCTACAACGGCAAGCGCACAGCCGAGAGATAATACATCCACGAAGATCACCAAGGACACGAAGAAACACGAAAGGATTCTTAGTGAACCTTCGTGTCCTTCGTGGATGATATATGACTGAACAACATCTCCCGATTTGCGATTACGAAGGCTCCGATTACCAAATCAGCTTTTGGGATCGGGGAGGCAGAGCCTATGAAGACCAGGCCGAAGCGGTGGCTTTGCGGCGTCTGCTGCCCTCCAGCGGCAAGCTGCTCTTGGAAATTGGCGCCGGAGCTGGTCGCAACACGCCCCGCTATCATGACTTCGAGCGGGTGGCGCTGCTGGATTACTCCCTGACACAGCTTCAGCAAGCCCAGGAGCGCTTAGGAAAAAGCGACCGGTATCTCTACGTTGCCGGGGATGTGTATCGTTTACCCTTCGTGGACGCTCTATTCGACGCAGCTACGATGATCCGAGTGCTGCATCACCTGGCGGAGGCGCCTATTGCTCTGGCCCAAATCCGCCGTGTGTTGCAGCCTCACGGCGCCTTCATCCTGGAGTTCGCCAACAAACAGAATCTCAAGGCCATCTTACGATATCTTCTGCACAGGCAAGATTGGAGTCCGTTTACAGCGGAGCCAGTGGAGTTCGCGCCCCTAAATTTCGACTTCCATCCCAAGGCTGTGCGAGCCTGGCTCAGCGAGGCCGATTTCGAGGTCGAGCGTCAACTGACTGTCTCCCATTTTCGGATCGGATTGCTCAAGCGCCTCGTCCCGGCAAAATGGTTAGTTGCTCTGGATTCACTGGCCCAATTGACGGGGGATTGGTGGCAACTGACCCCTAGCGTTTTTGTCAAATCCAGAGCTGTAGGACAGGATGGCATCCTGTCCTGCGAAGGCGCGTTCTTCCGCTGCCCTGCATGTGGGCATGAGCAATTAGATGAACTTGACCAGGTGCTCATCTGCTCAAGTTGTGGTAAAAAATGGCCTGTTGTGGACGGGATATACGATTTTCGTGATAAATGATCAACTCAGATCGCAAAAAGCTTGACGCGCGGTATAACCTGGAGTTATACTAAGCGCATGAAAACAGCCGTATCTATACCAGACGCCTTATTTGAAAAATCTGAACATCTGGCTGCAAACTTGGGAATCAGCCGCAGCCAACTCTACGCCCGCGCTGTTCGATTGTTTGTCGAACGACACGATACCGAAGCTATCACCAACCAGCTAAATGAAGTGTATGCCTATGAGCAACCTGGCGTTGATTCGGTATTGCTCTCTATGCAAACTAACATGCTAGAGGATGAAAATTGGTGATCGAACAAGGAGAAATCTGGTGGGCTGAACTACCCGAACTGCGCGGCTCAGAACCGGGTTTTCGACGTCCAGTGGTGGTTGTCCAGGGCGACGCCTTCAACCGCAGCCGTATAAACACTGTTTTGTGCGTAGCGATCACATCTAATTTACGTCTGGCCAGGGCGCCTGGAAATTTGTTTATCTCAGCAGAAATATCTGGATTACCTCGAGATTCAGTAGCAAATGTGTCTCAAGTAGTCACACTTGACCGGCAATTTTTAACCGAAAGAGTCAGTAGTTTGCCTCACAATTTGGTAGAAACGATTCTAGATGGAATCATCTTGGCATTGGGCAGGTAAATGCTCTCCCATTGGGATTCTGGCTCAATTGCTATCTTTTTCGATACCCCAAAAATGGGATAAGCCAAAGACCTTCAACGGCGTGCCCTCCAGAAATTGCAGCATCCCCCGTAATACGCGCCCCAAAGCCCCAAACCGGGCGATGATATTATCATAGGCGCCAAAGACAATTGCGCGGGTGACAAACCTGATTGGCAAGCCCTCAAACAGCCTCATCACATCCCGCCGCGAATAGACTTTCACATGCGGCGCAAGTTGATCGCGCCATTTCCGGGGCAACCAGTTCACCAGGGGGATGTTGCCGTATTGGTATTTCCCACGCCAATAGATACCATGCGTTTCGAAAGGATAGCCGCGGTTGGGGCAGAATAGCACCAGCCGTCCGCCAGGGCGTAATGCCCGAACCATCTCAGCAATGGCAGCGCGGTCATCCTCAACATGCTCGATGACCTCATGACTCAGGATCAGGTCGAAGGTCCCTTCGAGAAAAGGCAAATACTCACACGCGGCGCTGACAATATGCGGCGAATTCTCGTGGGCGGCTACCGCACGCTCGAAGTCATATTCCAGGCCGATCACTTCTCCACAATGAGCGCTCAATTTTTCGACATACATCCCCACGCCGCAGCCATTCTCCAAGGCGCGCCCGCGCACCCTCTCCCCAGCCACCTCGAGGATCATCTTCAAACGCCGATCCTGTCCAGCGCCCCAGACGTAGGATGGTTCGCCGCGCAGGGCGGCTTTGATGATCACACCAGGTTGGTTGCTTCGGCTGGCAGCCATCAAATCGCCGAAATCCAAATCATGTGTGAGGACAACACGTTGCTCACGACGGGCTTTTTCAAGAATGTCTTCGTCGGACAAACGGTCATGTCCCTCTTCATGCAAATGAGTAGCATCATGACCCGCTTCTCGCAGCCAAAGCACGATCCTGGGGGAAATACCCATTTCGGCCAGAAACTTCATACCGAAACCAGTTCCAACTCACGAAGCTACAGTGATCCGCATTCCTCGAATACAAGCCCTTCCGCCCATGATGTTAGGGTCGAATGTGATTCGGTCAAAACCTGTCATCAGAGTTTTCCTTTCCAATACTTCTAACCCCCATTATACCCTCAGAGATAGAGAGTCAACCTCCTTTCCATTCGAAAAACTGGTCGTTTTCTATCCCCACCCTTGCTAATACGCGACCAACAAGGTTGTCAATCATATCATCGAGGGAGCGCGGTCGGGCGTAGAAAGCCGGCACGGGCGGGAAGATCACCGCTCCGGCTTCGGCGGCCTGATCCATGAGGCGCAAATGACCGCGGTGCAGCGGGGCTTCGCGCACGACCAGGATCAGAGGGCGTCCTTCTTTGAGGGTCACATCGGCGGCGCGGGCGAGCAGGTTTTCGGCGTAAGAATTGGCTATAGCGGAGAGAGTTTTGATCGAGCAGGGGATGACGATCATGCCAACGGTATCGAAGGAGCCAGAAGCGATGGAAGCGGTGATATCATGGTGCTCATAGGCCACATCGGCGAGCGCCAGCACATCAGCGACTTTCCAATCGGTCTCCTGGGCAATGGTCAGGCAGGCAGCCGGGGAAACCACCAAATGCGTTTCGATATTCTTCATGGTGCGCAGCGCTTCCAACAACCGGATGCCCAACATAGCCCCCGAAGCTCCACTTATCCCTACAACCAACCGGCGCCGACTCGCTGACTCGCTGACTCGCCGACTCATTTCTTCCCCCAATGGATTGCAACTACGCCGAACATCTTACGCCGAAAATTCACTTCCCGAAAGCCCACTGCCGCCATTCGCGCTGACAACTCCTCAGCGCGCAAGAACCTGGCCGACGACTCTGGCAGATAAATGTACGCATCGGCCTGACTGGTCAACAGGCGGCCTAAAGCCGGGATGACGATGTTCATGTAGAAGCGGATCAAAGGAGAGAGTAAATTGTCAGGCGGGCGGATGGTGTCCAGGGCGACCATCATCCCGCCGGGCTTGAGCAGGCGATATTGCTCGGCCAGGGCTTTCTGAATGTCGAGGACGTTGCGCAATAGAAAGCCTGACACCACAGCATCGAATATACCATCGGTAAAAGGCGGTTTCAAAGCATCGGCGGAGGACCAGTGCACGCGGCGACCATTTCGACGATGGCGACCGACGTGCATCATCGCCAGAGTAAAATCTGCGGCTACGGAAGTCGTCTCGGGATGTTGCCGAAGGGCCTCGAAAGCCAGATCACCGGTGCCAGCCCCGAGGTCCAGCACGAGATTCCTGCCGGGGGGAAGGGAGGCGCGCCGGATGACCTCTCGCCTCCAACGCGCGTCCTGTCCCCCGGTCATGAGCCGATTCATCAAATCATAACGATAGGCGATGCGGGTGAACATATCCCGCACGTAGGATGAACGCTCACTTCCTCTCGACTGAGTCATGGAGTTTGACATCTGCAATCGCCTTTTCGACGTTGACAAAGGGCAGCAAGATCAACCCCATTACGAAGAAGAAAATCAACGACAAGATCGCTGGCCGTAAACTACCTAAGGCCTGGTTCGTCAGGCCAAAGATCAACGGGCCAACCCAGGAAGTGCCGCGCTCGCTGACCTCGTAGAACGAATAATACTCGGCCTCCTGGCCAACAGGGATCATCTGGGCGAACAGGCTGCGGCTGATAGCCTGGCTGCCGCCCAACACCAGAGCAATGAAGGCGCCCAAAATCCAGAATTCGAGCACGCGCGATTCGCCTTGCATCCCGCCATATGCATAGGTCACAACGCCAGCCCAGATCACCAGGCTGATGAGTATCGAGCGCTTCGCGCCGACCCATCCGGCCAGTTTTCCCCAAAATAGCGCCCCCCCGAAGGCCACGAACTGGATCATCAAAATAACCATGGTGAGCGTGCCCTGGTCGAGTTCCAGCCCGCCGCGAATCAGCGGCGCGGCAGCAAAGGTGGCCGACACTGCGATCACGGTTTGGATGCCATCATTGTAGAGAAAATAGGCCAACAGATATTTGAGCGTCTCGGGGTATTTTTTGATTTCACTGAGGGTATGTCGCAACTGGCCGAAACCAACTTTGATATACGTAGCGCCCTGCGGCAATTCACGCCTTCGCGCCCTGGCGCGTAAACGCGCCCAGGTGATGTATGAGAAACCCAGCCACCACAAACCGGCAGAAGCCAGGTTGATGCGTACGGCGAGTCCCGTAGGGACGCCCAGTTTTTCGTGCAACTGATAGAAGACCAGGTTGAGCAACAAAAGCAAGCCGCCGCCGAGATAGCCCATCGCCCAACCATACGAAGAGACGCGATCGCGCTGGTCTTCGCTGGCGATGTCGGGCAGGAAGGCGTTGTAGAAAACCATCGCCGCCCCGAAGGCCAGGTTTGCGATCACGAACAGGACGCCGCCCAACCACCACACCGGCCCGGTGACAACGAACAAACCGATCGTCGCCAACGCCCCGATGGCAGCGAACAGTTGCATCATCTGTTTGCGCAGATGAGAATAATCGGCGATGGCTCCCAGAATCGGCAGGAAGAGCACCTGCAAGAACACCGACAGGGAGACCCCGTACGGTACGAACGAATCCGGGGCTACGGGGATGCCAAGGAAACGCGCCATGCCATCGGGGTAGGCCTGGGCTGCGGCCGCCGCCAGGGAGGCCAGATAAGGTCCGAGGAAAACCGTCCCTACGGTTGTACTGAAAGCGGAGTTGGCCCAGTCGTACATGGCCCATCCAAAGATTTCACGTTTGTCGTTGACCATTGGGCGATCAGATGTCGAAGATTTCATCGAAAATTCCTCCAGGGTGTGAGTGTGTTCTATAAAACCCGCCAGGCTGTAAACCGTTCTGGTATGTCGGATACTATTGTATCACGGAAAACTGATCTTATCCTCCTCTAAGCTCTCCATGATACAATCAAGCCCGTTATGTCTGTTGTATGGCCATTGATGAGGCATATCTCACGCATCACGTTAGTCGCGTTGATAGCCATCCTCTCTCTGCAGCGAAGCGTTCTAGAGCCAGGAGATGAAACCGAACGCGTGCGCGCCTTCACACGCCAGATCGAATTCGATTACCTCACCTGGACGCTGGACGCCCTGCTCGATAAATTCGCCCAGATCGGATTAGGAACGACAGATTTTCTTGCGCCGGATGATCGAAGCCAGATCGTGCTGGATTACCTCGATCTCGTCGGTCGAATTTTCGAGACAGAAGGCTATCTCGATGATTTTTTTACCGATCCTCAAATCACCAACCCTGAGCTGGCCTCGCAACCGCTACGCAAGCAACTGGACCAGCTTTACAGGCAACGCCGTCACCTGACCCCCCTGGCGGAAGCGATCTTTCAGTATCAACTCAACGCCATCGCCGCTGATCTGGGGTTGACCCTCGGTGGACAATCTATTCCGCCGGTGCTTTACCAGGCAGCCCCTCTACCGCTGGCCTTGATCGTCTCCCCACGGGAGGTAATCCGCCAGGATGCCAATATCTCTCTACAATACGAATTCACCACCGATCAACGCGCCGCCCTCGAAACCCGGGTTGACCAGGCGCTGAATGTTTCATCGCTGGTAGTCAATATCGGCGGGGTGGGCATGTACCCCACCATGGTGATCCAGACCACGGACATCAACTGGCTGGCCGAGGTAGTTGCCCATGAATGGATTCACAATTTCCTGACCTTGCGTCCCTTGGGCGCCAGTTATACGAAAAATATAGAAATGCGTATCATCAATGAAACCACCGCCAACATCGCTGGAAAAGAAATCCGCGCTGCGTTGATCCAGCGTTATTACCCTGAATTCGTTCCGCCTCCACCCCAACCTGTTGCAGAATCCAGTGAAGCATCCATCGTGGAGTCAGAGCTTCCAATCTTCGACTTCCGGGCAGAAATGCACGAAACTCGCCTCCATGTAGATCAACTGCTGACTGATGGAAAAATCGAAGAAGCTGAGGCTTATATGGAAGCCCGCCGCCATATCTTCGTGGAAAACGGTTATCCCATTCGCAAACTCAACCAGGCCTACTTCGCCTTTCACGGCGCTTACGCAGACATACCAGGCGGCGCGGCAGGCGTAGTGGAAGATCCCGTGGGGGCGGCCGTGCGCGCCTTGCGCGCCCAAAGCCTCTCGCTGGCAGCGTTCGTCAATCGCATCTCCTGGATATGGTCTTTCGAACAACTACAGGCGGTCGTAGAAGCGACGCCTTAATCTTAATAAGGAGAAGATCATGTTTACACGTATCATACCCATCTTACTAATCATCCCGGTCCTCATGGCCGCCTGCGGCGGGGAGGCTCCGACTCGGGGCGCGGAGGCTACTGTACAAGAAGCTATCTCTGCTCCCCAGGCTACCCACACGAAAGTTCCCCCCACGGAGACTCCCGCGCTGGTCCCCGAAGAAGAATCCGTCCCATCCGGATTAGTCAGCGAGTGCACCATCGTCAGCTCGCCCATGGATCCAGAGTCGCCCTTCGAGGAGTTCTTCGCCGTCACGGAGACCGATTGGGTCTCAGGCCCCGAAACCGCCACCCTGACGATTGTCGAGTACGGCGACTTCCAATGACCATACTGCGCTCAAATGGCGCCCGTGCTGGCGCAACTCGAAGTTGATTTTCCTGATGATGTGCGCATTGTCTATCGTCATTTTCCTTTAGCGTCCATTCATGACAAAGCTTTTCTGGCTACCCAGGCCTCGGAGGCCGCCGGGATACAAGGCAAATTCTGGGAGATGCACGACCTGCTTTTCGAGGACTTCGCCGAATGGACCAGTCTCAGCGTAGCTGATTTCCAGACCTGGCTGATCGGCAAGGCCGCCTCGATCGAGCTGGACACAGCGCAATTCGAGGCCGACCTGAATAGCGAGGAGATGGTAACCCTGGCGCAGAACGCCTGGGACGAAGGTCAACAGCTCGGCCTCCCCGGCACGCCCTTCCTCGTGCTCAACAATAATCCCTATAACGGGCCGTTGGATTCGACGAACGTCGCTGCAATACTCAACCTGATCAATTTCGCTGACCAACAATATACAGAATGCCCACCCGTAGTCATTGATCCGCTCAAGGGGTACACCGCCACCATTCAAACCGAAAAGGGCGACATCGTGATCGAACTCTTCCCCGATGTAGCCCCATTGACGGTCAACAGCTTTGTCTTCCTGGCCCAGGCAGGCTGGTTCGACGGCGCGCCCTTCCACCGCGTCCTGCCCGGCTTCGTTGCCCAGGGCGGCGACCCCACCGGCACAGGCATGGGCGGCCCAGGTTATGCCTTCAAGAACGAAACTTCTGAAGACTTATCTTTCGACCGGCAGGGTCTGGTGGCGATGGCCAATTCTGGCCCCGATACCAATGGCAGCCAGTTCTTCATCACCTACGGCCCGGCTGAACACCTTGACGGCGGGTACACCATCTTCGGTGAAGTGATCGAGGGCATGGAAGTTGTCCAAAGCCTGACTCCACGAGATCCATCCCAGGGCGGCGATCTGCCCGAGGCGGATACGATTGTCACGATCACCATCGTGGAACAATAGAATCGCGGTAACTACTCAGCCATACGGGGAAGTTCCCGAAAAAAGGGTGTGCGAAGGGGGCTACGCCCCCTTCGCACACCCTTTTTTCGGGCTAATCCGTTCGATGGCTGAGCAGTTACGAATCGCGATCATCACCAACGACAGGTCGAACGTTGCACGTTGAACGTTCAACCTGTATAATTCAATTTGGAAAAACCATGGAACTAATCACTTTCTTTGTTGATTTTATCCTCCACCTGGATGAGCACCTGAGCACGATCATCTCGCAATATGGCGCGTGGACATACGGAATCCTATTCTTCATTATTTTCATGGAGACTGGCTTTGTGGTGACGCCTTTCCTTCCTGGCGATTCGCTGCTTTTCGCCGCAGGGAGCTTCGCCGCGCTGGGCGCCCTCAGTCCCTGGATGCTCATTGGACTGCTCTGCATCGCAGCCATCCTAGGCGACACGATCAATTACTGGATTGGACATTACATTGGAGACCGCGCATTCAGCGGCAATATCCGCTGGCTCAAGCAGGAATATCTCGATAAGACCCAGAAGTTCTACGAGAAGCACGGCGGCAAGACCATCATTCTGGCGCGCTTCGTGCCCATCATCCGCACCTTTGCGCCTTTCGTCGCCGGCGTTGGCACAATGAGCTATGGCAAATTCATCTCTTACAACATCATTGGAGGGATCGTCTGGGTCAACCTGTTTATCTTGATGGGGTATTTCTTCGGCAATCTGCCCTTTGTGAAGAAAAACTTCGAATTGGTGATCTTCGCCATCATCTTCATATCGCTCATTCCACCAGTGATGGAGTATTTCAAAGCCCGCAAGGAAATCAAAGCCGAAGCGGAAATGTAAGAACCAAAAGACCGGCGCTTCTCGAGCGCCGGTCTTTTGGTTAGTCGCCAGGGGAAGTAAATTCGATCAGCACCACCTCTTCGCCGGTGATCTGGTCAATCTCCTTGATCACACCGACGCCTTCGGCATAGAATTTGTTTTCTTTCAAATCGGAGTCCAGGGAAGAAAAATCGAAGGTTTTTACTACGCGATCGAACGCGCCGTAAGGCACGGTCACGCTTTCACCGACGCTCAAGACCTGCCCCATATCCTCCGCCTGGCCAGCATAATATTCCTGGTAATAGGCTTCGTTCAGATGCGCAGCCGGGTCAGCCCACATGATGACGCCCGGCAGCGCCCCATCCACGCCCCACTCCCAGGCGCCCTCGTGGCTCACCAGTACGCCGTTCTCGTAATTGTCTACCGCCTCGCCCAGATACCAGACATTGCCCTCTTTATCCTGGGCGAACCAATCGTAGGTATCCTCCATTAGTTCGCCGTCCACGTAGACCGCATCGTGCAGGATGGTCGCTGTGACGCCGTTGACCTGGCGCGTCTCGGCGAGGATCTCGATTTCGATGCGCTCGATGGTGCCATTTTCAAGTTTGGCTTCATAGACCCACTGGGCGCCGGGGAGAAGGGGAAAATAGGGGTTGTCAACCCCCGCCACAAAGTCAGCAGGGGAGGGATTCACCGTGTAGGCTTCTGATGCGGCAGGCGATCGGGTGCAGGCTGCGGCTAACAGCACGATGAGGAAAAAGAAGGTTTTGATTTTCATCACATTCCTCCTCGAAAGAAGAGAAACCCGGTTTCTCGAAGAAACCAGGTTTCTAGATTTATGGCACTAACTCGAGATGGCCTTCGGCGTCGGCCTCGACATCGGCTCGCGCCCAGAGCATCGAACGATATTGGATATTGCGCCACAAATCGGGCTGATCAATATAGTGGGGGTGATAGGGATGCCCGGACTGGCCGGTGGTGTTGACCACCAGCGAGTTGGTCAGATCGCCGAGATCAACGATCATGCGCATGGAGGGCAGCCAGTTCACCACGTAGGGAACAGCAGCATCCCAGCCGGTGGCGTTGACGATGGCGCTGCCGCCCGCCGTGGAGTAGGGGCCGCGGTTGAAGGCGTTAGCGATGAAGGGGAAGCTGCTCATCACCTGGTTCTCGAAAGTGATCGTGTGAAGCTCTCCCCAGGCCCAATCCGCTGGGTCTTTGCCCTGCAATTTTCGGATTTCTTCGTACCCTGCGGCGAAGGCTGCGGCGAAGAGCTGGTCGCGGGATTCGACCTCGGGGGTGATCTTGTCATCCCACCAGGCTGAGTTGGGCTGAGCGACCAGGTTGCGGATGATCTCTTTTGCGCCAGATTCGACCCCGACGCTGTAGAATTCAGGCAGATCATCGCTGAAAGTCAGCTCTAGCAGGTTGCGCCAGAAGGTGATGTACAAAGCCGCGGGAGCAGAATCCATGTCCATCTGGCCATCCCACCCCGAAAGGAGTCTGCGAGCTTCTTCGAGGGCAGGATCATCCAGTGGGATTTGCATCAGCACCGGCAGCAGATCATCCGCCAGCAATTCTTTATTATCGCCCTGCATCTGCTGGATGTAGGCAAAATCAATCAGGCCGGGGGCGCCTTCCAGCATATCCACGATCCGTTGGGCGCGATAGCCATACGACCACTGGTAGGAGATCAGGTAGGGATAATCGAGGCCGACCACGGCATTGTTCGCAGTGGCGATGTAGCCAGAGGGTGGGTTGAAAGAAAAGGGCAGCTCGTCGAAGGGGATGAAGCCCTGCCACTCGTATTCACCCGTCCAACCAGGGACGGCGTCCATGCCGTCGTGGCCGGGGACGCGTATGGGGATATTGCCAGGCATCTGGTAGCCGATATTTCCCTCGACATCAGCATAGAGCAGGTTCTGCGCGGGGACGACGAATTCTTGCGCCGCGGCGCGGAAATCATCCCAATTTTGGGCGCTGTTGATTTTCCAGATCGAGCAGAAAACACAGGTCGGTTCGAGGGCTGTCCAGCGTACCGCCAGGGCGTAGTGTTCTGGCACTTCGACCCCAGCATCCTCGGCAAAGGTCTCCAGGCCATAATCGGCGGTGATGATCGGGCCGTGATGAGTCAGGCGCACAGTATGTTCGATGGTTTCGCCGCCGGCTACCTGAATCTGCTCGGCGACGATTTGCATGTCGCGCCACTGTCCCTGGAATTCATATTGGTTCTCGTTTTCGGGGTTGACCTTCTCGATATAGAGATCCATCACATCCGGGCCGACGTTTGTCATGCCCCAGGCGATGCGGTCGTTGTGTCCGATGATTACGCCCGGCACCCCTGCGAAGGAGAACCCAGCCACATCCAGGTTACAATCATCGGTTTTGGGGGCGCAATGCAGACCGACTTCGTACCAGATGGAGGGCATTTGCGAGCCCAGGTGGGGGTCGTTGGCGAGGATGGCAGTCCCTGTGACAGTCAGGTCGCCGGAGACAGCCCAGCTATTGGAACCGATGCCAGCGAGGCCGTCCGTGAATGTGGCGAGGGTGGAGAGTTGGGTCTGGGCAACTTCGAACAGAGGTGTTACATCTGAAATGTAAAACGTGAAACGTGATGCGCTGCTTTGTTCACCAGAGAAACCAGGGACGATGACGGGATGGTCAGCGGGGTATGGCGGGAAGAGGTCGGCGATCTTCTCGGGGGAGAGGGACTTGGCGAGCAGGGCGCGGTCTATTTCGACATCCAGGTTGCGGCGCAGGTCCCAGGCCATGGCTTTAGCCCAGGTGAGCGAGTTGAGCATCGTCCAGGGAGCAGGCTCATAATCGCTGTTGATGATCGGCAAGAAGGCATATTCCAACGCCAGAGTAGTACCTCGGTAATCGGCGAGGTAGGCGTTGACGCCCTCGGTGTAAGCCTCCAGAATGGCGCGCGAGGGGGCATCGAGCAATTCGAGTTCTTCTTTGGAAATGCGTTCCCAGCCCAATGTGCGCAGGAATTTGTCGGTATCCACAGTGGCCTCGCCAAGCAATTCAGAGAGCCTCCCTGCGCCCTGGTGCCGCCAGAAATCCATCTGCCAGAAACGGTCTTGCGCATGGACGTATCCTTGGGCAAAGAATAGATCATGCTGGGTGACGCCATAGATGTGGGGAACACCATACGAGTCGCGGTAGATGTCCACCGGGCTATCCAGGCCAGCAAGCCTGATTTCTCCATCGGTTTGTGGGAACGATTTTTCGGAAGTCCGCCGCACCCAAGGCGGCGCCGCCAGGGCAAGGACAACGCCAATGAGGATCAGAACAGCAAGAACGATCAACAAGATTCGACCAATTTTTCGTAGCATGGGTTTCTCCTTCGAGTTTAGAAAGTGGAAGTTGGATATTAGATATTGGATATTAGCGATTGGTGTATCGGGTGGCCAGAGCGGATAGACCGGTCAGCGCCAATCCGGAGAGAGAGACAATCAGGAAATGTAATCACACTTCCCCAATCGCCGCTACAAAGGCGATAGCATGCGTCTCCGTGTGACTCAGGCTGAGCGACCAGGTTGTCAGGCCAATTTTGTCTGCCAACGCCTGGGCAGCCCCGTGTAGATGTAACACCGGGGCGTTGGCATCGTCACGCAAGATTTCGATCTCCTGCCAGCTAACCTGGCTGATGCCACAGCCCAGGGCCTTGGCGACGGCCTCTTTGGCAGCAAAACGCGCCGCGAGGGATGCGAGCGAAAAATAGATAGATCTGTTTTCTGTGGGTGTTGATTCTTCCGGACGCGGATGCACGCGGATGCACGCGGATTTTTCTCTTTTTTCTCCGCGCTCGTCCGCGCTTGTCCGCGTCCCATAAATTTTCTTATCGCCTCGACACAATTCCAACTCGGCGGCTGTGTAGATACGTTGCAAGAAGCTCTCTCCGCTGCGGGCGATGGTGTCGCGGATGCGCTCGATTTCGATCAGATCAACACCGGTTGCGAGATTCATGGTTCAAGTCACTACGGCCCAGCCGCCGCCACCGCCAGCCGATCCGGGTGCAGGTACTTGCTTGCCGCGGCCAGCACCCCCTCCGGGGTCACCGCATTCACCAGATCAGCATAACGCAGGTAGTAATCCAGGCCCAGGTCGTATCGTTCCAGGTTGAGCAGCGCGCCAGCCACTCCGCCGTTGGATTCCATTGCCAGGGGCAGACGCCCGATGAAATTGGCCTTGCTGTCCGTTAATTCATCCTCCTCGACAAGCTCGGTCACGAAGCGTCTGATCTCGGCGCGGATCAACTCGATAGCTTTCTCGATATTCTCCGGGTTGACGCCCGCGCTCACCGACCAGGGCCCCGGCCCAACGCCAGCGCTCAGTTGACTGTAGGCATAATACGCCAGCCCGGCTTTCTCCCGCACAGCCCCGCCGATGCGCCCCATCATGCCGAATTGTCCGAAGATGCTGTTCCCCAGGCTGGCCTCGAAGAATTCCTCACACTTGCGAGCAGGCCCGACAGCGCCCATAGCGATGTCCGCCTGAATCTTTCCGGGGATCACTACCCGTTGAGTGACCAGCTCCTCGAGCGGCGTGACGGACGGGAGTTGAGGTGGGCGCGGTTGATCGGGGTTGGTCCAGTCTCCCAAGGCTGTGCGCACCTTATCCACAGCCTCTTCCGGGGCCACCGCGCCGACCACCGCGACCACCATGTCGCGCGGCCCGTAATGCTGCTTGTGGAAATCGGCCAGATCCTGGCGGGTGATAGCCTGGATCGTTTCAGGGAAGCCATCGTCCGGGTGACGATAGGGATGATCTTTATAGACGAGCTGATCGAAAGTCAGGTCGGCCATATCACGCGTATCTTGAGCGCGCAGAGTCAGCCCTGTCAGCAACTGCGCCCGCAGGCGCTCCACCTGGGTCTCAGGGAAGACCGGCAAGCGTAATCCATCGGAAAGCAATTCCAATAACAGGGATAAATCCTCGATCAGCGATTGACCCCCAAAGCTGGTCGCATGAGTACCACCATTGAAGCTCAAACTGGCCCCGACAGACTCGAGAGCCTCATAGATTTCCTGGAAGCCGCGCTTTTCCGTACCGCGCATCAGCGAAGCGGAGACGAAATCCGCCAGGCCCAATTTACCGTCCGGGTCGAAGAGCGCGCCGACCTGGATATACCCGCTCACAGTGACCGACGGGCTGTTGAAGTTCGATCGGGCAAGCACGATGATGCCATTGGAGAGTTCAACGCGGGTGATGTCATCGGGGCCGGGGAAGGAAGCGCGTATCATTGACTCACCTCCCCATGTTTCTCAGCAGGCAGATAGACGCCCAAAATCCGGTTTTGCGGTCGTAAATACGTCTGAGCGATGCGCTGCACATCAGCGGGGGTGACCGCCGCCAGCCGATCCAAATAATTGGTAAACCAATTATACGAATCGAACATCTCTGTAAAGCCCATCCAGAAGGCCTGGTTGGTGATGCTCTCACTGCCATAGGCAAACAACGCCCGCGCCTGCTTGACCGCCCGCTCGACGGCTGCCTGGGTCGGGGGAGCATCCAGCACGCATTGGATTTCCTCATCCAAAGCATTGATGACTTCTTCAGCGGCACGATCGGGACGGACGGTCACGGTGATATTATAGACGTAAGGATCTATGGTCGCCGGCAGGCCACCCTGCACACCCACAGCCAGATCGCCTTCGACCAGCTTGCGATAGAGTTGTGAGGTCTTGTTCGATATGCCGCCTCCGAACATATTCAACCCCGAGGGGCCGGTCAGCAAGCTATCCAGGACAACGAAGGGGAAGAAGTCAGGTTCAGAGGCCACCGGGGAGTGATAATACAAGCCAACATAAGTAGTATCATCGGAACCTTCCACCGTCAGACGGTATTCGCCGCGTTGGGGCGGTTCCGGGCGCGCCTGCCGACTGGGTTCATCGCCGGCTTGCAAAGGACCATACAATTCTTCGATTCGTTCTCGCATAGCCTGGGTTTCGAAATCTCCAGCCACTACTATCAAGGCATTATTAGGCCGGTAGTAGCTGCAATAGTGGTTGTACAAGTCGTCGCGTTGGACGGTATGAAGGTCGGCCATGTCGCCGAGGATCTCATGGTGGTAAGAATGCACGCGGAAGGCCGTCGCCCGCATCACCTCGCCCAATCGAAAGAGGGGCTGATTCTCATGACCCTCCCGCTCGGAGATGATCACCGTGCGCTCGGATTCCACTTCCCCTGGGTCGAAGAGGCTGTTGACCATGCGGTCCGCTTCCAGACGCAAAGCCAGGTCTATCTTGTCAGAGGGCATGGTCTCGAAATAGGTCGTCCAATCCATATAGGTAGAAGCGTTCCAGACGCCGCCTTCCCTGGAGATGGCTTTGTCGAGGATGCCGGCCGGAAATTGGGGGGTGCCTTTGAACTGCATATGCTCCACCCAATGAGAGATGCCCGTCTTCCCAGGGGTTTCATCCCGCGACCCCACCCGATACCAAACCCAACTGCTGACGATCGGCGCGGTGTGGATCTCCTTGAGCATCACTTTCATGCCATTGGGGAGGTGAAACTTCGTAACCGGTGGGTTCATAAAAAGGTTTACCTCATTTATGTCCTTTGCAGAATTCCCGAAAAATATGTCACTGCGAGCACATTTGCTACACTCAGTGTAAACTCCGCGAAGCAGTCTCTTGCTTCGTGGGGAGATTGCTTCACCCTTCGGGGTTCGCAATGACATGTTCTTGGAGACCGCACTCACTCTGGAATCAAGAACCACTCACAAAGAAATCTCAGCAGGCCCTGGCAAAGTTCCGTGTCCTCCCAGGAATCATCCATACTCATCAGTAAAGTGTCATACGGCGACACCACTCCAATCAAGCCGTTGAAAGGCGTCCCCAGGCCAGTATCACGTAATGGGATGTACACGGGCACCTCGAGATGCACTGGCACTGTCTGGGAGACTGGCACAGAGATATCCAGGGCTATCGGCAGACTCGTCCCGGCAGGCAGAACGATGTTGGCTGGGGCGTTGAGAGTCATCACGCCTGTGGCAATCGAAACTTGCGCGCCATTGATTTGGGTCGGTTCGGTCAACGTGACCCGCGTTGTCGTAGATACCGGCAAATCGAACTGAACCGGAATTGTATCATCAACCATGATTGTTTCATCAATGACAGCCTCGTTCATCAGCTTGAAGTTTTCATGCAGGCCTACAACCAGTTGTTCGGAAAGCGCCTCTTTCAATGCAAAAAGCTGCTGCCCCAAAGAGATCAACAAGGCGATCAAGATGATATTCACCACAAAGGATATCGTGCTCATCACCGTCCAGAAAGCCGGCATGATCTTGCCTTGCCATATGAAACGGCGAAGGATGGCTTTGGCATACAATGGAGCGATAACCTTCGACCGGGTTGGGTAATAGGTTTGGTACCTCATAGGCCTCTCTCCTGATTTTTCGATGGATCAGAGGATGATAATGCGAATACAGCGTTAATCGGATTTCGGGGGCAAAGTCACTAATAAAAAACCAATCGCGATCACCACTTCCCCCAGAACCACGCCAGCAACCTGCAAAGGGCCGAAATAAGGGATTTCAGGAAAAGGTTGGGTGCCAAAACCAAATATATCGGCCATCCCGGAGATGAAAGCGATCACATAGCCTGTGCTGACCAACCGCAGGCCGATATCGGCGGCGAGGGAGCGATCTCCTCCAACCCACCGCAAAGAAAAACCCACATAGCCCCCCACACATATAATCGCCAGACCGATCAGAAAGAAAGCAATCTGGACAAATCCCACCACGGGGCTGCGATCCAGCCCAAACGCACCCGGCTCAACCCCCAATATAAACAGAAAAAGACCAAAGAACACCAACCCCAAGCCGACTCGAACCCTGCGGCGTCCATTTTGGCTTCTTTTCTCGTTCACGATACTTTTCCTTCCAATCGAATAACTACCGTTCAACGAAAAGTTGATATTTGAGGGACTCCGATCCCCCTCTGTCCCCCCATCGTGCCGCCGAAAAGCTGTCTATTCAGGCAGTTGATGGCGAACATGAGGGGACGGCTGAAGGCCAGGGGGGTGAGCATTCGGCAGGCAATGATCTAAAAAGCCGATCCAGTTGCGCCCGAGGATGGCAGACACATCTTCTTCAGTATACCCCTTTTTTATCAACAGGGGGGCGAGTTTTCTCAAATCCGCAATCGTATCTATCTCAGCAGGGGTTCTCTGAAGGCCAAAGCCGCCGTCGAAGTCGCTGCCCAGGCCTGCGTGACGTGCATCCCCCGCGATCTGGCAAATGTAATCGAGCTGCGCAACTACATGATCGAGAGTGACCAAGTGGCGTCCATCGCGCTCCGTCCATCCTGGCAGTAAAAAGCGATTATAGGGAACGATGCCGATGACTGCACCGCGCTCGATGAGGCCATGAATGACGCGATCTGGGAGGAAACGATTACTGTCGAGGCCCTCGAGCAGCGCGGCGGCATTCGAGTGCGAGGCGATGATCGGGCCAGGATACACCTCCAAGGCCTGGAGCGCTGCTTTCTCATCCATGTGGCTGACATCCAGGCCGAAGCCTAAATCCGCCATACCCTCTAACAAGAGGTAGCCCTCTTTGGTCAGAGAGCCTGGTTCGCCGGTGCCGCCGCAGAAACGAGTTCCCGCCCAGGCCGGGCCGATGATGCGCACGCCGCGCTCCCACCACTCGACTAACTCCGAGGGAGAACCAACGGCCTCCGCGCCTTCCATCAAGATGACAAGGCCCACCGGTGGGGAAGCCGTCTGGACTTCCCATTCGGCCAGGTGATCGTGGAGCGCGTGTTGGGTGCGCAACAAACGGAATTTATCTGCATGATCGTCTACCAGGCGGTGGTAGGCGTCCATTTGAGCCTGGTAGCGGGTCACTGCATCAGCATTGCTCGAATAGCATTGCACATCCCAAGGACCTAATTGTCGCCGGAGAGGAGCGGCGAATAACGTCGCGAATATGATCGCCACGCGCCCGCGCTGATAATCCGGCCAGCCGAGCAGGGTATCTCCATTGTGAATCGGGGCCTCGCCGCCGCGTTCCCGCTGACGCGTTTCGGCTGCGGAGAGGCTGTAATCACGGTCGAAGGTGAGGATATTCCAGGCCAGATCCTGGTGAGCGTCTACGATGAGCATAATGTGTTTTAACATTCTAACGTGAGAACGTTTTTGGCAATTTGACGATCTATCTTGCCCATGGGGTAATCGCAAAGTTCCGATGGACGCGCCCAATGTAAATCGGTGTGATCCAGACGCCGGGGTTCGCCAGCGAGAAGCGTTGAGCGGAAGGCATGCAACGTAACGCGGAAGTGAGTATAGGTGTGCTCGTAAACGCCAAAAGGCTCTCCAATTTCGATCTCGACGCCTAACTCCTCACAAATCTCACGTTTCAGGCAGGCTTGCAGTGATTCACCCGGCTTCGTTTTACCGCCAGGAAATTCCCACATGCCTCCCAGCAAACCCTCTTCGGGACGCCGGGCGATGAGCACATGTCCATTGCGTTGGATCACTGCTGCGGCTACGGTGTGATGCGGGATTTCGGCCTTCGGCTTGCGTATCGGGCGCTGCTCTTGGATTCCAAGCTGGCGAGCCTTGCACGTCCCCGATATGGGGCACAGACCACATTGGGGATGACGAGGCGTACAAATCTCGGCCCCCAAATCCATCAATGCCTGATTGTATTCGCCAGCCTGACCTGAGGGGAGATGCTCTCGCGCCAGATCCCCAAGGAGTCGCTCCCCTTCCGGCGAGTCCAGCGGGGCGCTCAAGTCGAAGAGGCGCGACAACACCCGGCGGATATTGCCATCCAGGGCGACCTCATCCCGGCCAAAGGAGATAGAAGCAATTGCGGCAGACGTATAAGCGCCAATCCCCGGCAGGCTCTTCAGGGCAGCCACATCGGCGGGGAGTTCACCATCGTGGCGATCTACGACAACCCGGGCCGCCTTATGAAGATTGCGCGCCCGGCTGTAATACCCCAACCCCTCCCACAGACTGAGCACATCCTGCTGCGATGAATCAGCAAGAGTGCGTATATCGGGGAAACGCCTCATCCAGCGCTCGAAATAAGGGATTACTGTTTCCACCCTGGTCTGCTGGAGCATGATCTCCGAAACCCAGACAACATATGGATCAGAGACGCCGCGCCAGGGCAGGTTGCGGGCGTTGTCAGCATACCAGTTCAATAATCGCTCAGTGAATGGGGAAATCATCATGTCGTTTGAATAAAAATAGTATGCCAGACAGCGCAATAGCCTGGCATACTATTTCATCTTCGCATTCTACATCTGGAAGCCAGGCCGCTCTTTTACGGTTTTGAAGGCCAGATCTCTGACGTAATCCTGCAAGCGGGATGTCAGACCATCCCATTCTTGTGAGAGAAGAATGCGGCGCAACTCATTGGGGTCAGCCGTTTTTGCAACTGCCATAATTTGAGGCTGGTCGCCATAGACCGTAACCCAGGCCTCAGTGGTTTCAAGCCCCAGTTGTTGAATTTCCGGCATAAATTCACGCACGACGAACTCGAAATATTCTTGTTCGCGTCCCGGCAAAATATTCCATGTCATCAACAGTTTTACGGACACAATCTCTCTCCCGAGGTTCCCAAAGCTATGGCTGGTATTTCAAGACTACGACCTGAGTTTCTTCCGGAACCGAGGATGCCGTTACGTTAAGTTCCTCATCGGACTTGATCGTCCCCAGGCCCATCTCTTTGAGAAATTTACTGAGTTGGTCGAGTTTGATTTTACATTCCGGTGTGCCATAATGCATGGGGATCACGATCCCCGGCTCGAGCAGGCTGATCACCTCGGCAGCTTTTGCAGCATTCAGACCCTCGCCGCCGCCCACGGGAACCATAGCGATATTCACTGTCCCCAAGGCCTCAACCTGAGATTGACTGGGCACACGGTTCAAATTTCCAAGATGGGCAACAGTGACTCCTTCGTAATCGAAAACATAAAGGGTATTGGGTAGTTCATTCTTTTTGCATTTATCCTCGCCGTTCGTGCGCACCGCCGTGATAAAGACTCCACCAATCTCATACTCGCCCGGCCCGTTGATCACACGCTGCTTGGATTGCACCGCTCCTTCGTTGTTATAGGCCGGCGAGTCCTGGCTAATCGAGACAATATGGCCGCGCAGGTTCAAGGGCCCATAACCGACGACTTCTTCGTCATAGGGATCAGTGACCACTGTCGCCAGCCCGCGCGCAGAGAGTCTAAAACAAGAAAGTCCGTGCCATGTTATTTTCATCTAAAAGTTACTTCCTCAGTTATTTTTCGATCAGAAGGTGAGGCGCATCTTAGACTGGTGCACCCCACCTGGAGCGCGTTCGTCCTAACATTTCTGCCCGATTATACTTCAACGACGAGAAAATCGCCAAAATTTATGATATGATCGCGCCCATGAAAAATTTACATTACCTCATCGTACTTTTCATCATCTTATTGGTATTGACATCCTGTAGTTCTCCACGAGTCGAACCATCCAGCACCCCCACGATTGCGACGCAAACGCCAACTATCAGCGCCACACCCGAAGATCAGGCAGAGGCCACGTTTACACCCACCGCAACTGCAACGGAAACCCCAACGCCTAGCCCCACCCCAACCACGCCTCCCCCACCCGAAATCCAGTACGTGATCTCCACAGAGCTGGATTATGCCAGTCTAACGCTCACAGTCGCACAATTCATCAGCATTCCAAACAACTCTTCGACGCCCCTCGACGAGATCATGCTGATCGTGCCTCCCAATCTCTATAAAGATGCTTTTCGTTTGAATAGCATCACATGGGATAATAGCCAGGAGGTCACGGATCACAACCTGAGAGGCTCTCAACTCTACATCCCTCTGCCAGAGCCGCTTGAACCGGGGATGACGAAGAATATCCTCCTGTACTACGAGCTTTGGCTGCCCCCCAATAATTCCTCATCCGAAGTTGGACCGACTCCTTTTGGATATACCACCCGCCAAATCAACCTGGTTGACTGGTATCCCTTCGTGCCGCCTTATCGCGAGGGCCAGGGCTGGATGATAAGGGAGCCTTGGGCGTATGGTGAGTTCTTCATCTATCCGGCGGCGAATTTCGATGTCACCATCACGCTCAAGAATCTGCCCCAACCGATGATCATCGCCGCCAGCGCCCCAGATAGTGGCGAGGGGGAAACCCACAGATACCTCCTGGAGCAGGGACGCAATTTCGTCTGGTCCATCAGCCCATCTTACACGATGTTCGAAGAGCAGGTAAATGGCACAACGATCAGAGGGTATGTCTTTCTGCCAGACGCAATCGCCGGTGAACAGGCGTTTTACGCCACGGTGAATGCTCTCCAGCTCTATTCGGAACTCTTCGGCCCTTACCCTCACCCCATGCTGACGATGGTACAGGCCGACTTCGATCACGGCATGGAATACCAGGGGTTGTATTTTCTCAATCGAGGGTTCTTCTCCTCTTATGATGGCACCGCCGGGAGTTACTTGATTGCGATTGCTGCCCACGAGACTTCTCACCAATGGTGGTATGGGTTGGTTGCAAACGATCAGGCCCGAGAGCCCTGGCTCGATGAGGCCCTGGCCACTTATTGCGAGTATATTTTCTACGAATACTATTACCCGGAGAGATTAGTTGATTTTTGGTGGGACATACGTGTGAATCCATACCAACCTGCCGGATGGGTGAATAGCACGATTTACAACACCGCAGGCTACCGTGACTATAGAGACGCAATCTATCTGCAGGGCGCCATTTTCCTGAACGATCTACGCAATCTGATTGGCGATGACGCCTTCTTCGCCTTCTTGAAGGATTATGCCTCCACCTTTACCAATCAAATCGCCACCGGAAATGATTTCTTCAGGATATTAGCCGGGCATACCGACGCAGATTTTACTCCGCTGCTGACGACGTATTTCGAGAGGTAAAATAACAATAGAAGAAAACACCACGAACAGCCCTCGAGTAGATGTGAGGGCTATTTTCATTTCTTACAAAATCCATATGGTTTCTGAACAAGTTCTGAACATCATTCGAGTAGACTGGTGACATGTAAAGCAGGTAGACAGGTATACAAGGTATACCCTGTACACTTCCATCCCCTCCCCAAGGAGCACACCATGACCACCAGTACTCGAACAAACGCCGAAAACCCGCCCCAAACCCAGGCGCAAACCGCCAGCCGCCAGAAGATCATCGGCGCGGTGGGGCTGCTGGCGATTATCGCACTGGGTGCGTTCTTGCGCTTCTATCAACTCGGCGCGTACACCATCGGCAACACTTACTACGCCGCCGCGGTCAAGTCCATGCTGACCTCGTGGAGTAACTTCTTCTACGTGGCTTTCGAGCCAGGCGGTTCGGTAACCGTGGACAAGCCCCCGCTGGGTTTTTGGGTGCAGGCTATTTCGGCTTACTTTTTTGGCGTCAACGGCTTCGCCCTGGCGCTGCCGCAAGCTCTAGCCGGGACGCTGTCTATCCCAGTGCTTTATCATCTGGTTCGCAAGCGCTTCGGCGTGTGGGTCGGATTAGCCTCCGCCCTGGTGCTTGCGCTGATGCCCGTGACCATCGCCACCGAGCGCAACAATACCATTGACGGCCTGCTGGTCTTCGTGCTGTTGCTGGCAACATGGGCATTCTTGAAAGCCACCGAAACGGGGAAAACCCGCTTCCTGCTGATGGGCGCGATCCTGGTCGGGTTGGGTTTCAATATCAAGATGCTGCAGGCGTATATGGTGCTGCCTGCCTTCTACGCGGTTTATTTTATCGGCGCGAGCGTTCCCTGGTGGAAGCGCATCCTTCAGCTAGGGGTGGCGACCATCGTTCTGCTGATAGTCTCTTTCGCCTGGGTTGCTGCTGTTGATCTGACGCCCAGCGAGGAGCGTCCCTACGTTGGCTCCAGCCAGAACAATACCGTGTTGGAATTGATCATTGGGCACAATGGACTGAGTCGTTTGGGGTTGAATGACCGCGGCCCGAGGAATGGCGATGGCCCCCGCGCGGCGGACGGCCAGCAGCCTGGCCCTGCTCCCGGGGACGGAGGGGCAAACCAACCTGCCGGTGGATTCGCTCCCCTCGCGGGGAATCCCGCCCCCGGGGCGAAAGCAGCCAAACCGCCTCGAGAAGCAATCGAAGCCTGCAACGGATTGGGCATCGGGGACGCCTGTACAGTGAATCTACCCAATGGGGACATCATCGCCGGCGATTGCTACTCCTTCCCTCAAGGCGACCTGGTCTGCGTGCCCGAAGGCCGCACCCCGCCCCCGCAACCCCTAACCCCTAACTCCCTACCCCTCAACTCGCAACCCGGCAACCCTTCGGCGATCTCAGGGCGCGGCATGAACAGCAACGAAACCGGCGCCGCAGGTGTGCTGCGCCTGTTCGGAGAACCATTAGTCACCGAGGCAAGCTGGCTGCTGCCCTTTTTACTGCTTGGCTTGCCGGTTGCGTTGGTTGCAGCAGGGTGGTCGTGGCCTTTGAGCGACAAACATGTCAGTTTATTGCTCTGGACCGGCTGGCTGCTGCCCTCGATGTCTTATTTCAGCTTCACCACAGGATTGTTCCACCGCTACTACCTGATTATGCTGGGGCCGCCGGTGGCCGCTTTAGTCGGCGTCACCTTCTGGGGCATTGCCAGACATTGGAAGCAGAATCACGCCCTCGGTTGGCTGTTGACCGCCTTCCTCAGCGGGGCGACGATCATCTTCGAGATCTATGTCTTCCGCACATATACCGATTACAGCGGTCGGGTGACGGCTATCTCTCTGTTAATCTGGCTGGTGGGAATGGGCGTCCTGGCCTTGAGCAAGCTGCTCCCCATCCGAAAAGCAGGTCTGGCATTGATGCTGGCCGCCCTTATGGTAGCCCCATTCACCTGGTCAGCCTTGACGACACTCAACACCAACCCCAATGTGGCGCTGCCCACTGCCGGGATCGAAGCCTCCGATCAGACCCGCGCCTCCAATATGACCCCCAACCAGGAATTCCTGAACGAGAACGGGCAGGCCATCCTGGCCTACACCCTGGCGAACACCGACCCCGATAGCTACCTGCTGGCGACCAACAACGCCCGCGAGGCAGCCCCCTATATCCTGGAAGTCGGCCGCCCGGTGCTGACCTTCGGCGGCTTCACCGGTAAAGATAATGTGGTGGATTTGGAAAACCTGATCGCCATGATCGAGAGCGACGAGCTGCGCTACATCCTGGGTCTCCCGCAGAATCCGGAGATCGCCCGCTGGATCGAGGCTAGCTGCTCCGTGGCCGATGTGCCGGGCTTCGATGCTTCGCAAGCGCAACCCGTGCCGCCCGGCCCAGGGCAAAGGCCTGGCGCTCCCGGTGGTCAGCGCGATCAACAAAGCCAGGTTCTATATGACTGCGGAGGATAAGCCCTCGCACATCTATGGTAACTACTCAGCCAAAAGGAGAAATTCCCGAAAAAAGGGTGTGCGCATTACGGCTCGCGATATGAATTCAAGTGAAAGACATCGTTTTAGAAAGCGAAAAG
>VGOC01000030.1 GCA_016865865.1 Chloroflexota bacterium
GCTCATCCTCCGCCTCTTCGGGCGAGATAGCTGGCACAGAGACGGCCGGCCCGAACACAGGCTCGACTCTGGGTCCAGGGCGGTCTTCGACCTCTGCGAGGGGCCTGACCTCGACCAGGCCCTTGATCCCCTCGATGGTCTCCGCTTCGATTCCCAGGAACAGCAAATCATCGAGCTTGTAGAATGGGCCGTGCGCCTGGCGATGGCTGAAGATCGCCTGCGCCCGTCGGAAGCCCATGCCGGGCAGACGCTCCAATTCGACCAGGGAAGCCTGGTTGAGATCGAGTTTCTCCTGTGCTGGCGCTTCCGCGCCAATTGGCAGCTCTGCTTCGGATGGACGCCAGGTATATTCATCTTCCTTTGCAACGGTTGGCTTGGCTTCAGCTCTTGTCCAGTCGGGCAGGTCTTTCTCGGCGCCGTAATCTTGCAGCCAATCGGGCAGGGCTTCTGCTTCTGCTGGCTGCGCTTCGCCAGCGACCAGTTCCTGCTCCTGAACTTGCTCGAAGGTGGGCGCCTCTTTGCCGAATTCGCGAATCCAGGTGGGCTCCTCGGGGGCTTCTGGTTCAGCCCCATCCGCTCCGACATCTTCGAGCCAGGCGGGGAGGGCGTCGCTTTTCGCAACGGGTTCTTCTATCGAGGGTTCTATTGGCTCCGCTTCGACGCCCATGCTCCTCAGCCAGTCGGGGATCTCATCGCTTTTTTCTTCTTCCAACTCTTCTGCGCCCGCTAACCATTGGGCGGCCGGCACAGGCTCTGGCTCGATAGCGGCCTCTTCGGGCTGAACGACCTCGGCCTCTGTTTCTACCTGAGCGAAGGCGCTGTCTCGGAGCCAGTCCGGGAAGTCTTCAGGGATGGCCTCGGCCTCGCTTTCGACTTCGGGTTTTTGCATAGCCTCCTGCACCCAACTCGGGGGTGCTGTGAGGCGTTCTTCGGGGCGGGTGATCAACTCATCCTCCGAGACGCCTCGCTTGGCCGCCAGACCTTCCAGCCAGGCCATGGCTGCGTCAGCGTCTTCGAATTCAGCGGCGGGCGCACCTTCGGCGGCGACAGGTTTCTCTTCCCTGGGGGGAGTCAACCATTCGGGGAAGGCGGCCTCCTCTGGCGGCATCTCTGCGACAGGTTCTTCGACCCTTGTTGGCACCTCCTCTCTCTCGAAAGCATCTGGAGAGGTCAGCCATTCCGGGAATTCTTTTTCTTGTTCGAGAACTGGCGCCTCTGCGCTGATCTCCGCCAACCAGTCAGGCGTGACAGCCATTTGCGGCTCTGTTGCGGGTTCGGGCGCTTCCGACGCTTCCTCGACCAGCGTGGCTTCGGCTAACTCATCCAGCCAATCTGGGATGGCAGGCTCTTTTGTCGCCGCTTCGAGTGGAATCTCTTCAGCTTCGGCTTTTTGCTCCGCCGCTTCCAGCGATTTCAGCCAATCGGGGATATCGTCGGCTATCACCCCGGTCTGAGGCGCAGGTTCTGCGGCGAGGATAGGCTGTGGTTCAAGTTCTTCCTCCTCGAGGCTTTTCATCCAGTCCGGCGCGCCGCTACCCTCTGGCTGCGGCTCTGTGACAGGTTCGGCGGGCGCTTCGGCGGCTTTTAGCCAATTGGGAAATTCGTCCTCGGCCAGCGGCTTGGCTTCGATGATCTGGCTTTCACGCGTTGATTGATCTCTTCCCATGCGGATGAGGAAATCTGTCACGCCGGTCGATTCGGCTTCATCGGTGGCCGGGATGGGGGAGGCGTCATCGGCCCTCAGCCAATCCGGGAGATCGCTGGCGGCCTGGACAAGTGTAGGCTCAGTTTCGGCGTGTTCCGCTACTGCTCGCATCCAATCGGGTAGCTCGTCTTCCTGGTCGGCGGCGGATGGAGTAAACCCGGGGCTGACTTCCTCATCGAAGCCTTTCGACCAATCGGGGGCGTCTCCCTGATCTGGTTTGGGGGCGGCGTCGAATAGGGCGTCGAGATCAACTTTGTCTTCGCCTGCGAGTTCGGCGGCGGCCACTGTAGCCGCCGGAGCCATGCCTTTGATCCAGTCTGGTAGATCAGCGGCGACGGCCGAGTCGAGGTCTGCCTCGGCGTCCGAAACGTCTTCGAGGGCAAAAGGCGAAGGCCCCTCCACGATTTCTCCAGAGGCTGGCTGCCATCCGGAGTCTTTCATCCATTCGGGGATTTCGTCATCGCCAGCGGCTGATGGGGTGATGTCATCTCCGATGGGAACAGGAGAATCCTCGGAGGCAGATGCGAGCCAATCTGGCAGATCACCCCTGGCGGAAGCTGGTTGCTCCACGACAACGCCCAGCGAAGAAGCCCACTCAGGTTGTTCCGAGGGTCCGGTCGTACGCATGGCGGCAGTCCAACTCAATCGTGCAATGGTCACGGCCTGTTCAGGGACATCTTGAGCTGTGGGCGCATGGGGCGAGACATGAGCTTCATAGGGATCCAGCGCGACCAGGCGCTGCTGGCAGGTTTTGCTTTCCTCCTCGCGTTCTGTGCCCTTGAGTAATTGGGCGAGCAGGCGGTTCGCTTGCAGGCAGTTCGGTAGATTCCTGAGAATTGTGCTGCTTGTCTCGATGGCTTTGACATATTCTCCGCTTTGCGCATACATCTCGGCCAGAATGATCTGCAAATCCGAGCGGTCAGGCTCATTGGCCAGGGTAGCGCGCAGTTCAGCGATGGCCTGATCGTACCGGCCGCCCTTGGCATACATACGCGCCAGCGCGCCGCGAGTCAGACGGGCTTTAGCAGGTTCCATGCCATCTCGTTTGCCGTATAATCGTCGCACTTCGCCCTGGATAGCGGGGTTGTAGGGTTGAACCTCGAAAGCGCGTTCCATGTGCCATAGAGCAGTATCTACGTTCCCCTCGTCTTCGCGGATGATGCTCATGCCAATATGGGAGACGAAATCATCTGGAATTGCGGAAAGCACACGCTGGAAGATGTCGGCGGCGCTGCCGTATTTTTGGGATTCGAGATATGCTTTCCCGAGGAGCCGATAAGTATCGGTATGTTTCGGGAAAGCCTGGAGGATGTGGCGGCAATGCGCGACGGCTTCATCGATCTGGTTTTTTTCGATGGCATCCTCGATATCACGCAAATAGGTTCGCAGGGGGACTCTCGTCATCAGACTACCCTCGCCTTTGTAAAAAGGGTTGACTTCTCTCGGTTATTAGATTGTAGGGCCGCCAGTTCAACAGGTTTTTCGAATCACTACAATCTACTCATCGTACTCATATTTTAACATATGTGCTATGAAAAGATATATGGTTCTTGGGTAATACGGTTTCCGCCGATGCGCGCCCCATGAGCAGGCTCTTTTCGACCTCCCTGTGTCTCCCCATTATCGCTGCCGAGATGCTGGTCATGCAGGCAGTTGACCTATTCCTCATTGGGTTCGATCATCCCAGGTTGGTGTAGACTGATCACCTCGCCGTGGATGTTGATCTTGATTCGGAAACCAGTCATGCCCATGTAGGTGAGGCTCTCCTCGGGGATGCCGACTTCGAAGATGCGGTCGAATTGATTATCCATCTGTTTGAGTTGGGTTTCGATCATGGCGCGGGTGAAGATATCATCCTGACCGAGCATCTTGGCGGCCTGTTCGCTGAGCAGATCTTCGTGTCCGGCGATCATCTTGCGCATCGCTTCGAGCACCTGGCGATCAACCAGCTCCGAGGGGATGTGGCGTCGAAAACCGGCGTCGTCCACCACGTAACACGGTTCGCTCCCGATGTAGGCGGTCTCTACGGGGCGATCATTTTCATCGTAAACCAAACCTGGAAAGAGAATCTTCTTAGGCATGATATTCTATTGATGATTAACGGACGAAGGTTCGCTTCTAACCAACATGTCGTCTATCTCTTGGACGCGGATTTCTGAGATGGACACGAATCAAAAGAAGGGTAGCTATGAAGACTGCTTGCCCTCGATGGTGCCCAACAGGATGGCCGCGGCGATCCCCAGACGGCGGTCGAGCTGGCGGGCGGAGTCGAAGCTGAAATCCACATCGAGGTAGTAGCCGATGAGGCGGAAACGCTGCCTGTAATCTGCCACGCGCTGGCCGCCAATCAACAGATCGTAATTTTGCGGTAAAAGCGTGCCCAACAAAAGGCGGCGGAGAAGGGCGTAGCCCACGCTGTCTTCCTGGAGGACGCCCAGGGGTTGATCGTTGGCGTCGAGCACTTCCCATTCATCGCGCAACAAGGAGCGCAGGCCCTTGCGACGCAGTACACCGACTCTGGTTCGATAGGCGCTATCTATGACATCGTAAGCTGCTGAGAAGTCAATGATTTGCCTCGCCTGGATGTGCAGGACTTCTTGAGTCATGCTCTCATCCGAGAAGATTCGGATATCTTCCTTGAGCTTGAACATCTTTTGCTGGCTGAAAAGCACCAATTGGCCATCCGGCGCGTACACGCGGAATTTACCAGCAAGGGCCAGGACCTGTTTTTTCAACAGGTATTTATCGTATTGGAATGCGGTTTGCATAATTTGTCTCCTTGTGAAAAGCTTCGCGCTCTTCGCGTCAAAGCGGTGAATTTTCTTGTCTCTTGTGCAAGAATTTCATTTCTAAGATAATACTTATACCACATCTACTGCTGTGCCGGCTTCATCGTAGATGCTTCGTTGGTCGGCAGGGACGGCGGGAAGCGTCCAACGGTAGATCCATTTGGAGGCCTGGGAGGTGAGGTTGATGCAGCCGTGGCTGCGCGGCCGTCCGTAGTCATTGTGCCAGTACGTGCCATGAAAGGCCACCCCTTTTTCGGTGATATAGCTCACCCAGGGGATGCCGGGCAAGTCGAAACCGTTGTAGGCCAGGTTGCCGGCGGCCATGTGCCGGGAGGGCATTTTGTAATTGGTGTAATGACGGCCAGCGGGTGTGTAAAAGGCGCCATTACTGAACTCGGCCCCCGTGGCAGCCTTGGTGATAAAGACCTGTTTATCATATTCGTAGGCAATGACCACCTGGTTCGCCGTGTCCACCTCGAGGCGTTTTTCTTCGGCAGGGACATCTGGGGAAAGCGTGCTCACCTCGCTGGCTGGAATCAGCCTCAAATGTCGCGCCGGCACGTAATAGAGCAAGTCCCACCTGTCGTCCATGATCTGATAGAGGGGCGTGCCATCCCGACCGTATAACGTCCCTACAACCCAATGCGTAGTCTCGTAATAGAACCGATATGCCACCTCATGATGCAGATCGGTTTCCCAATAAGCGTCCGTATAGGGGACGGTCACTTCGGCTAATTGGCCGCCTGTGGGGATTTCCCAAATGGGCTGGTTGAGGATTGTCTTGACTGGCTGAACGCCCCCCGAGTGGACATATCCATCTTCCAGGCGATACCAGACCATATTATGGGCGGGTTCTTCGTCCCCAATGGTGACCTCGAGGATGGGGAAGACGCTGTCGGCCCAGGCTTGTCGCAGGGCATTTGCAGAGAACGATGGCAGGTCGTAGATGGTGACAGAATCGAAAATCACCCGGCCTTGCTGGTTGGAAGCCAGGGAGGGGACCTGCCCGAAAGGCGCCATCGCCAGTCCCAATAGACTCAACCCCCCTAGTTTGAGAAAATCACGTCGGGAGATCAGGTTTATATTGTACGTCAGTAACTGCTCAGTCATCGAACGGATTAGCCCGAAAAAAGGGTGTGCGTGGGGGTGCGCAGCACCCCCCCACACACCCTTTTTTCGGGAACTTCCCCGTTTGGCTGAGTAGTTACGTACGTCATTGGTGAACATTGACCACCGTGCCGACCGAGGCCCAATCGAATACCCAACTGGCGTCGTCCGTTTTCATGTTGACGCAGCCGTGGCTCATGGGTGTTCCGAAGTTATTATGCCAATAAGTGCCGTGAATGCCATACCCTTTGTAGAAATACATCGTATAGGGGACATTGGGTAAATAATACCCCGGGCCAGCCATGTTGGAGTAGAGGTATTTGACATAAATACTATATCGCCCGGTGACAGTGGGGTATTGCCAGGTGCCGGTTGACACCCTGAACGAATTGACCAGGTGATTCCCCTTATAAGCAAACAGACGCTGCTCGGATAAGTCTATATCAATCCAGCGCTCATCGCCGCCGATGCCCTGAGGGCGGGACGCTTCGGCCTGCGGCTGGTCATGGACGGGTTCTCTGGTTGGTTCGGGCGTGTCGGTAGGAAACGGCGTGGGCGTGATCGAAGGCGTGAAGGTGGCTGTAGGGGTAGGGGTGTCCGTTGGGGTGGGGGTCGGCGTGAAGGTCAGAGTAGGTGTAAAGGTGGGCGTGGGCGTAGGCGTGCGGGTGGCCTTGGCGATGACGACTTGCGCCAGCGGGATGGCATCGCTGTCGTCGAATGTGATGGAAAAAGTAGGGGCGTCGAACCATGCCAGGAAGCCAGCAGTTGCAAGGAGGAGGATCAAGGCCCACGGCAAGAGCGCCGGCCTGGAGCGGGTCAGCGCATCGGGAGAGATATTCCTGGAGATAAACTGCCGTGGGATTTTCCGGGGCGCGGGTTCTTGCCGCCAGCGTTGAACAGCCCAGTGCATCCCGCGGCGAGCGTAGCTGCTTTGGGGGTTGATATCCAGGGCGCGCTTCAAGTATTCCAGGCTGGCGCGAGGGGAGGCCACCGCGGCCAGGAAAAGCCATGGCTCCTCGCGATCGGGAGCCAGCGTGGCGGCCTGTTCTGCCCAGCGCCGGGCGGAGCGATGATCTCTCCTCTTCAGCGCCTGCTGGGCTTTTCGGAGGGCTTCCTGGGCCTTTTTCCATTCATGATTCATTGATTACTGTTCAGCCATAGAACGGATACCCGAAAAATGGGTGTGCAACACCCCCACGCACACCCATTTTTCGGGCAACTTTTCTCGATCGTTGGGCGCTTACGCTTACTATTGATCATTAGTGATGCTCTCGTTGCGAGTGTAACATAAAACACCATCGGCGATGCCTTTGGCGATCAGGGCCTGGTTTTGGGTGAGAATCTGGCGGTCAAGGTTCATGAAACCGATCTCGATGATCACAGCGGGCGTCTCTTCGCTGATCTCATCGAAGGCGTGATAATCGGTCATGTCCGCGGTGATGCTCTGGTGTTCGCTCAGGCCGGTCGCCTTGGCGTAGCGGTTTCTCAAGCATGCCACCATGCGGGCGGTCCGCTCCGGGCGGGGATTGTAGCGAGATTCGGCCACTTTGAATCCTGTGGCAGCATCGTTGATATAGGTGCAGGAATCAGCATGGATGGAGATCAACGCCAGGGCCTGATATCCTGCCAGGTTTTCATCGAACTCCTTCAGCATATCCACGCCAAACCCCGCGGCGATGAGTCTCTGCTGTAAGAGTGTGGCGACTTCCTGGTTGATGCTCAGTTCAGTCAATCCATCGGGACAAACTGCGCCGGGATCCTTGTTATCCCCCCAATGTCCAACCACGATGCCAATGGACGGTTTTGGGCGCGGCGTGGCAGTAGGCCATCCTTCATCAGGCGTCTCTTTGGATTTGACTGCTTCGGCGAGTCTGGCAGAAAACTCTCCCGAGAATAGGCCGATCGGTTTGGCGGCCGTGTATAGGGTTGCAACAGCAAAAGCAACGACCAGAACAGTGAAAATTGATTTCAGCGTTTCTGCGATGAGGCTTGGACTTCTTTTAGGGCTAGAACCATGTTTTTCCATAGAGAGAATTCCCGAAAATATAGTACCGAAAAGATGAACAGATGACAAGGTTATCAGGTAAAATAAAAACACGTGATTTTTGTTCTCGTTGCAAGGTCGAGGCCTGTTTGGGATAACCTATGTCTGAAGATCAACTAACCTCGGAGGAGCGGATTGTCCTTTTGGCGTTGGCGCGGCAAGCTCTGGAATCAGGTGTAAGAGGCAACCCCCTGCCCCCCCTTGGCTTCGAGGAGCTGCCAGCGCGCCTGCAAGAGATTGGCGCCACCTTCGTGACTTTGACGATACAGAGCCAGTTGCGGGGCTGTATCGGCATACTAGAGCCATACCGATCTCTGGCCGATGATGTGCGTGAACATGCCATTGCCGCGGCTCTAAACGACTACCGTTTCCCCCGGGTTCAGCCAGAAGAACTTCCCCAAATCGCGATCGAAATTTCGCGCCTCACCGTCCCACGACCGTTGGATTACGATGGCCCCGAAGATTTATTGGCTAAAATTCGCCCCGGAATAGATGGCCTCGTTCTGCGTGACGGCGCACGGCGGGCGACTTTCCTACCCCAGGTTTGGGAGAAATTGCCTGATCCAGCCGATTTCCTGGATCAGTTGTGCCGCAAAATGGGCACGCCGGCCGACCTGTGGCGGCATAAGCAGCTAGCGGTCGAAACCTATCAGGTCGAGGAATTCCACGAATAGAACCTTAGTATTGCTCGAATTGCTCGACGTTGAGAACGAAAACGATCGCCCTCCGGGCAAAGGGTTCTATCGATGGGAAACATCGTGAATAGATGATTTCGACAGCTTCGTCCACGCGGGCGTCATCGGCGCCGATCATCAGAGTGCTGTTGCCCTGGCGCAGAAACCCCCCCGTCGAGGCGATGCGCGTGACGGGGAAATCAGCCTTGTGCAGCGCTTCGTAGACATGTCCGCTGTCTTCGTCATTGAGGATGGTGATTAGCATTTTCATGGAACCCTGTCATAAACGTTCGAAATCTCGCACGTTGAGCACATAGATCGTGGCCTGGGTATTTTCGGGGCTTTCTCTGGGAGGGAGGTGTTCTCGGATGACGCTAAGCGCCTGTTCCACCTGCTCATTGTTCACCCCAACCATAAAGGTGGTCGTCCCACTGCGTAACAATCCGCCTGTCGAAGCCAGTCGCGTGGCGCGGTAATTGGCGTCCAGCAGGGCTTGCGCAACTGCTCCGCTGTGGGCGTCATTTACGATTGCGATGATCATCTTCATTACAGCACCTGATACCTTTCCACGTCGAAAGCGAAAATCGTCGCGCCCCCTATTGTGACCGGTGTGCTCGTTGTATCGGCGCCCTGGCCCGGGCTGGGGAGAAATTCGACCCGCTGCCGGCTAGCCCGGGAGATGGCCTTTTTGAGGTTCTCTTCCTGTTCTCTGAAGGTTCCGACAAGCAAGGTGACATTTCTTCGTCCCAGGAAACTGCCGGTGCTGGAATATCGCGTCACGGGCAACCCCAATCGATTCATGCTGGCGATGACATTCTCGACATCGGCTTCCTGAACGATGACCGTCATCAAGCCGTCAATGGTCTGGCTGGCGTCGGTGTGCAGCAACTCGATCAGATTCGACCGTCGGTCGGTGATCGCCATATCTACTTCGCTGATCAATTGCGAATAGATTTCTTCGGAGATGATCCCATCTCTGAGCAGCGCGGTGAGAGCGCCGCGTTGATTTTGGAGCATATCTCGGAAGGCTGAATCCAATTCCTGGAATTCCAGACTGGGGTCTACATGGCTAGCCTCCTCCACCGCCCTGGAGAGAGCCTCGGCGTGCTGTTTCAGGGGTCCGGCTAAACGTTCCCAAAGATAAGAAGAGATCAGACCTTCTTTGTGCATCGTCTCCAGACGTTCATAGGATACTTTTGCCATCACCGCGCGAGCGTGGCGGCGCTCGTATTCCTCCTGGGCTTCGCTGCGTTGAATGAGATTCATCTTGTTGATCAACGGCTTCATGGTCAGGCCCTGCACCAGGAGGGTGAAGAGCACCACGCCAAACGCCATAGCCTGGATATCTTCGCGGGCTGCGCCTAACGAGGGAGGAAGACTGATCGCCAGGGCCAGCGAGATGGCGCCGCGCAATCCGCCCCAGTAGAGCACATTTTTATATCGAAATGGCACATCCTTTTTGAAACCCAACAAACCGTAAACGCCAACCGCGCGGGCAATCAATATAGCCAGGATAGCCCAAACGATCACCAGCCAGTTGGCGATGAATACTCCCAGGTTGATCTGTAAACCGACCAGCAAGAAGATAACCGAGTTCGCCAGATAGGCGGCGACATTCCAAAAGTTGAATATCAGCATACGTGAAGTCGGGGCGGTAGCCTTTGGGCTGAGATTGCCGTTGACCAGGCCAGCGGCCACGACAGCGAGCACGCCGCTGACATGGAATTGTTCTGCGATGATATAGGAGCCATAAGCCAGAACGATAGTCAGCGTGGTTTCGATAAGGGGGTAATCTATGAAGCCGATGATGCGCGAGATCAGGATCCCCAGGATGAATCCAACCACAAGCCCGCCCCCAGCGACAATGACGAAATCGAACATACTACCTATGAGGTCGAAGGATCCACTCACCGCGATTGCCACCATGATATTGAAGATGACGATGGCTGTGCCGTCGTTGAACAGGCTCTCCCCTTCTAATAGCACCTGCAGGCGTTTGGGGACGCCCAACGAGCGAAAGAGGGCTACCACCGCCACGGGATCGGTAGCAGCCGCCAACGCGCCGAAGACTAAGGCCAGGGAAACGGGAAAGCCTGTGCCCAGAGTGACCATCCCGCCCACCAAAAAGGTTGTGATCAATACGCCGGGAATCGCCAGGGCCAGGATTGGCGCCAGGTCCCTGTACAGGTCATCGGGTTTGATATGAAAGGCAGCCTCGAAAATCAGCGGGGGCACCAGCAATCCCAGGAAGATGGCCGGTGGAATATGAATCTGCTCCTGACCCCGGAGTGATAGCGCCAGGCCGATGAGCACCAGGCCGACGGTGTATGGCAGGCGCAGCCGGTTGGTGACGATCCCCACCAGGGCGGCGATCATCAACAGGCCGATCACCGCAGTGATGATGACGATGATCCTTTCTTCTTCGATCCCTCCCCCAGTCGTTTCGCCGTATGCACCAGGGGGCGGCGCAAGAGCCTCGATTCCTGAGCAGGTCGTCAGCAGCAGGATGGTGATGCTCAGGATGAGCAAGATTCTCAGGGAAATCCTCGAGGGGGGCTTCACCATTCTGGTTAATCCAATTCGACGATGTGGGGGCCAGGGCTTTTGACGACCGCCGTCTGGCCTCCAGGGAAAGTGACTCGGGTCTTCTTTTCTTCGCGCAGGAGGGTCAGACCGCGATATTGGATGGTCACTGGCCAGGGGAAAGGGTTGTGCCCCTCGAGGGCAACTTTGAATGGCGAAATCAGACGGACGCCCAACGTTTCCAGAAAGAGGGAGAGGGGCGCCAGACCCTGGAGAGCGTTACGCTCCCCAACGCCTGCGCCGGTTTCGACGTTGTAGCCGTGAGCGAAGGCTTTATGCTTTTTCAAGTTGGAGATTACAGCAGCCATTAAACGATTGACCAGTTCGGCGGCTTCTCTTCGGTAACCGTATCTCAATAAACCTCTGCCGATCAAGCTGCTCCAAAGGATCGAGGTATTGCTGCAGGGATGCGTCTCCTGCTTTGCGGTGGGCAGCGGGCACAGGGGCAGCCCGAACGCCCGCCAGAAGCGTTCCGGGTTCGATAGCGCCTGGCGGATGATCTGGTCGGCGCGCTCTGGGGAGGGGATGCCGGCAAACAACGGCAGGAGGAGCGAATAATCCTGACAGGCCATGTCCACGACCTCGACTCGAATCACATCATTCGGCGCGACATTCCTGATCTCGATCGATTCTAGCTGGGCGTAAACCCGTTGGCTGGTGACGCGGCTCTGCATCAGCCGCCAGGTGAATTGGTCTTCGGTGATGTGTTCTACTCTGTTTTGCCCGGATGACCCGGCCCCATGGATGAAAAGGTTGATCTGACGGGGGGTTGTATCGCTGCCAGCGACGGAGATCACCAGCCTGACCGGTTCGTCGAAGGCGCGCTGAAGGTAGATTTCGCCCGATCCGCTGTGTTCAGCCAGCGCCTCGCGGGAGGGGCTGAGATGAGTCTCGCGGTCCCAAACGCAATACATGGAACTTGCCTCGTCCCAGGAAGCTTCGATTGCCGAGACGAGATTATCCGCCAGAGATTGCAATGATGGCACCGATCCTGTGCGTTCGAGCAGTCGCGCCATTTCGATCAGGATTTGGATTTCGTTGTACAACAGCGCGCATAGGGCTGGACTCTCGCTTTGGGAAATATCCGCCCCCTGAGACCATTCTTGCCATGGCGAGAAGGTGGGATGTTCGTCGAGGCCGGATTGCATCAGGTGCGCCCATTCGGGAATGCCATCTCCATCGCGATCCTGAGCGGAGTCGAACCAGGCCTGCACTGCTTTGAGCAGGTTGGGGTAGATCGTATCCAGGAATTGACGGTCTTCGGTGGCCTGGTAGATTTTCCAGGCAAGATTCGCCAGGATCGGCGTCGCCATCACCCCGCTGCGCTGACCGGCCAGGCCGGGCTTCCAGTCAATAAAACCTCCCTGTTTTTGGATCGAGAGGAAGTTAGTGAATAATCCTGCCGCAATCTCGGGAGAGGCAGGCAGCATAAAACCGACCAGGAAATCAGCATCCAGCGCGGTTTGCCCACTCCACAGGTGGGAGTGATCGCTCCCATCTCCGGCGGGTGAGTGACCATGATCGGGCTGGCGGCTGACCACGAAAGAAGCATGAGGTAGTTGTTCGGTGGGGCCGACCAGCAGCCCACAGGCGTTCTTTTGCGCCAGGGCGAAGGTTGCGTCCCAATCGGGGTCGCCAGTCTCGATTTCGATCAGACCGGCGTTGAGTATGTCCAGGCGGGCGATTTCCTTTTCCCATGGGCGGGCGGCGATTCTCCTGGCAGCGGCGAAGGATTCCTCGTGGCTCTTCGATGAAACCAACGCCCAGGTGAAGGTGCGCTCGCCCCCCGCCTGCAATTCGATTTCGATAGCCAGAGCGGGAAATGGGCCGGAGCCAAAATGGGAGCCGCCGGTCATGAACAACACCGGGGCAAGGCCGTCAGTCTGCCCGCATAGAACCGTGACGGTTTCGATCTCCTTAGGAACCATGCGCCCTCCCCCGGTGGCAGAGAGCATGGCGGACCATTCGAAGCATAATTGCCGGGCCGAGAGGCGGCTGTTCTTGATGGACGCCCGACCAGCAATGACCTGGGATTCAGGAATCCAATACTCGAGCCTTACTTCGATGCCGGTGAATGGCATACAGGATAGCGCCAAATAGTTGGGATAGAAGCGCTGAACCGAGGGAAGCTCGCTGAAGTTTTCCGGATCGGTGACGCCGGTATCGCCCTCGACGAAGCGCGGGAAGAGGCGCAGGTTGCGGGCGCGCAGACCGTAAGTGGTCTTTACAGCCAAAGCGGGAGGTTCCCCTCCCGCCAGCGATAGTTCCCAGATGTGATCGTTGGCGTAGTCCGTAGGGCCACTGCGGGCGTCGGCGGCGATGGTGTAAGCGCCGGGATCAGCCGCTGTCAGTTTCCAGTTTCTCATAGTATCAGTAGTTCACGAAAGCGATCAGGAGCCCGTCCCCGGGCGACCCGCGGACGGGTCTTGGATCCTTTTTCGTGAAGTACTGAGTATTGTAAGGGCAGAATCGAGAAAGGTCAAAGGTTTTATGCTAGAATCAGTATTCAGTAGTCAATAGCCAGTAGTCGTTGAGCAGTGAGCAAAGGAGACGGATCCCATGTCAAAGCATCGAGCACGAGGATTGTATTTCGAAGAGTTCAAGGTTGGGCAGGTGTATATCAGCGCAGGTCGAACGATCACCGAAGGTGACATCGTTGCCTTCGCGGGGTTATCCGGCGATTATAACCAGATTCACACCGACGCCGAGTTCAGTAAGAACACGCTCTTCGGCCAGCGGATCGCCCACGGTTTACTGGTCACCTCGATTGCTTCGGGCCTGGTGAATCTCAGCGGCCTGATCGAGGGCACAGTGATTGCCTTTCGCGAGATCGTATCGTGGAAATTCAATAAACCGGTTTTCATTGGGGATACTGTTCATGTGCGCACTGAGGTCGTCGAGACCAAAGCTGTCAAACGCCTGAACGGCGGCGCAGTGGACCTCGAAGTGAACGTGTTGAATCAACATGATGATGTGGTGATGAAAGGCATCTGGAAAGCGTTGATCGCCAGTAAACCGGAGGAAGAATAAACCTTGACCGACGAGAAACCAGACCAACCCGAAGATCCTCGCGATCGCTTTCGCCGTCTGTTAGACGAAGCCGAGAAGGCCGAGCAGGAAGCGTCGGCGGATGATTCCCTGGGAGGGGAACTTCGACCGCCCGCCGCGCCTGCGCGGGGCGACTACCCTTCGACTTACCTGGATTTACTGGGGCGCCAGGAGGAACCAATAGAACCAGTCCTCGAGGAACCTCTGGGCGAAACACGCCTCGAACCGGCGCCTGAATCTGCTGGGGAAGATATTTTCGGGGAGAGGGCTACGTTGCCTCAGCGGGAGTCGACCACGCCGCCCCCGCCCAGGTTGGGCACGACGCCCCAAACCGCGCTGCCCGCCCTGGATACCCAGGGGATGCCGCTGCCCCGCCGGGTAGATGAGCTCGACCTGGGTGGCACGCGCGTCTCGCGAACGGCCTTCGAGGAGGTATCCGCTCGAAGACCAGCCGCCACCCCACCCATAGCTCCGCCGCGTCCACGCTCGAAACGACCTCCCCGCAAATATCAGCGCGCCCAACTCGAACGTGCGATGGGCTGCCTGTTGCGGATGTCCCTCCTGGGCGCCTTCATTTTCGTGATCCTGGCTGTCGTCGTCGCCTCGGTGGGGTTTATCGTCTATTGGCAGATCGCCAATGACCTGCCCGATCCCAGTGATCTTCGCGAGCGGATTTCTCAATTCGAAACCACGCGCATCCTGGATCGCAATGGCAATTTGCTCTATGAAATCCTCGATCCTACTCATGGACGGCGGACGTATATTTCTTTGGATGAGATGTCGCCATACCTGGTCGCCGCCACCCTCGCCACAGAGGACAAGGAGTTCTACGACCATCCCGGTTTCGATCCGATGGCGATTGTGCGAGCCTTCTGGCAAAACCTGAACAGCAAGGAAACGATCTCTGGGGCCTCGACGATCACCCAGCAGTTGACGCGCACGATGTTCCTCTCAGCGGAGGAGCGCGCTCAACGGAGTTATATGCGCAAGCTGCGCGAGGCGATCCTGGCGGCGGAGGTCACCCGACGCTACACCAAGAACGAGATTCTGGAAATCTATTTGAACGAGAATTATTACGGCAATATGGCCTACGGCGTTGAGGCTGCCGCACAAACTTACTTCGACATCTCGGCGAAGGAGTTGGATCTGGGACAGGCGGCGTTTCTGGCTGGATTGCCCCAATTGCCTTCGGTTTACGATGTGTATACCAACCGTCAAGCGACTCTGGAACGGCAACAGACGGTTTTACTGCTCATGTTCCAGGCCAGCCAGGAGCAGGGCTGCATCTATGTGGGCAACAGCCCGCAGCCGGTGTGTGTCGAGGCGGGGGAGGCGGCGTTAGCAGCGGGCGCCTTCGAGAGTTACGAGTTCAGCCCGCCGCTGGTGCAGATGCGCTACCCGCACTGGGTCAATTACGTGCGCTCGATCCTGGAAGCGCTGTACGACCCGCAGACCATCTATCGCTCTGGTTTCACGGTCTATACCACCCTCGACCCCGACCTGCAGGATATCGCCCAGGAAGTCGTCAAGGAACAGGTCGACTCCCTGGCGGATAAGCACGTCACGAACGGCGCCCTGGTGATCATCCGGCCTGGCACAGGGGAGATCCTGGCCATGGTCGGCTCGGCGGATTTCGATAACGAGGAGATAGACGGTCAGGTCAATATGGCTGTCAGCCCGCGCCAGCCCGGTTCGGCGATCAAACCGATCACCTATGTAGCCGCCTTCGAAAAGGGCTGGACTCCGGCGACATTGATTTGGGATGTGCTTTCCGAGTTCCCGCCTTCAGGCGACCCCAACGACCCGCGCCCTCCCTATGTGCCGGTCAACTACGATGGACGCTATCACGGCCCGATGCTGGCTCGTTCGGCGTTGGCGAATTCCATCAACATGGCCGCGGTGAAGGCGCTGAATTACGTGGGCATTTACGATAACCCTGCCACGCCTGAGGAAGATGGTCTGATCGCCATGGCGAAACGACTGGGGATCACCACCCTGACCCGTGAAGATTACGGCCTCTCGCTGACCCTGGGCGGCGGAGATGTCTCGCTTCTGGAGCTATCTGGCGCTTTTGCCGTCTTTGCCAACGGTGGGCGCAAGGTCCCGCCAACGGCGATCCTGCGCATCGAGGATCATCTCGAGGAGATCGTCTACCAGTACGAACAGCCGCCCGGCGATCAGGTGCTGCGCGCGGAGCACGCCTTTTTGATCTCCTCGATCCTCTCCGATAATGTCGCCCGTACCCCGATGTTCGGGGCCAATTCGCCGCTCAACCTGCCCTTCCCGGTGGCCGCCAAGACCGGCACCACCAACGATTTTCGCGACAATTGGGCGATCGGCTACACCTCCGATGTGGTCGTTGGAACCTGGGTAGGCAACGCGGATTACACCCCCATGCAGGGCACCAGCGGACTGACCGGCGCAGCTCCCATCTGGAACTCTGTCATGCAGACCGCTGTCCAACACCTGACCGGCGGCAATCCCACCCCCTTCTTGCCGCCTACAGGCGTCGTCGAGCAGGTCATCTGCACAGTCTCAGGCGCCGAGCCTTCTCAGTGGTGTCCCAACCAGCGCAGCGAGTATTTCGTGGCCGGGCAGCCGCCGCTCCCCAGCGGACAGGACCTGTGGCAGAGGGTCAATATAGATACCTGGACAGGCCTGCTGGCTTCCCCAGCCTGCAAAGATTACACCGATAACAAGCTGGGATTGAACGTCAACGATCCCTGGGCGGTCAAGTGGATCAAGGAGACCGATCAGGGCAGGCAGTGGGCCAAAGACATCGGTTTTTCCGACCCGATTTTCTTCACCCCCGAACACGCCTGCGCCGAGACGGATTCGCGCCCGATCATCGAGATCAACGCCCCGGATGATGGCGATGTGATCACCTCCAGCCCGCTGGTGATCTATGGGCGGGCGGATGCGACCAGTAACTATAGCGAATTCTGGCTGCATTGGGGCAGGGGGCAGGACCCGGTGGATTGGGATCTGCTGCGCGAGGATAACGACCCCGTCAGTCAGGCGGATGAAATCTATGTTTGGGATGTCAGCGGACTGGAGGCAGGGGTGGTCTCGTTGAGGTTGCGTGTGCTTAGCACCGGGGGTACCTATGCCGAGAGGAAGATCACGATAGATTTACAGGTCCCCACGCCGACTCCGACCTCGACAGAAGTCCCCACAGAGACGCCCACGCCGACTCTCACCGAAACGCCAACGATCACCCCAACGGCGACTTTACCACCTACAGACACTCAGACTCCCTCGATGACCCCGACGGAAACGATTACCCCAACCCCCACACAGACGGGCACCCCAACCCAGAGTCCTACGCCGTAAGCGTGAAGTCTTTGTATGTTAGAATTTTATAGAAACCGGGCAAAAACCCGCATCAATTTTTCGATATCCTGCAAATCATTGTGTAACACCTGGTAGACAATCTTGCGATCAATTCCTAACCCGGACAAGCCGGAAGAGAGAAAACGAATCCGCTAATCTTCGCCAATCTGCGCTAATCTTTCTGAACCATTCGCGGTGCTTAGAGAGTGTTTTAAAACTCAAATCAGCCACAGATGAACACAGATAAAAGGGATTTCGGCGATAAAAGACGGCTGTTCATCAAGAAAATCGGTGTTCATCTGTGTTTATCTGTGGTTTCTGGCGACTTTTAAAACAGTCTCTTAGCGCAGATTAGCGGACTCAACATTCTTGCACAAAAAACAAGGATTTCACTGTTAAGGTACTAACCCGGACGAGCCGGAACCAAAAGGATAAGTAACTACCTAACTGATTCCGACCCTGATTTTTGCCATCAGCTTTCTCGTTGCTACATGCACAATTAGGTAAAAGACTTAGCAACCCAACAATGCTTTAACGGATTTGATTTTTCTGCTGCCGTCGCAATACCGCTAACTGCTCCTCCAACTCCGCGCGCCGGGCTGCCGCGGCGCCCTGTATCTCTTGTTGGATCGTCCGAACTCGTGTCTGTAATTGGGCGCGCAGCTTCTCGCCGGAGGCGGGGGTGAGGAGGAGAACGATGCCCGCGCTGATCACGCCGCCGATTGCAAACCCCAGTACAACATTCATTGCCCGCTTCATATAAATCACCTTTCCTTTCGATGAAACTACACAGGTGATATTATAATTGAGTCCACTGAAAAAAGCCAAAGTAGAGAAGCCCGTCCGGCATATATGGGGGTGTGCGCGCAGCACACACCCCCATATATGCCGGACGGTATCCTTTTCACATAGTTTTTTCAGTGGAGTCATAATTGACAAATCGAATTTTCAAGGAGAGACCTATGATCCATCCACTATCTTTCATCCCTGTAGAGCGACAGGGGCGTTTCTTCTGGCCCCTGGTTATCCTGGCTTTGGCGGTCATGGCTGCGATGAACCTGATCGGCGCGCCGCTGAAAACCGAAACAGCGCCCGCAGGCATCATATCCTACGAATTGGCGGGGATGGTCTCTGAAGCCGGGAAAATCCTGGCGAGTTGGGATGCCCCGGCGCGTGAACACGCGGCTTTCGTCCAAGGCCTGGACTTTCTCTTCATCCCTATCTATGCTGGCGCAATCGCATTGGGTTGTCGCATGGCCTCAGGAGTGCTGCGCCGAAAGGGGTGGGCTTTGGCTTCCCTGGGGGCGCCGCTGGCATGGTTGGCGCTTCTCGCCGCCTTGCTCGATGTGATCGAAAATATCGCGTTGGTGCTCATGTTGTTCGGCGCGCCAGCCAACCCCTGGCCTCAGATCGCCCTATGGTGCGCTGTTCCAAAATTCACCTTCGTAGCCTTGGGCATTTTATATGCCTTGTTCGGAGGAGTCGTCCATCTTATTGGGAGTAAAAGATAGCAGTACAACATACCCCCCTGGCCTGCGGCCATCCCCTCATTTTCGCCGTCGAATACCTGAGTACACTGAAAAAAATCATGAAGGATTTACCCCTCCGCTTGTTGAATGTCATGCTTGTCGCCCTGCTCTTATCTTTTGCAGGGACGCTGGGCGTATTGGCCGGCTATCAAGATGGGACTCAGCAGGTTGCGAGTATTCGACCTGTGAGCGATGGCGATCTGATTCGGGAACAATTCGATCTGGGGGTCCAGGATTACCAGGCCGGGCGTTACGATCTAGCCCGCCAGCGCTTCGAATATGTGATCGCCCTGGCCCCTGGTGATTACCCACTGGCATGGGACCTGCTGGAGGAAATCTTAGCCATTCAAAACGCCACGGTTACTTTTACCTCTCTCCCTCCAATATGGACGTCAACACCCACGATCACGATCACCCCAACCCATGACCTCAGCGGCGTCGACTCGATTTTCAGTCGCGCGCAGTCTCTGCTGGCTGCGGGCGATTGGGATGGCGCGATCGAGGCGCTGATCGTCCTACGAGATGAAGAACTCTACTACCGGGTCGTCGAAGTGGATGACAGCCTTTTTGTTGCGCTTCGTAACCGCGGCGAGCAGAAAATCTTGCTGCGAGGCGATTTGGAAGGCGGCATCTATGACCTCACTCTGGCCGAGAGATTCGGCCCGCTGGATTATAGCGCCAGCGTCTATCGCGATTGGGCCAGGCTCTATCTCTCTGCTTTGGGATATTGGGAGGCCTATCCCGAACAGGCCGCATATTATTTCGGACAGATCGCGGCGGCCATGCCGGGTCTGCGAGACAGCTCGGGGTGGACAGCGATGGAGCGCTATCGTCAATCCTTGATTGACTATGGCGACAAACTGGCTGTTGAAAATAGATGGTGCGAGGCCCAGGCTCGATACGAAGCGGCGCTGGCCATCAACCGGCTGGAAGAGGTAGCGCTGACATTGACTTATGCAGCGTATGCCTGCTCCCCACCCACCTGGACATTCACGCCTTCTCCGGCGCCTTCTGGGTCGCCAACGATCACCAATTCACCCACGATCAGCCCAACCGGCGCTTCTACACCGACAAACACCCAAACCTCGATCCCAACGATTTCGCCTTCTCCAAGTGTAATCGCCACATCCACCTCGACAATCATGTCAACGGATACGCCATCTCCATTGCCAACGGCGACTGATATCCCTGCGCCGCCAATGCCTACCACGACCCCAACGCCACTCCCCAGCGAGACGCCCTCTCCAATCTCAACGGAGACGCCTACCACACCATAACCCATATATGCTCCCCCGCCCCTCTTTTAGGAATTTTTTTCGTCATCGAACGGATTAGCCCGAAAAAAGGGTGTGCGAAGGGGGCGTAGCCCCCTTCGCACACCCTTTTTTCGGGAACTTCCCCGTATGGCTGAGTAGTTACTTTTTTTCAGTGAACACATATCCATGCAATCAGTCAGAATGAATTCGTCGAGGAAAAAAACTGCACGACGCCGGAATAGAATAGTCCAGGGATGTATTTTGGGGATGGCTTTATTGATCGCCATGATTTTCGTAGGCGGGACCTCCTATGCGGTCACTCGCGAGCTGGTATATTTTCGGGCGGCGCTTCCAGGAGCGCCCTCTGTGATTGGCTTTACCCCTCTATTTCCGACTGAACCTGGAGCGGAGGTTCCCTCGACAATATTCGAGCCTGGCGAGTCAATTCAACCGCCAACCTCATTGACCATGCCAACGCCTCAGCCGACTCTCATGCCATGGGATGGCAAAGAACGCGTCACGGTTTTGGTGATGGGCGTTGATTACCGTGATTGGCTCGCCGGAGAAGGCGCGGCGCGCTCAGATACCATGGTGTTGTTGACGATGGATCCGATCGCGAAGACAGCCGGCCTGCTCTCGGTGCCTCGTGATCTTTGGGTGGCGATCCCCGGATATGCCCATGCCAAGATCAATACAGCCCACGCGATCGGTGGGCCCACCCTGGCGGTCAGGACGGTCGAGCTGGTCATCGGAGTCCCCATCCATTATTACGCGGTGGTGGATTTTGGGGCATTCGTCCGCTTTGTGGATGAACTGGGCGGGGTGAAACTGGATATCCCCTATGAGATCAAAGTAGATCCCATTGGAGATGAGAACAAAATCCTCAAACCGGGCGTTCAGACGCTTCCGGGAGATCTGGCTCTGGCCTATGCCCGCAATCGCAGCACGGGCGAAGGCGATTTCGACCGCGCCCGTCGCCAGCAACAAGTTATCATGGGGATTCGCGACCGTATCATTGATTTCGAGATGCTGCCTACTTTGATCGAGAAGGCGCCGATGCTCTACCAGGAACTTGTTTCGGGAGTCAACACCAACATGCAATTGGATGAGGCAATCAGGCTGGCCGTGTTGGCAGCACAAGTTCCGGATGAGAATATCCGCCAGGGTGTGATTGATACCCGCTATGTCGCCTTCGGTTGGTCTCCGGATAAATTGAGCGTCCTGGTACCATACCCTGATAAAATCCGCGTCTTGAGGGATGAAATTTTCGCTACTTCAGGGTCGCTGGGGCCGCTCGCTCCGGGAAACGAACAGGAACGTATGTCCCTGGAAGGCGCCAGCATTTCAGTGCAAAATGGGAGCGGTGATCCTGGAATCGCCGGGCGAACGGCCAGTTTCCTGACATCTCAGGGAGCTGCAATCGCCGAGGTTCGTGAAGCTGGGGAAGGCCATGCCAACACGACTGTAATAGACCACGTCGGGCGTCCCTACACGGTGCAATACCTGGTTTCACTGCTGGGTATCGAAGGGCGACATATTTCTTATCAGTACGACCCGACTTTCACCTTTGACGTCGAAGTCATTTTGGGGGACGATTGGGCGGCGAATGACAACTTACCTACTCCGTAAACGAACAGGTGCATCATGATAGATCCGAATTATCCACTCAGCGATTTACATCGCCATCTAGATGGCAGTATTCGCCTGGAAACCATCCTGGATTTGGGGCGCAAACACAACCTGTCGCTTCCAGCTTGGGATGTGGAAGGCTTGAGGCCCTATGTTCAGGTAACCGAGCCGCGGCCCGGTGTGATGGCCTTCATCGAGAAATTCGAATGGATGGTGGGGGTGTTGGTGGATTATGAGGCTTGCCGGCGCGTGGCTTATGAGAGTGTAGAAGATGCTTTGGGTGAGGGCATTGATTATGTCGAGTTGCGCTTCAGCCCCTGGTTCATGGCCGAGCCTCACGGGCTTGATCCTGCGGGTGTTGTGGAAGCTGTGGTTGAAGGGGTTCAACAAGGGCAGCGTGATTTTGGCGTCAAAACCAACCTGATCGGCATTATCAGCCGAACCTATGGCATCGAGACCGGAAAGCAAGAATTGGAGGCTTTGCTTACTCGAAAGGATCACATCATTGCGCTCGATCTGGCGGGGGATGAGGTCAACTTCCCCGGGGAGCTATTTGTCGCTCATATCGAAAAGGCGCGGGATGCCGGATGGCAGATCACAGCCCATGCCGGGGAATCGGCTGGTCCGCAGAGCATCTGGCAGGCCCTCGACGGGTTGGGGGCTGCCCGCATTGGACATGCGGTCAGCGCCATCCAGGATCCGCGATTGATGGATTATCTGGCCGAACGGCGCATTGGCATCGAAGCCAATCTGACCAGCAACGTGCAAACCATGACCGTGCCAGACTTAGCCAGCCATCCTATGAAGACATTCCTGGAGCATGGCCTGTTGGCAACCATCAACACCGATGACCCTGGCATCAGCGCCATTGACCTGCCCTACGAATACGAAGTCGCCGCTCCTGCCGCGGGCCTCACCATCGAGCAAATCCACCAGGCTCAACGCAACGCCCTTGAAGTCGCTTTTCTCTCTCCCCGGGAAAAAGCCGAATTGCTGGCCAAGAAGGGCAGGTAAGATCATGCCTTCCAAAGAGTCGGTTGGCTACACTCCTTAAGGGAGCAAATTCTTTACAAACAGAGCAAGGCGAAGCATCGTTAAGCAGTTACCTTGCAGATTTCATCCCTTTGAGGCATAATACTTCCACTGCCCGGATCGCCACTCGCGACCGGTACGCGCTGTCCACTGTCCACTGCTTGCTGAATCAGGCCCCTACCCGAAAGGAGGGTACCTTGCCCACGATACCTGTTGATTCCCCCTCGACACGTCAAAAAATAACCACGCGTTCGTTTCGAGCGAAAAAGCAACGCGGTGAGCCGATCACCATGTTGACGGCATATGATTACCCCACCGCCCTGGCCATTGATCAGGCAGGGATCGATTCCATCCTGGTCGGCGACTCGTTAGGCATGGTGGTGCTTGGGTATGAGAATACGCTTCCGGTCACCATGCAGGATATGCTGCATCATTGCCGGGCTGTGGCGCGCGGGGCGCGGTATGCCTTGTTAGTGGGGGATATGCCATTTATGTCTTATCAGGCGGATGTGGCCGATGCGGTGCGCAACGCCGGGCGTTTCCTGCAAGAGGGCGGGATGGACGCGGTCAAGCTCGAGGGGGGGCGCGAGCGAGTTGAGGCGATCCGCGCCATTGTAGGCGCTGGCATCCCGGTGATGGGTCACCTGGGCCTGACACCGCAGAGCGTCAACCAGTTTGGCGGGTTCCTCGCGCAGGGGAAAACCGCCTCAGCCGCCAGGCAGCTCCTCGAAGATGCCTTTCTGCTAGAACAGGCAGGCTGTTTCAGTATTGTTCTGGAGTCGGTGCCTGATCGTCTGGCGGAATTGGTTTCTCGACGACTGGGGATTCCCACGATTGGTATCGGCGCGGGTGCAGGTTGTGATGGCCAGGTTTTAGTTACCCATGACTTGTTAGGCCTGTTCGACCGCTTCACCCCGCGCTTTGTCAAAAAATATGCTGATTTCTACGAGAAAATGGGCGCCGCTTTCGATGCTTTCAAAGCTGATGTCGAAGGCCGCGCCTTTCCCTCCAAAGAACATACCTTCAGCATCAGTGAGGATGAATGGCGGCAGTTCCTCGCAGAAGTAGAGTGAAGCGTAAAGCGGAAAACGATATAGGATGGATTAGAGAGTGAGTTCTTCGGGAGAGATCAGCTTTAGCCCTGGCACGCGCTGGAAATGTTTGACGTTACGTGTGAGTAATGGCAGGTTTAGACTTACGCATATTCCTGCGATATGTGTATCCATAACACCGATTTGTTTACCTTGTGTGCGTAGGATATTCCATATCTGGGCGGCACGTTCAGATGCTTGCTTGTCGAATGGAATGACCTCAACGATCAGCAGAACCTGATTTAACGAAATCAGTTGGTTTTTCGATAGAAATGGTACTGATAGCAATTCGTAGTGGTTGATGGCTGTGATTGCAGCCTCATAATATGTCTGAGGGCGATTTTTACAGCATCCGTATGTCTACGGAGATGGTCAATGATGATATCCGTGTCTAGGATAAGTTGCGAGGTTGCCATTGCGCCCTCATCTCTCTAATGGCTTTAATAGCGGCCTCTCCTTCTTCTTCTGTCCACGCCCCCCAGCTTTCTCTGAGAATGGCTAGCCGCCGCGCCTTTTCCTCCTCTGAAAAATTTGCTGGAACCAGCTTCGGTTTGTCAGGGCGGAGTTCTACTTTATCGCCTTTTCGCAATCCGATGGCCTCGAGTTTTTCCTTTTCGATGGTTAAATCTTTACCGTCATACGTGAGTTCAATGCCGTTCATGTCGGCCTCCTTTGGGGATGATTGGATTGTATCATGAATGAAAGTGTTTTGATCGTTGGCACAGGGGCGTTGGCTAATCTCTTCGCGGCGCGCTTGTCGGCCAGTGGGGTTTCGGTCACGATGCTAGGCGCATGGCGTGAGGGGTTGGCTGCATTGCAGGAAAACGGCGTCCGGATGGCCGATGAGCGGGGAAGAGAAAGCGTCTATCCTGTCAGGGCTACCCATGATCCCCAGGATTGTGTTGGGGCTTCTCTGGCGTTCGTCCTGGTCAAGGCCTGGCAGACCGGGCGGGCCGCGGCTCAACTGACTCAATGCCTCGCTCCCGAAGGGATCGCGCTGAGTTTGCAAAATGGTTTGGGCAACCAGGAGATTTTGGCGGGGCACCTCGGCGGCGAGCGCGTGGGGCTGGGAGTCACCACTACCGGGGCAACCCTGCTCGGGCCAGGACGCGTGCGTTCCGGCGGGGAGGGCGCCATATCTTTGGGATCACATCCCCGCCTCGAGCCTGTCATCAAGCTGTTAGATCAGGCCAGTTTTACAGTCGAAATCACAACCGATCTGGACGCGCTCATCTGGGGCAAGTTAGTCATCAATGCGGCGATCAACCCGCTGACGGCCTTATTGCGTGTGTCTAATGGGGAGTTGTTGATTCGTCCTTCGGCGCGCGAAATCATGAAACGAACTTCATGCGAGGTCTTCGATGTGGCTTCAGCTCAAGGGATACGGCTGCCCTTCGACGAACCGGCCTCCGCCGCCGAAGATGTCGCCCGCCGCACGGCTGCCAATCGCTCATCCATGTTACAGGATGTCAGCCGCGGCGCGCCCACGGAGATAGATGCTATTTGTGGGGCGGTTGTCGTATGCGGGGAGCAGTATAATGTCAATACGCCGGTCAACCGCAGTTTATGGCTGTTGGTGAAGGCGATGACGGAAGGTAGACAAAACTATGAAAACCGTTAACACCATCTCGGAACTGCGCGCTGCGCGTGCTGAACTCCCTGAGCCGGTGGGGATTGTGCCCACGATGGGATTTTTGCATGAAGGCCATCTTTCTCTCGCCAGGCGCGCCCGCCATGAATGCGCCTCGGTGGTGGCGACGATTTTCGTCAACCCCACCCAATTTGCGCCTGAAGAAGACCTGGATGCTTACCCGCGCGATCTGGATCGCGATCTGGCCTTGTTGGAAGGCGCGGGCGTAGACCTGGTGTGGACGCCGACGCCTGATGTGATGTACCCGCCGAACTTCCAGACCTGGGTCATTGTGGAGGATTTGACGCGAGTTCTCGAAGGCGCCAGCCGCCCGACGCATTTCCGCGGCGTCGCCACCGTGGTCGCCATGCTCTTCAACGGCGTGCAGCCGCAGAGAGCTTATTTTGGACAGAAGGATGCGCAGCAGGCGGTGGTCGTTCAGCGCATGGTGCAAGACTTGAACTACCCCATCGAGGTCGTCGTCTGTCCGATTGTGCGCGAAGCCGACGGCCTGGCCATGTCCAGCCGTAACACTTATTTGAACCCTGATCAACGCCAGGCTGCCACGGTGCTCTCGCGCTCGCTGAAGGCCGCCAAACTCGCCTTCCACGCCGGGGAGCGCGACGCCGATGCCCTGCGCGCCATCGTCGCTGAAGTCGTCGCCTCCGAACCGCTGGCCCAGTTGGAATATATCTCCTGCGCCCACCCCGAGACGCTGCAAGAACTGGATGGCTCTATCGAGAACGGCTTACTCTCCATGGCAGTGCGAGTGGGGAGGACAAGGTTGATTGACAATCTCGTTATCACGGGGGATTCCGGGACGAGAAATGTAAAAACGTGAGACGCTTATGTTACTTACAATCGACGTCGGCAATACGAATATCACTTTAGGCCTCTACGACGGGGAAACCCTCGGCCCGCGCTGGAGGCTGGCTACCAACCATGAGCGTATGCCCGATGAATACGGCTTTCAGATTGTCGGCCTGATCGAGCATGGCTGCTGTTCGCCGGATCAGATTACGGGGGTCTGCATGGCCTCGGTTGTGCCGCCATTGACCACGAAGATCGCTCAGGCCTGTCGGGATTACATAGGCCATGATCCCCTGGTCATTGATGCTGGGGTCAGAACTGGTGTTCGCATCCTGTACGAGAATCCCCGTTCTGTAGGCGCTGACCGCATCGTTGACGCGGCCGCAGTGCAGAAGCTGTACGGCGGCCCGGCCTGCGTGGTTGATTTCGGCACCGGGACAACCTTCGACGCCATTTCCGTCGAGGGGGATTACCTGGGCGGCGCGATTGCCCCGGGGATCAGCATTGCCGCGGAGGCGCTCTTCAGCCGGGCGGCAAAGCTGCCGCGCGTCGACCTGGATCGTCCTCCATCGGTAATAGGCCGCAATACCACCCACGCCATGCAGTCGGGTTTGCTTTTTGGATATGTCGGGCTGGTCGAGGGCATGGTGGCGCGGTTCAGGAAGGAACTGGGCTCGCAGATGAAGACCATCGCCACCGGCGGTCTGGCGGAGATCATCGCCCGCGAGACCGACGTGATCGAGATCCTTGCCCCCTGGCTGACTCTCGACGGACTGCGTATTGTGTGGGAGTTGAATCAGTAGGCAGTGGACAGTACTGGAGTCATAGTTTATGAAATCACCCCTTTTGCCTCCGCGCATTCCTGGATCGCCGACGATTGGCGAGAAAGCGTCATTCTCCCGCACGCTCACTGAGGGAGATGTGTCCCTGTTTATCGGCGCGACCTGGGATGTCAATCCTTATCACACTGACGAAACCTATGCGGCACAGACTCCCTTCGAAAGGCGCATCGTGCCTGGGCTGCTTACTGCCAGCCTGCTGACTCACCTGGGCGGGCTGTGGGCCTTCCTGGCTACGCAGATGAAGTTCGAATTCCTGGGCCCTGTCTATATTGGCGATACGATCACCGCTGAAGCCGAGGTCATCGAAGCTGATGAGATGCACGGCTGGGTGCGCCTGGGTTGTCGTTGCATCAACCAAACGGGCGTCGAAGTCTTGCGCGCTGATGTGACGGGATTCCCCGGCCGGTTTTCGGACCGCCGACCGCCGACCACTGACCACTGATTCATGTTCTCCTACATTTCGAAATTCCTGCCCCTCTTTGTCTATCCCCTCGGATTGGTCTGGATGCTGCTCGTTGTGGCATTGGTGCTGCGCAAGCGACCGGTCTGGCAAAAGACTGCTCTGATCTGTGCAATTGCGCTGATCTGGGTGGGCGGTAATTCCTGGGTCGCCGATTCTCTGGAGCGTAACCTGGAATGGCAATATCTGCCGCCGGAGAGATTCCCTGATGCGGATGTGATCGTAGTGCTGTCGGGGGGCACAGACGCGCCCTTATATCCGCGCAGCACCGTCGAAGTCAATGGCTCGGGTGATCGGGTGATCTATGGGGCGTATTTATATCATCAGAGAGTCGCCTCCCACCTTCTGGTTTCGGGAGGCAGCGTCCCCTATGTTGGGGAGAGCATCCCCGAATCTGAGCAGATGGCTGAGTTGTTGCTTATGCTGGGAGTCCCGGAGAGCGCTATATGGCATGAATCCGAATCTCGCAACACCTATGAGAATGCCCTCTACAGTTACAAATTCCTGGGTGAGAAAGGCATCCATCGAATTGTGTTGGTCACTTCGGCGTTTCACATGCCCCGGTCGGTGATGCTCTTCGAACAGCAGGGCTTCGAAGTCATCCCCGCGCCGACAGATTATCACATTACCCAGGAGAGCTGGGGACGTCTCAGGGAGCCGGATTTTCTCACACAGCTCTATAATTTCTTCCCCACCGTCTCGAATTTGAACAGCACAACAAATTCTCTCAAAGAATATCTTGGGCTGCTGGTCTACCGGATAAGAGGCTAATATTACAGCGCGCTCCTCGATATACAATAAACGTGCACTTCCCCCGGCCCATGGACGCCGATGGTCAGAGTCATCTCGATGTCGGCGGTGCGCGACGGCCCGCTGATCAGCGCTACCGAAGGCGCTTCTCTAATCTCCCGCAATTTCAAGACCTGCGGGAGATTTTCGTATATGTCCTGTTCATGCAAAACGGCAATGTGGATTTCTGGCAATAAAGAGATGGACTGTGGACGCCCTGGCCCCGAGGTTTGGACAAGCGTCCCAGTCTCGGCGACCGCGGCCAAAGCCCCGGTCAACCCGGCCTGGATTTCGGGGTGGGGCGTGTGCTCGATGCGGATGCCTCGCTCCCGAAGCGAATCCAATAACCCTGCTGGCAGGTGCTCCTGCTCCCAGGCCATGATTTCCGAGAGGCTGCGCTCTTTCAGCAAAGAGAAGATTTCCTCCGCCAGAGAGTCAGTTGTGCAACGGGTGAAGACGCCGCCAAGCGATATTAGCTCAGTCTCGAATTTGGAGGTTGGGGACGTGCCCTGAGCCGAGTCGAAGGGTTGGACATTGGATATTGGGTTTTGCTGATGCGGTGTCGAAGAAGCAGCCCTCTTTTCCTCTAAAAATCTCTCCGCGCTCTCTGCATCTCTGCGGTGAATCATCAACCGTTCGCGAAAGGGGTGGATTGCCGGGCGCGGGAAATCCTTCGAGTAGCCCCATCCTGTGAAAGCAGGTAATTTCATGTAGGCAGCGCGCGGGGATAGGATTCTGCTGAACGCGGCAGCCAGCCTCTGAGCGAGTCTGAAACGCCACCTTTTCGATGCGGCCCATGTAAAAAGGTGCAATCCCCAACGAACGCTGAACGGCAATCCCACTCCCTCTGTCCCCCTTCCTCCGTCTCCCGTCCTCACGCGTAACAGCATTCTCGGCAGATCAATATCCACAGGACAGGCCTCCTTGCAGGCGCCGCACAACGTCGAGGCCTGCGCCAGATGACCAAACTCAGCCTGGCCGAAAAGGCCGGGCGACACCACCGAACCGATTGGGCCGGGATAGGGCGCGCCCTGGCCGTGGCGCCCGACGTAGGCGTGCCCGCCAAGCTCGCGGAAAACAGGGCAGGCATTCAGGCAGGCCCCGCAGCGGATGCACATCAGGGCGCCGTCGAGCGGGGTGCGGCGGAGCGCGGAGCGACCATTGTCTACGATGACCAGATGCCGCTCATGCGCCCCGTCGGTTTCGCCTTCCGGGCGCGGCCTGTGGATGAGCTGAGTATAGACTGAAATCTTCTGACCGGTCGCCGAGCGGGGCAACAGGGCCAGCATCAAGGCCAGATCGTCCAGCGTAGGCGCCAGACGTTCCATGCCCATCAGGGCGATATGTACCGGCGGCAGGGTCGCCACCATGCGGCCATTGCCCTCGTTGGTGACGATGCATAGCGAGCCGGTTTCAGCCACTCCGAAATTGACGCCCGAGAGGCCGATGTCGGCATTCAGGAAGGTCTGGCGCAGGGCGGCGCGGGCGGCATCGGTCAGGGTGGGGATATCTTCGGTCAGGGGAATGCCCAGCTTTTCGTGGAAGGTCTCTCCGACTTCATTGCGGCGCAGATGAACGGCGGGGGTGATGATATGCGAGGGCGGTTCGCCGCGTAATTGCACGATATACTCGCCCAGGTCGGTTTCGACAGCCTGGATCCCGGCGGCTTCCAGGGCTTTGTTAAGGCCGATCTCCTCGCTGACCATGGTTTTGGATTTTGCAATTAATGGGGACGCGGATGAACGCGGATGGACGCGGATATTCTTATTTAGACCTTCGCGCCCTTTGCGTCTTCGCGGTGAATTCAAAGCGATGTTGATGACGATTTGGCGCGCCTGGGCCGCATCTGCCGCCCGGTGGACGATGATGCCGTTCTCTTCGACTTTGGAGATGAATTTCTCCAGGTAAAGATCGAGATTCTGAATGGTTTCAGCGCGCACGGCATGGGCGCGCTGGCGCATGATCTCCAGGGGTTCGGGCAGGGAGGCGTAGGCGGTTAGCCGCGCCTGAATGCGTTTCTCGGCGTTAGCGTCCAGGGCAGCTTGAAGCGCCGGGTTAGCAATGGAATTACGGATGTGGGTATGGAAAGAATCATTCATCGAGGTTTTTAGTAGCTTCCCATTGATGGGGAAAATATGCTTTCACTCGGGAGAGGACGCCATTGGGCATATCATGGGGAAGGGTTTCAAGCCGAAATGGCCTGGATGTCCAGAGAGCATTTTCAACACGTGGGTAATATTTCAACTGTCCGCCTGATTCGCCATACCACTCGAACACCTTCCCGTTTCGATCTTCGCCGCGTAAGTGGTTGCTCAAGGTACCATCTTTCAGAATAGGAAAGTGCCAGTGTAAGTATTTTGGATTTGGGAGTTTGTGGGGATACTGGAATAACTGGTAGTATCCCTCTTTATTCCATAACAAGATCAAGTAAAAACTCTCATCTAAATCAATATCAATCCCCATTTTTAACGATGCGTCTTCATGCCATTTGTTGACTAATGTAATGATCGCTTCACCCACGGTATTGGGATCTTGTTTGTATGATTGCTCATTTAATTTATGATTGTCTTTCAATTCAGCCCAGAATTGCTTGGCTGCATTTGACAATTCTAGGGGAACTTCCTCCTGGGTGGTTTTCGGGTACTTAAGCTCACGCCGCATTTTGCAAGCAATTCCGAAGAGATTTCCCTGCTCTCTATGTTTTGGAACTAGCACATCAAAGATGGCTTTGCTCTCTTGTGCTGTGCCTCTAAATATAAGGGCAACGGTGCGCTCGAAATTTCTCCATCCCGGTAAGGTTGTTCCATCTGATTGTGCTAATTGTCCAGTTCCGTCCTGATAAGAACTCAAAATCAAGCGGAGTTTTTCTATTTGTTGCGGAGTTGGTGTTCTGATAGGCATTGGTCACCTCTGGATAGCTTTATTCTTTGAACCTGATTTCCAGATTGTCTCTCAGGAGACAATCTGTGCTCACGCCGAATAAATCTGATACTTTCATGACAAGTTCCACAGTAGGCTTTTTCTTACTTGATTCGATCTGGCTGATATGACTGTGGGCTACATATCCAAGTTCTGTAGCTAGTTCTTTGAGAGTCATGTTTTTTTGTTTCCTCAGTGCGTGTAACTTTTCGCCGAATCTTTTCATATTCGTTTCCTGTTGTGGGTTAAAATGTATCAAACCGCTTGACAAATCAAGATTTGTATATTAGAATGTCTCTATTAGAGACATTCTATAGCGAGGTGTGCAGTGTCAAATGAAAATCAGTGGAAAGTAGTCAGTAGCCCAATTAAGTGGGTAGGGGGGAAATCGAGGCTTAGAAAACATATTGTCGAACTTATTCCTCCGCACACATGTTACGTAGAATTGTTTGCGGGGGCGGCTTGGGTGTTATTTGGTAAGCCGCCTAGTGAGGTAGAGGTTATCAATGATGTTGATGGTGAATTGATGAATTTCTTTCGGGTGATAAAGTACAAGCCGGAAGAATTTATCGAAACGTTTGAGTGGGACCTGGTGTCTCGTGAAGAGTTTGAACGCTTGGCGAATCTTAATATTGCTAAGTTGACCGATATTGAACGTGCTCACCGTTTTTTCTATATCATAATGGCAGGGTGGGGTGGAGAGTTGAAATACCCACGATTCCAGACTAGCATTAGCGATGGTGGACATGGCAATCGTCTTATCGGTGCTTTAAAACATCTCAGGAATCGAATTGAACCAGTTCATAAGCGTCTATGCACAGTCATTATTGAGAATTTGGATTGGGAAGAGTGCCTTGATCGTTATGACCGATTGACAACAGTGATGTATATTGATCCACCTTACCCGAAGAACAAAGTAAACTATTTTCACAATATGCAGAATTGGGAAGACCATCAGCGCTTGGCAGAGAGACTGACCAAAACAAAGTGCAAGTGGATTTTGTCATCCTTTGACATTCCAGAAATCCGCAACCTCTATTCAAGTGGATGTTTTCATACCATTCCAGTTCAGGCGTTTTCAGGAATGAAAAAGCAGAAGAATGATGGTCAACGTGTATTAAACAGAGAAGTTCTGATAACCAATTTTCCTCCTGAAGGGTATCCGGTCTACAGCTCTGATCAGCATGGGCAATTGAGACTGATAGCAGACCGCGATTGAGGAAACTCACCAGAGCAATTCTAGTAGAGAATTATACTATGTAGCATTTTAGTACGAACTACGTTCCATTGCTTACGCCAGGATTTCGGCAATATGCATCACGCGCTGGTTTTTCCCCTGCCTGTGCAATCTTCCATAAATATGCAGCAGGCAGCCCGTGTCACAGACGACTATGGTATCGGCCTGGCTATCTTCGATATTGTCCATTTTGCGCTTTAGCATTTCGGCGGAAATTTCAGGATGCTCTATCGTGAAGACCCCGCCGAAGCCGCAGCATTCCTCGGCATGAGGCAGTTTGTGGAATTCGGCATCGCTGATGTTTGCTAGCAATGCGCGCGGCTGGCGATCTACGCCAACGCCGCGCAGCAAGTGGCAGGAGGGGTGGTAAGTGATCTTCCCTGA
>VGOC01000031.1 GCA_016865865.1 Chloroflexota bacterium
TGGAATTCTGTTGCTGTCATCCAAAACCCGTTGAAACGGGTTAGAAACCGGCGTTTTGAACGTGTTTCAACACGTTTTGTTTCTCAGCGATGAATTCATTCATCGGTTCCTTGAACGAAGGACCCGACGAACGCGGCAGTCCACCCAACGATGGTGACGTTCGATCTCGTTTACTTGACCGGCGCGATCAGATACGCATACAGCGCGGCCAGGTCGTTCTCCGTCATGCGGGCGGCGTTCTGCCAGGGCATGGTTTCCGGGAAGGGACTATTTCCTGGACGAACCCCGCTGCGCATCATCTCGATGAACTGCTCCTGGGTCATGGCGCTAACCAGGGGGCGCGGATTGGGAATGGCCGGCCCAAGGGAGGATGCCGGAGTGCCGGTGGCGTCCGGGCCGTGACAACCCCGGCGATCGCCGTAGGTAGCCACATATTTGCCGTATTCGGCAGTCACGCCTTCAGGTGGCGCGCTGACGCTGGCGGAAGCCGGCAGCGGCTCCCCAAACATCCCGGCTCCAAACATGACGGCTCCCACGAAGTTTAGCCTGTCGCCGGTTGGCCCGGCGGTGGTTGCGGCTGGCAGGCTGCGCAAGTAGGCGATGATCGCTTCGGTATCTGCATCGCTCAACTGGCTGTAACCCAGTAACGACATGAAACCGAGGAGTTGGCCGTCCCTGGTGTACCCAAAGCGCAAGGCGCGGAACAATTCGCCGTCGGTATACTCTGCCAGCTTGCCGCCTGGGGTCAGATTTTCGGTGTGCATGTCGCCGACGAAGCCAAAACCTTCCGCCACAGCGATATTCCAACCGCCGCTGAGCGGTTGCGCTTCGCTGGGGTTACCCTGGCTATCCACAGCCCCATGACAACCAATGCAACTCAAGTTGACCAGGTATTCGCCGCGAGCAACCTGCTCGGGCGTACCGGCCACGGTCAGATCGGGCGCGGGATCGGCGCCGGGGAAGTAGAACGCGGCGACGCCCTTGCCGCCGAAGAAGGTCAGCGCGGCCAGGATCAACGAACCTGTCAGGCCTGGCTTCAAGGGTATCTTAACCTTCCGCCTGCACCTGCCGGGCGAAAACAACGCCGGTCACCAGGATGATCAGGTGGATGACGGTAAAGGCGATATAGCTGGCCGCGTCATAGCCCCGCGCGATCAGGTAGATGTCATCCAAGACCCCGTGGAGCAGTTCCAACCAGACGATCAGCCAGACCGCCCCGAGGTATTTTCTTGCATCACGGGAGGCCCACAACATAAACGTGCCCAGGCCAAAAACCTCGAAGGCAAAGGGTGACCAGCCGTCCACAAAGGCCTGAGCGGAACCACCAGGTTAGTTTTTTCATCGAATTTTCTCCTCTTATTAGTTGATTGGCCTGCAGCCCATATCGTAGCAAACTTAATGTCCCAAAGTCATGGGCGGTTGTCCTGGTTTGGCGGGAGATTCCAGGAAAATATTTTGTGTTTCGGATTTTATGGGGAAATTTTTAGGAGAATCCGTGCTATCCGTATCCCTATTTTCGTAATCCAGAACGCGGATTCATTTCTTGCGCCCGATTTTACTAATTGGGGCAATCACCCCCAGGTAGAGCAACAACGCGATGACATTGACAAGACCGCCCCACAACCGCGCCCAGCCGAGGTCGGCCATATCGCCTGCAACGCGAAGGATCAGAGAGAGATGCAACAAGATCAGGGGGAGGTAGAACCTGGGTTTGTACTCGATATCGAAGCCCAAAACCGCCGGAAAGATGATGGGGGCGTGGCCGAAGATCATAGCGAACACAAATCCCAGGAAGATGCTGTGCAGCATGGCATCATAAATCGGTCCGGCAGGATAGCCGCCATAACGCATAGCAATCCAACCCGCAACGATCAGCCAGATATACCCGCTGAGCAGGCAGACGGCGATGAAGCGGGTCAACCCCTCGCGTTTGACCGTCTGCCGGGCGATGTCGAAGCGCAACAGCCAGAAAGCCAGCCCCAGCATCCCAACCCCGGAGAGGCGGACACCCAAATCCCACGAAAAGAGCAGGGTTGCCAACCCGGCCAGATAGAGGGCCGTGATCCCGTAGAAGAGCGACTGGCTGGCGGATGATTTTTGGACCATGCGGCCTAATTCCAGGCGTTCACCCGCGATGGTCAAAACCAAAAAACCAGCCCACCACAGCACAAGCTGGAAAACCGGCCAGCCAATGAGCCACAGCAAGTTGCCAACCAGCAAGGCCACAGCACCCAAGGACATAACAAACATGTAGCCAGTACGATGTTTGCGCAGGATAGCGGAAAAGATCAGCATCAGCCAGAAACTGCCAAGAGTCATCAGGATTGGACCAATCTGCTCACCCAGGTCGAAAGCCGCCAACAGGGCGCCGATCCCGCTCAGTAACGGCGAAACGTAAGCCCAGGCTTTACCCATTGCGACGGCTCTCTCGAGGGCGATCAATGTCCCGAAGAAACCAGCCACCATCAGAGGGCCATGATTGATTGGTAGCGTCGGATGCAAAACTGGCCAAGACCAACCCAAACGCAACAAACCGCCCCAGGCGGCGGCGATCAGTGTGACCAGCGCCAGAAGCATCAAAGGATAACGATAGAGTTGATTTGGCATAGGGATCTAAAGCAAGTAGAGTAGCATGATAACCGTGGTTTTGGCAACGATGCTGTGGGATAAGTGAAGTTGCATGTATACCCCCACATGGCTTATATCCTTTACTTTGCCCAACCAAGCTGCTTCCTGGCGCTATCAGACATCATTTCGGGTGACCAGGGCGGGTCCCAGACCAGCTCGATGGTCATTTCACCCAAATTGGGGTAGGCCCGCCGCAAGGCTTTATCCATATTGCGGGCAATCACCCCATGCAGAGGGCAGGCTGGAGAGGTCATGGTAAGCTGGATATAGAGTTCTTCTGACCTGATCTCCACTTTGTAGATCAGACCCAGGTCCACGATGTTCACGCCGACCTCGGGATCGAGAACGACTTTCAGGGTTTCAAGGATAGCGTCAGGGGTCATGGTTCTACCCTATATGCCTGCGAATAAGCCGTTCAGGAACACGGTTGCTGCGAGCAACCGTGTTCCTCTGCTTGCTATATTAGTAGATGTCATGCACGGTGTTGTAAACGTTGAATTTGCCGGTTGGCGTGATTAGATCAGGGATGCGCCTGATCTCCTCCAGAGTGGCGTCGTCGTAGATCACGATCTCGCCGGTCTTTCCGGGGGTGTCGGCGGTGCCCCACACGCTGACCCACACCTGAGTGCCGTCTTTGTTGTATTCGAAGTGCACAGCCCGGCCATAATCTGCCACTTCCCAACACCTGTAGGGTTCAGTAGGATGATCCTTGGCGATCACGCAGACGGTGCGCTGAATCGCCTCGTCGGTGTTCAGGACGTGATCCACCCAAATCCACTGGCTATTGGGATGGGTCTTGATGAACAAACCGCCGCCGCCCAGGAGGGGGATATTGCGGACGACTTTCCAGGCGGATTCAGGATGACCTTCGGGGTCGGTGCCGATGGCGATCAGCGCCCCCTCGCCCAGGTGGGAGGTGCTCCAGACCGGGCCGAATTCGGGATCAACCCAGTTGGCGCCGCGCCCGGGGTGAGGGACAGCCGGAGTATCCACCAGGGCTTCCAGGTCGCCTTCCAGGGCGTCTACCACTGCGACGGTGTTGGCCTGATTGGCCGCCACCATGAAGTACCGCTTGGTCGAATCCCAACCGCCGTCGTGCAGGAAGCGCTCGGCCTCGATCATCTTGATGGTGGGATTGACCGGGTCGGAATAATCCACCAGCCAGACCTGGCCGGTCTCTTTGACGTTGATGATCCACTCCGGCTCGAAGTGGGAGGCCACAATCGAGGCGACGCGCGGCTCGGGGTGGAATTCCTCGGTGTCGTAGGTGTAGCTGCGTGTGCTGACCACCTTGAAGGGTTCCAGGGTTTCCCCATCCATGATGACGAAATGCGGGGGCCAGTAACAACCCACCACGGCGTACTTGTCGGTGAAATCACCCAACTCGCCCTCGTATTTGCTGACTTCCACCGAACGGGCGTCGTAACAGGTCTTCACTTCGGCCACTTTGTCGGGGATCTCCATCCAGAGATCAATCAGAGCCAGCTTTCCATCGCGCCCGATGGTATAGACATAGCGACCGGTGGCCGACATGCGCGAAATATGCACAGCGTAACCGGTGTCCACGGTGTTGACCACCTCGAAGGTGTCGCCATCAATAATGGCGACCTGGCCGGCATCTCGCAGAGTCACTGCAAAGTAGTTCTCCCAATCACGGTTAGTTTCGGGCCGGGCAGGACGCTGATCCACGGGGACGATCACGTTCCATGAAGCCAGCATCTGCTCCAGCGACATTTCGGGCGGTTGAGGCGGCTCATTCTGGATGAATCGCGCCATCAGATCGGTTTCTTCCTGGGTGAGGGTGCCTTGCTTACCCCAATCGGGCATGCCGCGGGGTGTACCGTTGAAGATGATCGCCGATAGCGCCAAAGTGCCCTTTGCCAGGGTCTTGTCTGGCGTCAGGGCTGGGCCGGTCGCGCCGTTGCGCAGCACGCCGTGACAGCCCGCGCATCGGTCGAAGAAGATCTGGGTGGCCTTAGCCCACTCTTCATCGGTCAATGGAGGCGCTTCTCCCACCAGAGCCAGCTCTGGTTGCTCCGTGAGCGTTGCGGCGCTATCCGGCAAGCCCGACAGGAATTCTGTGACAGCCTCGAGTTCTTGTTCAGTCAGGAGTGTGCCGAATGTGGCAGGCATCAGGCCTTTTTGGCAGTGGCCGCCTGGGCAGTCGGTGGGGACGAAGGCGTCTGGGTTGACCAGCGACTCATAGATGTACTCCTCGACGGATGTGGCCTCTCCCTGGTATTCCCCGCTTTGCAGGCGATCTTCCGCCACCACGCCTATCTCGGACAGATTGGGACCGACCGCGCCCACTGCGCCCGTCACCCCAGGGATCACATGACATCCCCCGCAGCCGCCTTTCGTAAAGGCGCCGCCAAGAACAGAACCTCCAGCTTGCGCCGCCTCTGGCGCGCCCGCATCCCAGGCGCGGATAGAGGCAACGACATCTCGGATATCTTCATCTGTCAACGGGCCGCCAAAATCCACGCTCCAGGCAGGCATTTGTGTGCCAGGTACACCTGAGCGGATCACGGAGAAGAAGACCTCATCCAGGGTATTCTTCAACACCTGTTGATCGTTCAGAGCAGGTCCTACGACGCCTTGCCCTTCCTCTCCATGGCAGGAGGCGCATTGCGTCTGATAGATCGTCTGGCCTCGCTTGACGCGCTCCTCAGCGAGCGACAAGGAAGTTCGACCTAACCGACCGGATTCTCGGCTCCAATAGAAGGAAAAACCAACCAGAATCAATAGCGTGAATACCAATCCAATGACAAAGTAACGTTCGTAGTTCGGTTCGTTCTTGTCCATTTTTACCACCTAGATTTTCGTGAGATGAGAGGGATCATGATGAGAGCGGTCTACCGGATGGCCCGTATCCACCCAAATTTCATCATCAACGACCTCTACAGGGAAATAACTCATCGCCCGCGGGGCTGGGCCTCCCAGCAACTCGCCAACCCGGTCGAAAGTCGAGCCGTGGCAGGGGCAGTGGAAGATGCCTTCTTGCTCATTCCAGGGAACCGCGCAGCCCAGATGCGGACATTTTTGCCATAGCGCGATGACGCCCTCCTCTGTTCGCGAAATATAGAAACGCCCTGCCAATATCCGGTTGACGCTGTTTATAGAAAAGGTTGCCAGTTTGCCGGCATACACCAATCCCCCAAACCCTCCTGTCGAGATCGGCTTGATGAATTTCAGGGTTGCGATCACTGCCTGGGCAAAAATCAATGACAGAGACCCTGCCCAGGCAAGGCCTAAGAAGCTGCGGCGGGAGAGGGGTTTTGTGGATTCATTTGTGCTCATGGGGTACTCTCCTCACAAATTACAGATTGTCCCAAGGACTGTAATCCCCTGGCATATTCCAGGGCCAATATAGCTCGAAGCCGGGTCCGCGGAACAAAAATCCGGTCAGCGTAAAAACGATCGCGCTGAGGAACAACACGGTAAAAAGGGCTAACATCACCTCGCGGGCGTTGGGTTGATAGCGCAGTAATACCAGCAGAGGCAGAAGGACGATCACCGACATGATGATAGCAGGGAATACGACATTCAGGACGAAGTCGGGCAACTGACCTCTCAAGATTTCTCGAATTGGGAAGGAGGTGTCCAAAAGAATGTAAGCGGGCATGGCGAGGCATACATAGATCGCTGTGAACAACACGATCCGTTTTCCGCGCTTCGATGTGAACCAGATACCCTTCCCGGCAGGAGTATGATCGAGATAGGGTATGGCGATGACGAACAGCACCATCAAAGTGGGCATCAGGATGGCCATCAGGGTGGGGTGGCCGTGCTCGAGCATCTCCTGCAACCCCATGAAATACCAGGGCGCTTTCGCGGGATCTGTAGTGATGATGGGATTGGCGATCTCCTCGAGGGGGGCGTTGACAGCCAGGGACATCAGCAGCAGCGCCAGAATCACGCCCAGGGTCAATAACAATTCCATGATCGCCACGATGGGGAAAGCGAAGATCGTATCATCCGGCCCGTGATCGGCCATGGGGGTGGGCGCTTTGACCAGCTCGACAAGGGAGTAGGTTTTCATCTGACGATCTTCTGGGCTGAAACTTTCCGGTTTTTTGTCGGTCGTTCGTTTCATATCTCTATTCCTTATCCTCTTCCGCAGGGTCTTGCACGGCCAAACCGCCATCCTTGCGCACTCGCCACAGATGTAACGAGGTCAGTAAGGCGATCACGCCTGGAATGAGCATGACATGCAGCGCGTAGAAGCGGGTCAACGCTTCCTGCCCAACTTCCGGCCCTCCTAGCAAAGCGGCTTTGATCGCGCTCCCCATGATCGGCTCATACCCCGCCACGCTTGTGCCAACCGTGATCGCCCAATATGCCAGTTGATCCCAGGGCAGCAGGTAGCCGGTAAAACTCGCGCCCAATGTCAAAATCAAGAGCAAGACGCCAACCACCCAATTGAATTCCCTGGGGGGTTTGTAAGCGCCGGTGTAGAAAACTCGCGCCATATGCAGTACAACCACGATCACCATCAGATGCGCCCCCCAACGATGCAAGTTCCTGAGCAATTGGCCGAAGGGTACGCGGGTCTGCAGAGTCAGGATGTAGCTGTAAGCCCGTTCTATCGTGGGCGCGTAGTAGAACATCAACAACAGGCCGGTGATGCTCAGAACCGTAAAGACGATCACCGAGATAATCCCTAATCCAAACGAGTAAGTGGCTCGCAGACTTTTCCGCCTGACTTTGACCGGATGCAAGTGGAAGAAGATGTTGGTGGTCATCACCAGTGAGCGATCCAGCGGGTTATCGGGCCAGCCATGTCTGAAGAATGATCGCCAGACACGTGATCGAGTGATGAAATTGATCAATTTACTCATGCGTATCTCCTAACTAACGAATGACTTCCTGGAAACGAAAGGCTTCCATCGTAATCGCATCCGTAGGGCAGCGTTCGGCGCATAACGCGCAACGGGTACAGGCGTTATCATCTTTGAGCATCGCGGCAAGGGGGAAGGGAGCCTCTTCAAGAAACGAAGATAGCGATGTCCCAAGATAGGCTTCGACCACCTTTCGATATTGTTCATCTCCTTCGAGCTGATCAAGCGTGACGATCTTGAGGCAATCCCAGGGACAGACATCAACGCAGGCATTACACAGGATACATTTGCTGCCATCGAAGATGGTATTGACGCTGCACTCCAGGCACCGGCTTCCCTGCTCGGCTGCCTCCCCCTCTGAATAACCCACCTCGACCACCGCGATGCCCGTCCGCCGATCCAACGGAAGAGAAGGCACTGTACGGCGCTGGAGTTTGGTCCAGTTTTCGAAAAGGACATGATTGGATAGTTCTGTCCACTCGATCCTGGTTTCCACGCTAAGCGGCTGCCCCTGGACGAAACCCTCGATCCCTAAAGCTGCCAGATGCCCATGTTTGACCGCATCAATGATCAGCCGGGGGCCATAAGAGACATCACCGCCGGCAAACACATCTGGCGCGCTGGTCTGCCCTGTCGCCTGATTGATTTCCACCAATCCACGCGCCGAGAGCCGAATATCGTCCGCGCCGCCCAGCACGCCGAGGTCAGCCTGCTGACCAATCGCCAGGATCAACGTATCGCACTCCCACACCTCTTCTGTGTTGGGCTTGAATTTGGGATCGAAATGTCCCTGCACATCAAACACCGATTCGACTGCGATGACCTCCAATCCAGTGACCCTGCCGTTTTCCCCCAGGATGCGGTTCGGCCCGAGCCGTGTGAAGATGCGAATGCCTTCTTCGAGGGCGTCCTCCAGCTCGATCTCCGAGGCCGGCATCTCGTCCCAATCCTCCAGGGCGATCATTCTCACATCCGCCACACCTAGGCGAATGGCAGTGCGGGCGACATCGATGGCTGTGCTGACGGTCTCGGATTCTTCCTCTGCGCGCGCTTCGGTGTCGGCCAACGCCGCCTGCTGAGCCGCGCTGAGCTGCCCAACCCGCAAGGCTGTACGAGCGGCATCCATGGCTACATCGCCGCCGCCAACCACCAGCACCTTCTTCCCCAGCCTGACTTCATAGCCCAAGTTGTAATTCAGCAGCAGATCAACCGCCGTGATGACGCCGTCCAGGTTTGCCCCCTCGATATCGAGCGAGCGCCCTTTCATGAGGCCAATCCCAAGGAAAACAGCATCGTTCTCTTTCCGAAGGTCAGCCAGCGTGATCTGATCCCCAATCGGCGTGTTATAGCGTATTTCCACTCCCAGATCCAGGATCTCCTGGATTTCCAGATCCATATCTACCTGGTCAATTCGGTAGAGAGGCACGCCATAACGCAACATCCCGCCGCTTTTTGGCCCGGCCTCGTAGATCGTGACTTTGTGCCCCAGGAGCGCCAGGTCGTGAGCCACGGTGAGGCCAGCGGGGCCAGAACCGATCACGGCGATTTTAGCCTTTCTGCGTCCAGGCCGTGACGCCAGTTGCATGAGTTGCCTGCGCGACCAACGAGCGGGAGAATACTGTACGGAAGCGCCGAGGCCGGGAGCATCCTGGATAGGGGCAATTGCTTTTTGCGGGCTCGAGAAAAACCGTCGAAATCCAGGGACGCTCGTTGATACGCCGGAGGATGCCCCACGGCGCGATTCCGGCCCGTATCGCTCCGTCAGCACGCGCTTGATGGGTCGGATAGCGACCGGCTTTGCCTCGGGGCCAATATCTCCCCGACGGCAGGCAGTTTCACAGGGCGCGCCGCAGATGCGCCCGCAAATCGTCGAGAGCGGATTTGGGTCGTGCGCAATTTCATAACCCAGCTCGATTTCCCCTCGCGCCGCGGCGGTCACATAACCACGTGCATCCGTGTAAACAGGACAGGCAGCCTGGCACTTGATCATCTCGCGCCAGGTATCGGTGGTAGGAACTTTCACACGATACTTGTTTTTGAACATATTCCATCCTGAAAAGAATGATTCTGCCTGGGGGATAGTTCATCCCCATATCCTTTAAGGCGGAATTCATTCAGCAATTAAATGGCAATATGAATATCGCGCCACGAATACTGCGCTACCAATATTGCGCTGATAAATCTTCGCGATTGGCGTAGTTTAACAAGATAATTCTAACGTATCAAAGCTTATTTGTCTTTGCGCTAGCGCAAATTTGGACTAATTAGGGCTACCATTGTCAATTAAATTATACCCCAATTGATTTCCTACAAATCACACAGACCCGAAGAATCTACACGCTCGGCCTCGTTCACATTCTGGATGATGTCTTCTGCAATCGTCACTAATCCATGCGGCGAAAGGATCACCACCTGCTGACGTTTACTCTGCACCAGGCCTCTGCTTTCCCAACTCTTGAGCACCCGGCTGACCGTGAACAATGTTGTGCCTGTCAACTCGGCCAAATCCTGGCGCGACAGCCGAAGGTCGAGCAGCACCCCCTGTTCGATTGTACGCCCCGATTGGTGGGCTAACCGCAAGACCGCCCTGGCAACGCGCTGCTCGACCTTCTGCGTGGATAGCTCGCGGACTCTATTCTGCAATTCGCGAATTTGTCCCGCCATGATGTGCATAGCGTTCAAAGCCAGGCGCGGCGCGCCCTCCATCAGTCGATTCATCGTCACCCGGTCCCAGGCCAGGGCCCGGCACTTCCCCACCGCCTCGGCAGAAACCGGATAGGCGACATGCTTCAGGATGGCAATAATCCCGAACACCCGGCCGGGAACAAGGTATCCCAGGATCACCTGTAATCCGTTGGTTGTCACCTGAGTGAGTTTGACCTTGCCTTCGATGAGCACATAAGCGATTTCAGCCGGATCTTCCTCCATGAAAAAATACGCCCCATCTTTCAGCTCATGGATATTGGCTGCCGCGATCACCGGATCGAATTCCGCATCGTCGAGACCGCGAAATATAGCTGCCCTGCGGATAAGGTCTGTCTCTGCTCGGGAGAGTTCCATGGCTCAATTATTATCCACAGAGCTGTCTCCAGCCACAACCAGAATGGGACAATCTATTCCACCGTCACACTCTTCGCCAGGTTTCGCGGCTGATCCACATCCAATCCACGTAAGGCGGCGATGTGATAGGCCAGCATCTGCAAAGGGATTACCGTAGTCACCGGGCTGAGCATCCAGGGGGTTTCGGGAACCCAAATGACCTGATCGGCCACGGGCGGGATCAGTTCGTCGCCATCGGTCGCCACAGCAATGACGCGCCCGCCGCGCGCTTTGGCCTGCTCGATCTGGCTGAACATCTTCTCGTACCAGGGATCGCGCGGGGCGATCACCACCACCGGCATCTCCGAATCGATCAAGGCGATGGGGCCGTGTTTCATCTCCCCGGCAGGATAACCTTCAGCATGGATATAGGAAATCTCTTTGAGCTTCAGGGCGCCTTCATAGGCTGTGGGCATATTGACCCCCCGCCCCAGGTAGAGGGCATGTTTGGCATCCAACAGCGTTTGAGCGACCTTTTCGATCCCAGCTTCGCGGTCCAGGCACTTCCCCGCCAGATCAGGCACCAGGCGCAGGTCGGCAACCAGTTTGCGCCGCCTGGCTTCGTCAATCACTCCGCGCAGATCAGCCAACAGAATCGCCAGCATGTACAAATCCACCAGCGGAGCGGTGTACGCCTTGGTCGAAGCCACGCCGATCTCTGGGCCGGTCTGCATGGAGATGAAACCGTCGGCGATGCGCATGGCCTGCGAGCCGATCGCATTGACGATCGCCCATAGCCTGGCCCCTTTCGATCGGCCCTCCTCCATAGCCGCCAGCGTATCGGCAGTCTCGCCTGATTGGCTGATCGCCAGCACCACATCATCCGGCCCGATAATCGGGTCGCTGTAGCGGAACTCCGAGCCGATCTCCACCTCCACCGGCACACGGGCGATGCGCTCGATCAGCACCTTTCCCACCATCCCGGCATAGGCTGCCGTCCCACAGGCGGTAATGTAAATCTTCTCGATTCCGCGCGCCAGCTCCGGGGTCAGTTTGAGGTCTGGCAAGCGGATGCGGCCAGCCTCGAAATCCACGCGACCGGCGATGGTATCGGTCAATGAGCGCACCTGTTCGTGGATTTCCTTGTGCATGAAGTGGCGGTATTCGCCCTTCTCCGCAGAGACCGGGTCCCAAGGCACATGATTGATCTCGAAAGCGACCGGATCGCCGTCCAGCGTATTGACCTGCACCCCATCGCGCGTCACCACGGCCATCTGACGCGATTCCAGGAAGACCATCTGGCGGGTGTGTTCCAGGATAGCAGGTAAGTCCGAGGCCACATACGTCTCCCCCTCCCCCAGGCCAATCACCACCCCGCCAGCATTGCCAATGCGGGCAGCCACGATCTTATCGGGTTCTGCGCGCGACATCACCACCACCCCATGCGCGCCGCGCAGATGACCCAGGGCTTTGCGAGCCGCTTCGACCAGACCGTCCTGCGAAGAGAGATAGCGCTCCACCAGGTGGACGATCACCTCGGTGTCGGTCTCCGATTTGAACTCGACGCCCTCGCTCTCCAGTTCCTCGCGCAACTCCAGGAAATTCTCGACGATGCCGTTATGTACCAGCACCACATCGCCGGTCATGCCCATGTGCGGGTGTGCGTTGCGGGCATTCGGCTCGCCATGGGTCGCCCAGCGGGTATGTCCAATGCCGATATTGCCATGCACCGGCTCCTCAGCCACCAGGGCGGTCAGGCGCGACAGCTTGCCTGCATCGCGGCGCACCTCGATCTGGCCATCCTGCAAAACCGCCAGGCCTGCTGAGTCATAGCCGCGGTACTCCAGGCGCTTGAGGCCGTTCAGGATGATCGGCATGGCATCCTGCGGCCCGATATATCCAACGATTCCACACATCGGCGCGAATTATAACCCATCCAGAGTGATTGACAAGCCTTCATCATTTCGCTAGGATTAAGGTGTTCACTGGAAAAAATCGTGGAAGAGAGAATCCACTACCCTAAGAGAGTGTTTTAAAACTCAAATCGGCCACAGATGAACACAGACAAAAGGGATTTCGGCGATAAAAGACGGCTGTTCATCAAGAAAATCGGTGTTCATCTGTGTTTATCTGTGGTTTCTGGCGACTTTTAAAACAGTCTCTAAGGAGAGGCCTGACCGATGAACAGGAAATTCGCTTGTCTGAAATTTGGGGTGATCTGCCTATTGATGTTTGGCTTTGTCCTCTCAGCCTGTACACCACGAGAGGCCCTCACGCCTGTTGCCATGCCTGGCGGTCTTCCTCCCCCCATCGCGACCGAAGCAGAAGAGACACTCTCCACCGCCACCCCAGATCCGTTCGCCAACGACCGCGAGCGCATGGTCGTTGACCAGATCGAGGCCCGCGGCATCAGCGACCCGGCCGTGCTGGCGGCCATGCGAGCAACGCCGCGCCACGAGTTCGTGCTCGATGAATACCTCGACCAGGCCTACGCCGACCACCCCCTGCCTATTGATTACGGCCAGACCATCTCGCAGCCCTATATCGTCGCCCTGATGACGGAGATGCTCGCAGTCGAGGCTGGCGACCGTGTCCTGGAGATCGGAACCGGCAGCGGCTACCAGGCTGCCGTGCTGGCCGAGATGGATGTCGAAGTCTACACCATCGAGATCATCCCCGAGCTGGCCTCGCAGGCAACAAAGCGACTGGCCGAATTGAGCTACAGCAACGTCCAAACTCTCAACGCCGATGGGTATTTCGGCTGGGAAGAACATGCCCCCTTCGATGCCATCATCGTCACCGCCGCCCCCGATCATCTCCCTCAACCCCTGATCGCTCAACTCGAAGACGGCGGCAGATTGGTGATCCCTATCGGGCCTGTGGGCGCGGTGCAGACCTTATGGATGTTCGAAAAAGACGGCAAAGAAATCAAGGCAACCAATTGGGGCGCGGTACGTTTCGTGCCGCTGACAGGAGAACACTAAATCCAATGCTCGCGATTCTATGGTCTCCCTACGGGACAGAACGAGGTAAACTTGTTCGTATCCACTTACTGATTTTTGAAATATAATTGTGTCGAGGAGGTAAATATGCCTGTAATTCAAGTTGAAGCCCAGGTGCCAACCGATGAATTGTTGAAGGCGGTAGGGCAATTGAGCCAACCTGATTTAGAGCAATTTGTTTTTCAGGTCATCGCATTGCGCGCGAAACGACAAGCGCCTGGTTTACCACGCGATGAATCCGAACTGCTGCTCAAAATCAATGAGGGAATGCCGCCTGATATTCAGGCCCGATACAATGATCTGATTGCAAAACGTCAAGACGAGACATTAACACCAGACGAGTACAAAGAATTGCTACGGCTGACACAACAAGTTGAAAAATTGGAAGTGCGTCGTGTCGAGTACTTGGCTGAACTCGCGCGCTTGCGTAGAATGTCATTAACCGCTCTGATGGAAAATCTGGGAATTCGACCACCCACCTATGCCTGAACGACGCGTTACTTCTGAACTAAAACAAGCCGTGCTTGAGCGCGCCCGCAGTCGTTGCGAATACTGCAAAAGCCAATTGCGTTTCGCTACTCAATCTTTCTCCACCGAACATATCATCCCGCATCATTCAGGCGGAGAAACCTCATTTGATAATCTCGCGCTTGCATGTCAGGGATGCAACAACCACAAATACACAAAGACAGAAGCGCTCGATCCCATATCAGACAATATCGTTCCGCTCTATCATCCGCGACAACAACCCTGGCACGACCATTTTGCGTGGAACGACAATTTCACTCTCGTTATCGGACTAACACCCACAGGAAGAGCCACAATTCAAGCGCTGCGCTTGAATCGAGAGGAACTTGTCAATTTGCGGCGCGTTTTGTATGCAATGGGAGAACATCCGCCCGCAGAGATTGATTGAACTCGAACAGACTTCAACCAATCCCCGTCCGCCCACCTCTCCAACAGGCTGCCAGAAACGCCCCGGCGTATGCGCACGCTCCACAAAGCATCACGACAGTAAACCCAAAACTCAACGTAAAGATCGCCGCTAAAACCGAAGCCACTACCGAAGCGCAGCCGTTGATCGCCCAGGCCCAGGGAGTCCATTGCGGGGCCTGCTTTTCCAGCCAGGCTAGCCCCAAGGGGAAGGGGAAACCCATCAACAACCCCAGGGGAGCTAGCGTTACGATTGCCGCCCCCAGACGAGCCAAGAGAGGCCAGCCTAAAACGAAATCCAGCAGATGGGACATCGCCAGGGGCAGGGCTATAGCCAGGCATGCCAACCCGCCAAAAGCAGATCGCCTGGGCAGCCACTCTGCTCTCGCCAGTGCGCTCCCCGCACCGGAGGAGGACAACAACACCCCCACCACGACGGTGAATGCGTAGATCGGCTGACCGAAGAGGATAATCCATTGCTGGATGAGGGGGATTTCTACAAACAGGAAGGCTACGCCCAGCAAAGCGAAATATAGGAATATCCTGAACGCTCTCCTCTCTTCGTGCAACCTGGCCGATGAACGTCTCTGCAGAAACAAGGGAAGCAAAATCAAAACCCCGCTCAACGTCACCACTAACGCCAGCAATGCAATCAATACCAGATACCCACTACCCCCAAAAGGCTGCCAGGTCATCCCCAAGGTATTCAACACTTCAGGGGTCTGCGCCCAGGTGAAGAAATGGAAGAAGAACGGCCGGTTATCAACCGCTGGTCGGATGTCGTATGGATATGACGCATAATACCCCTCTCTCGGAGACGTTGCCAATAACTCCCTTACCTGGAAGTAATAGACTGATTCTGGCAGCCTGTTGAAGCGGTTGGTTTCCGACTCCCGAATATCGGGCGCCCAGACGAAATCGTAGCGGCGGCTCTCCACGAATTCACGCGCCGCCGATAACTCCCCGGCTGCCCAGCCATCGGGTTTGACCAGCACGGTCATGGTTTGTACGCTGCGATAAGCAACCAGGGCATCCCGTGGGGAGATTCGACCCTGCTCGTCCAACGCCTCCACCAGCGTGGCGATCAGGCGCAGCTCCTCGCTGGGAGGGCTTTGTAGCCAGCGCGTGGCTACTAACATGCCGCCAGGAGATAATCGCTCGATGGCATCTGCGAGGGCTTCTACAGTCAGCACATAATCCTCCCCCAGGCTATAGGCGCCGCTGGTGACCGGCCGGTAAGCATCGGTGAGGGGGAAATAGACGATGTCGAATGACACTTCATGACGGTGCAGATATACCCGTGCCGATCCCGTGACTACCCGCACATGAGCATGGGAATAGATGTCGAATTCCGGCGCTGTCTGAGCTACTGCCTGGCGGATCGAAGGATCTTCGATCACGGCGGTAATCTCATCGGCGCCGCCAGCCAAAGCCTGGAGCACCCCCAGGCCGCCGCCCGGCTCGATCACGAATACTTCGGCATCCGGCTTCAGAGAAAAAGCCAGGGCTTCGGGCATCCAGGCCGCGGCATCGAAGGTTTCGGGAGCGGCCAGGGTGATCGGCTGCAAAGCATCGGCGTCTATGGAGAGGCCCAGTTGAGGGGGTGGATTCCCCAAATATTGATAACTCAGCCCAGGCAGACGGCGCGTGGCAGCGTCCGCGATCACATCCACACGGGAGATAGCATTCCAGCGCCCATAGATGCTCTGAGAGCCGGGAACCAGGCGGGCATAGGACAGGCCTTTATAGGGCGAGATCACCATCCCCAGGGGCGAGATCATCCCCCGATTTGCAGCGACCAACCCCACAAAAGAAAGCAAGCCCAGACTCAAAAAAGAGATCAACCCCGCTCGACTCCTGGAAAAATCTCTGTTAGCCCCTTTTTCCACAAGAAACAGCGCAGATAGAACTCCCATCAGCGCGCTCATCAGCACCGCGCCGGGCACGCCCGCCAATGAAAGGGACAACGGGGCGAGCAATGCGCCCAGGGAAGAACCTAGCAAATTGGCCGCATAGATGAGGTGTGATTTACCCCTGGTGAGCGCCAGCGCGCCGCCAATCCCCAGGCCGCTCACCAGGAACGGGATGGTCAAGGCCAGGTAATACAGCAAGAAATAGACGATCTGTCGCCGTTCCCAGGCAATGCTGTAAGAGTCGAAAGGCAGCCAATTCACCCCCGCGTAGGCAAGGCTGACGCCTGCGGCAAAGCCCAGGCCTGCCCAGAACAGCAACCGCTCCAGGGGGATTGCGCGCAGCCGAGGAAAAACACTCAACAACGCGCCGCTGGCCCCAAAACCAAGTAATGCCAGACTGACCACCAAAAAGGCAAAATGGTAGAATTGGGCTACAGCCAACAGCCGGGTGAGGGTGCTCTCGAACAGCAGGGTGGCAGCCGCCAGAGCGGCTACGCTGAAGTTTCGACGATACATGACAAACCAATTATATACTAAACGGGGAAGCTCTCGAAAAAGGGGTGTAGGGCGTGCTTCGCACGCCCTACACCCCTTTTTCGGGCGATACCCTGCCAGGTCTTGCGTGTACACTTCTCATTCAGGTTTAGTACACCGTAAAATAAGTTCTTGAAATGTTTTGACAAAACCTGCCTGCTGGATGAAAATAGCAGGATGAAAAAACAACATGTCCAACTCAGTCCGTCCGATCGAGAGTATCTCGAAGCCCTGACCCGTCAGGGAGAACAAACCGCCAAAATGTATCGTCGCGCGCTGGCCTTACTGGAATTAGATCGTGGCAAGACCTATTCGGCGGTGTCCGAAACGTTACATGTCACGATTCCAACCTTATCCGTTTGGGCCGCGAAGTACACTGAAAGCGGATTGGAGGTTCTGCAAGATCAACATCGTTCGGGACGACCGATCGAGATTGATGGAATCCAGCGAGCCAAGATTACGGCCTTGGCTTGTAGTACACCGCCAGAAGGCTATGCCCAGTGGAGTTTGCGGTTGTTGGCCGACAAAGTGGTGGAACTGGGCTATTGCGAGCACATTTCCCACACGGAGGTGGGACAGGTGTTAAAAAAAACGAACTGAAGCCGCATCTCAAACGCACCTGGTGTATCGGGACGTTGGACAGCCGTTTCCTGGCACGCATGGAGCAAATTCTGGAGCTCTATGCCCTGCCTTACGACCCGCTTTATCCCGTGATTTGCTTCGATGAACGGCCTTGCTTTCTGATCGGAGATAAAATCGAACCGCTGGCACTGCAAACTGGCAAGGTACGCAAAGAACACTATGCCTATGAAAAGCTCGGCTCGTGTGCGTTGCTGGCGTCCATTGAACCTTTGACAGGCAAGCGATTGGCGCAGGTGCATCCTCAGCGCACAAAACGAGAATACACGCTCTTTTGTCTGGCCTTGGCAAACATGTATCCTGAAGCTATCAAGATTCGATTGGTGCAAGACAACTTGAACACGCACGACACCAGCGCCTTTTACGAAAATCTACCTGCCGACGAAGCCTTGGCGTTGGCCGAACGGTTTGAATTCTACTTCACGCCGAAATCCGCCAGTTGGTTGAACATGATCGAGATCGAATTTTCTGCACTGGCTCGGCAATGCTTGCATCGTCGCATTCCAACGATTGAACGACTGGAACAAGAAATTCTGGCTTTGGTCGAGGAGCGTGCTTCCAATCAAATCAAAATCAATTGGCAATTCTCGATACAATCAGCTCGCACCAAACTCAACTCGCATTACACTGCCGTTCAAAACGACAACAAAAAATTCGCAGAAACTTAATTTACGGTGTATTTACGGGTGTTTCGTAAATTATGATGACATATAGTGGACCCGTAAATTCAGACACGAAAAAGGGCGCGGTTAAGGTACACTTTGACCATGATCCGCAAACGCTACACGCCCAACCAGAAAGCCAGCCTCGTGCTGGAACTGTTCAAGGAAGAAGATACGTTGCCCCAAGTCGCGTCCCGACACGGCGTCCATCCTAACCAGCTTCGCAAGTGGTATGCTGGGTCTACCCCCAAGGGAAGGCGAGAAGGACTGGCTGCGTGGCTCGTTCCTCTCGTCTTTCATTTCCGGCTGGAGAAAGGCCAGCCCCACCTTAACCAACCCCATTTTTGTGTCTTGACAAATGGGTCCACCCTACTATTATCACCAACAAGTATAGCCAAGTCCCAGAAAAACACAAGTGGGAAAATGCACGAACGCTGTTCGCATCACGCTGCGGCAGTTTACCCCAATAACCGGGCCAGTTGTTCCAGATCATCCCCCGTAGAAATATGTAATCCCGACTGGCGAGCAAATTTCGTAGCCTCCGGGGTGAAACCATCGCGGGAGATCATCCAACCCTCAGCCTCCAACAGGGCAGCTTGTTTGACTAACTGTTCCAATTCTTTACGCCCGGCGCGCTTGCCGCGCCACTTGATGGATACTGCCCATCGCCTGCCTTGAAGACGAAGCGCATCGGATGTAAATTCTGCCAGGGCGTCTAGCTCGATCTGTCCATCAGGTGAACGATACCCTTCCACATGGTCAATATTCGGAAGCGCCAGATTTCCCGCCTCGTCCCCCTCCCGCCCGAACAGAACTGCCGGAACTTCCTGTCCTGTAAAGCGCCGTATCAATTCGCGCACTTCAGCTTCCTTTGCACGGCCCAACTCACTCGACGCATGCTGGAAGCGTTCTTCCAGGTCGGATACTAACCCGATCAGATCTTCACAGCGCGGAAACGCGTCTATCTCGACCCCCTTGCTGACGTAAGCGACCCAAAAACGCAGTACAGCATCCCGGAACTGGTATATGCGATCCTGCTCTTCTACCAGGTCCACTTCACTAAGCCAGCGCAGGTATTCACGCACTGCGTTTGGCGATTTTCTCAAGGCGCGGGCGATCTCTGAGATCGTAAATCCTTGTTCCTCGGCCAGGAATTGAAGAATGGCTTTCAACATGCCATAACCGCGGGCGCGTTGAAGCGAAAGGTCATAGACGTAGCGACAGTAGTTGTATATTTGACCGCCGCGCCACAACGTTTCGAGCAAGAAGGCGTATCGCACGGCATCGGTGGCAACTGTCTCACCGTCTTGGTCCATGCGGCTCAATCGCTGTACCAACGCGGTGACGTAGAATGGATATCCTGCCGTGTACCGATAGATTTCAGCATAGGTATCCGGGGCAAACTCCGCTCCCAGCTTACGAATCAATACTTCGGCATCCTGTTGGCTGAATGGTTCCAGGGTCAGAGTTTCGAACTGTAAGAAAAGCGGCGCCTCCGGTGACTGAAATAGTTTCATCATGGCGGTCATGGCTGAACCAGCTACTACATAAGCCACGTGATTTTGTCCAGACAGTGAAGCCCGGAAGTATTTCAACGGTTCACGAACGCCGGGGTAATGGCTGAGCGTGCTGATCTCAGTAAATTCATCCAGAAAGAGAACCATCTTGATATCGAGTTCCTGAGCGAGTTTCTCAGGGAAATCGAAAGCAAGCTTCATCAGCAACGCCTGATCGGGTTTGCTTCGCGATAACTCCCGCAGCAGGGAGCCAGATACTTGTGAAACGACCTCCGAACGACTGGCAGCGCTTTCCAGGAGTCGTTCAATCGTCAGATAGGCGTCTATGTTTCCCTGGCCTCCTTCCAACACCCAGTAAACAACCAAACCAATGTATCGCTGGGAGAACAATTCAGGGGAGGTACATATTTCTTCGAAGTCCATGTAGACTGGCCTGATACCCGCCTGGGTGGATGTTCGAGCGACTTGTTCCTGGATCACTAGAGTCTTGCCGACGCGGCGGAGTCCCCACAAGGCCACCCGGCGGGGTTTGCCCTCTCGCAAGTCTTCGACGACGCTCTGAAGGAGGCTTAGTTCGTGTACGCGGTTGGTGAAGATTTGACGAAGATATGGAGGGTAGATATTGGCAAGCATAGACACCTGTCTCAATCAATTGACTTATAAATCAATTGACTGGATTATAACACAGCTTCAGCCTATCGGCGGAACTTCGATCACCTCAATCCTGCCAGCTCCTGCAAGAAATGCCAGTTTGCCAGGCGGTCGGCCTGGGCATCCAAAAGGATTTGATCGGGCGCGCCGTCCTTCTTGAAGTTCCTGGCGAAGCGGCCTTCGGAGCGGGCGAAGGTGATGAAGTCAATCATCTCGCCAGTCTTGGGGATGGTGTACCAGTCTTCTTTCATGGCCGGGTTGCCCTTCAAATCCAGGCGTTCACGGATGGTCTCCCCGTTGCGGGGATCGTAAACGAAGATCGGGAAGGCGCGCGATTCGACCGCCAGCTTGGACTGATAGCGACTCATATCATCGGCCACGCCATGCTCCGGCTGGCAGGTCGTGTAGACCACCACCACCGCCGGGCCGGGGAAGCTATTGGCGTCCATCACCGCCTTGAAGAAGTGATTGGGGATCGAAGCTACGGTCTGCGCCACGTACGTATTGGGATGCATCATCAAAATCCGACCGATCTCTTTGCGCTGCTCCTGCTTCCCGCCAAGCGCGCTGCCAATCGCCGACATCTTTGCATCCTGGCCCATGAAGGAGGCCGTGCTGGTCTGACCGCCGGTATTCGAGTAAACCTGAGTGTCCAGCACCAGGACTTTGATATCCATCCCCGAGGCCAGCATCCGGCTCAGGGATTGGAAACCAATATCGAACATGGCGCCATCCCCCCCAATCGTCCAGATGCGCTTATTCTTCCAGCCTATCTGATCCCAGCGGGCGCGCACGCCCATCGCCACCGCAGGGGCGTTCTCGAAGAGCGAGTTCGTCCACGGGACGATATACGGGTTGTAGGGATAGGTCGAGCCGTAGACGGTGTTGCACCCCGTGGCGGCGACCAGGCCGATATTTTCCTGTCCGTACTGATAACCGGTAGCGGCCAACATCATGCGCAAGGCTGTGGCTTCTCCGCAACCGGCGCAGGAACCCGCGCCGCCCGTGAAGAGCATGGCCTTCTCGGAGAGCATATAATCCACCGGCAAACGATCACTGACGAACTCATCCGGCGTGGGCGGCAGGCTGCGATAGAAGGCGATGGCGGCCTGATATTTTGGCACGGTCTCATCCTGCTTGGGGATCATCTTCAAGGCGTTATACCCCAGGTCGTGGCAGACCTCCACGCACTCCGCGCAGCCCTTACACTTAGTAGGATCTATGAATATGCCGAACTTACCGGGGTCCTGGCCGCGCTTTTCTTTGGAGGTGTAGAATTTGGTGGTGACGGCGAACTGATTGCTCAAATACTGGCGTTGTTCGGCGTCATCCACCGCGGCCAGGCGGGCTTCCAGTTCGTCCACTTCGATAACCTTGCCCAAAATAGCCGTGTCGGGGCACTCGACCACACACGACATGCAGCCCACGCAGTTCTCATGATTGTATTCCGGGATCTCGGGGGCCAGGAAACTGAAATCTCGCCGGGCAGCCGTCCCGGCAGGGATCAGGCTGCGCGCCAGGTTGACATCGGCGGGCAAATTCCCCGGGCCAGAACCATCAGCGTAACCTTCCAGCACGCGCTCGAAAAAGGCCTCCACATCAACCACATCCGGGCTGTATCCGCCGTTATCTTTGCCCTTGCTGATTTCTGTAACTTCGATTTTATCGGTTGTAATACCCATGATTACTCATCCTTTCAATATATGAGTCCACTGAAAAAACTCCAGAACGAGGCGGCGGGGCGGCATATATGGGGGTGCGTGCTGCGCACGCACCCCCATATATATGCCGCCCCGAATCCTCTACATGTAGTTTTTGCAGTTGACTCAATAGATGATCTCGGTCGGGATCTCGAAAACTTCATCGTATCCTCGTTCGACGCACTCCAGGTTCTCTCGCACGACCTGCTCACCGCGTTTACCGAACTTGTTTCTCAGCGCGCTTTCCGCGGCTTCGAAGAGCTTCTCGCGCGAGAAACCCGCCCTGGTCACAAATGGCGCGACCTTCAGGTAAATCCCCAGCAAGACGATCCCCTGCATACGCACTTCCAGAGATGGATCACTGGCGACTTCGCGAGCGATGCGAGCGGCATCCAGCGCCAGGACGCGGGCTTTCCGCTCGCTGATGACCTGCCGCGCGTAGGGTGGAATCCGTCTCCAAATCTCTTCAGGATCGGTATTGGGGGTGTTGATGAACACCGTCCCGCCCTGCGCCAGACCAGCGACCGGCCTGCTGGTGTAGAAGGCGTTGAAATCGTTGAGCGGAATGAATTCCAGGCTGTTCATCTCGCTGTGGACGCGAATTCTATCTTCGGCGACCGTCAGATAATAAGTGGTCGGCAGCCCTTTCTTCTCGGCTCCGTACAACGGGTAGGCCTGGACGTTCAGGCCGAACAACTCCCCGACCACATCGGCGATGACCTTGTTGGTGGTCACCGATCCAAACCCGCCGATGGAATGGCCCCGCATCGAGAAGGCGCCCTCGGGGCGGATATCCGGCTCCTCGGCGACCGGCAGGGCGGTTTCGTGATCTATGCCCAGGGAGAAGAATTTGCGCGCCCCGCTGTTGACTATGTGATCGAATGTAGCGATGAAATGCCCGGGGTGGATATCGCGGCTGCCCAATCCGGCAGAGCCGCTGTAGATCGCCGGGATGCGCTCGATCTCCCCATCAACGAGAGCATCTGCGAAGGCAGATTTGATCTCCATGGTGAGGGGGTTGGACTGGGCAATGGGGTTGTCCATGCGCTCGATGACGGCGAATCCCTTGAGATTCTTCAGGGCGGAGACGATCTGTTTCCCCGGGAAGGGGCGGAAACTGGTCACATGCAGCGCGCCCACCTTCCTCCCCCGCTCGCGCATATAGTCCACCGTCGCCTCGGCGGTCTCGATCATGCTGCCCATCCCCACCACGGCGTATTCGGCGCCTTCCAGCCGGTATGGCTCCACCAGGTCGTAGCGGCGGCCGGTCATCTGGTAGAAGGTCTCCATCGCTTCCTCCACCGCGCCTTCGACCTGATCGTAGAATTCACGCTGGGCGATCTTGCCCTTCATGTAGCTATCCTGGTTTTGGACGCCGCCGCTCAGGATGGGGTGGTAGGGGTCCATCAGGTTGATGAGGCGTTCGCCAGGATGCCCCATGAATTCCTTCATCATCGCAGGTTCGGGCAAGAGCACATCTTCGACGGTGTGGGTGGTCAAGAAACCATCCTGGACGTTCATGAAGGGCGTGGCGCAGTTCTCGGCGGCCCTGCGGCAGATCAAGGCCAGATCGCCTGCGCCCTGGGCGTTCCTGGCGAAGAGCATCCCCCAGCCGGTATCGGCCACCGCCATGACGTCATCATGTCCGGCGTGGACGTTGAGGGCCTGGCTGGTAAGCGCGCGAGCGCCGATGTGGAACACCACCGGCAGGCGTTTGCCCGCGATGGTAAAAAGCACCTCTTTCATCAGAACCAGCCCCTGGCCCGAGGTGAAGTTGGTCACCCGTCCCCCGGCAGCGGCAAATCCCTCGGCAGCCGAGGCAGAACTGTGCTCCGATTCGGGTTCCATGAAAATCAGGGTCTCACCCCATAAATTCTTCTTGCCGTTGGCAACCTCGGCCTGATATCCCACCCCCATGATCGTGGACGATGTGATGGGATAGGCGCACGAGGCCTGGGTGATATGCGATTCGACCCAAACGACATGGCTGCCCCCATCAGCCGTCGTCGGGATACCCGGATAGGGGGGTTTTCCGTTGTTCGACATGTGGCTTACTCCTGTTTTTACGATCCTATTATTATTTCGACCTATTCTATCATATATGTCGCCCCGAATCCTCTACTCGTAGTTTTTTCAGTAGACTCAACGTAACTACTCAGCCAAACGGAGAAATTCCCGAAAAAAGGGTGTGCGTGGGGGTGCTGCGCACCCCCACGCACACCCTTTTTTCGGGCTAATCCGTTCGATGACTGAGCAGTTACGACTCAACAAGAATAATGATTTTTCCGCACCAAAAGGCGATACGAATGTCGCGCAACAAGATTGAGCGATGGATGACAGCGCATCACTCCCAACAGGCTGTATCTCAGCAGGCGAGAAAGTGTTAAGTCTTATAGACGAACCTTCGACCCACATCTATAGTAGAATTCTTCTGTTGATAGTTTTCCATAAAGATAAATACAGAATGCTCCCCAATCGGGCTTCGCCAGGGTAGCTAATCGAGAGGAATCATCTTGCAAGGTAAAACGGACCTCATCCACCGTGATCGGCCGGTATCGGCCATCATCCCTGCCTATAACGAGGCAGAGCATATCAGTTCGCTGCTCGATGTGCTTTGCAAGGTCCGCGCCATATCCGAGATCATCGTTGTAGATGATGCTTCCACGGATGACACCGCACAGATCGTTCGCACGCTTGGAGATATGGATGCGCGCATCCTCCTGGCGAGCCTGCCTGCAAACCTGGGCAAAGGAGGCGCCATGGCCTCCGGAGCGCAGGCCAGCCAAAACGACCTGATCCTATTTCTGGATGCCGACCTGATACATCTGGAAACCCGGCACGTCCTGGCACTGATCGAGCCAGTCCAGTCTGGCAGGAGCTGCATGTCTCTGGGATTGTTCAAAGGAGGACGCCTGCTGACCGATTGGTCGCATCGCCTGGCGCCCTACTTGAGCGGCCAGCGATGTTTGCGATGGAGCGCTTTCCGGGATACCCCTGAACTAGCCGCTGCTCGTTGGGGCGCAGAAGTGGCCCTCAGCCTGTACGCCTGGCAAAATCGTCTGCCGGTGCAGATCGTACCCCTGGTCGGCGTCACCCACATCATGCGTCCGGAGAAAATCCAGCTCGCCAGCGGACTCGCCTCGCTGGCGCGCATGTGGCTCGACATCGGCAAATATCTCTTCCGTCATTTCGCCTTCGGGAACAGACCCTCCCTGTATGAATTCTTGAGAAGCAATTCTTAGTTGAATCCACTGCAAAAACTACTACGAGATGTATAATCAGTACTTCACGAAAATTAGATCGAAGACCCGTCCTCGGGTCGCCCAGGGACGGGCTTTTGATCTTTTTCGTGTTCTACTGATAATAAATCAGCGTCATCAGCGTTGATCAGCGTCTAGGCTGCCCCGTTTAGTTCAAGCTACCCTTTTTGGTTCCGGCTTGTCCGGGTTAGGAGAACACGATGAATCGGAAGAGAACGTTTGGATTATTATTCGTTTCGGTATGGTTGCTTGTCCTGGCGCAACCTGTCTTTGCAGATTCACTTCACACAGAAAGCGCGCAATCTTGTAGCGGCGATCAGGATTGCGATGGGTTATCGGATTACGATGAAGAACGTCTCCTGGATTGGTTCAATCCCTATTTCATCTTCGACGAGGATGAAAATGCGAACATCCTCGAGGAAACAGCCTTTCTATATCAAGTCACACCCATACGAGCCGAAGATTATCAATTTACGAACGATTATCACTTTCTCATCCCTGACGGCGCCATGATCACGATCGTCCTGGCCTGGACGCACGATTATGGCGATGAGATGCTAGGGATCAAGGATCATTGGGGGGACACCGAGGCGATGAGGATGTACATCGCCAAAAACCCTGGAGGCGGTTGGGAATTAACGGCTCTGCTGATCAAACGCCATTATGATGACCCGGAAGGGTACGTACCCGATGAATTCGAGTACAAATCCTACGATCAATCGGGGAACCAGGGATGGCATCCCATCGTCTGGGTTTCGGCAGATAAACATGCCATGTATAGCTCCTGGGAAGAATGCGACGATTACTCTGTTGGATATGAGTATTGTGGTGGACAGGAGATAGGCGTCTATTCTGACTGGTTGAGCTTCAATGTCGGAGAGAGATATGACCAGAATTTCGATTTCTTCCCTTCTTCGGGATTCGACGAACTGGTGTGGCGTTTTCCTAATGATTATGCCTGGTCAGATTTTCATTTCTGCGGAGGGCATCCCAACCCTTCCGCTTCTCATTCAGAATGCGTACCAGGCAGCCTAAATGGCAAATGGTGGCCGCCTCAGGATCTGGATGATTTGAGGTATCAGATGGGAAAAATCGAAAGGGATACGACGGCGTGGTTTTCTGGACTATATGGTTCTGCATACACCGTTTGGGTTGATACAGGCGATGTGGATCGTGCAGGGACAGACGGCGACGTCTTCATCACACTCTTTGGAGATGCTGGATCATACGGTTTCGTAGAACTCGATACACCCGATTACGATGATTTCGAGAGAGGCGATCAGGATGCTTATGATTTTGGCGTGAGAGACATTGGCAATGTGGAGACGATACGGTTGTGGCATTACGCTCTGGGCGACAATCCCGATTGGTTCCTGGATGGATTACGCGTGACCGATAATTGGACGGGAAGAGAATGGGAATGTCCATTCTTTCAATGGATAAGCGCTAATCAGACAGACGAAACGGTGGATCTATCTTGCTATCCAAGGTAACATCTAAACTCGAGGGTCAAAGAAAGAGCGGGGCCGGCGGCCTCGCTCTTTTTGTTGATCCTTTTTCAGCGACGAACATTAATACAGCGCAAGCAGCCTGTCGGAGAGGAACAATTAACGCCCTCCTGCTCACGCCGGATTGTCAAATCCGGCGCTCCAGCGGGCTGTGAGGGGCTGTTTTGCGCCATTGGCTGCCTGCTTTAGCCTGGATTTGGCAATCCAGGCCGAGCGAATTTCTCTCTCCGACAAACTGCTAGAGCCGGTATAACATTCCCAACCCCGCGAGCCTGGGGCAGACTCCTGCTAAACGCAGCAGTTCCCACATTGTAGCCTGGTTTGCGCTGACGACAGGTTTTCCCAGGTCTTTCTCCAACGCCTCTAATGTGTCGGCGGTGCGGAAGTTCGTACAACTGATGACCACAGCCTCTGCATCGGGGACATCAACTTCCCGAGCCAACTGGTAGGACGCCCCTACCGGCTGGGTATAGATGCCATGCGTCAGGCCCATTCCCTTGATCGTCAGCACCTCGAATCCGTTTCCCTCCAGGAATATGCGCAGCCGTCCCGTGACATCATCCGGGTAGGGAGCGGCGACGGCCAGTTTGCGAACGCCAAGAGAAGATAAAGCCTTCACGATGGCTGTCGAGGTGGTCGTGCAGGGCGCGCCGGCGGCGGCTTCCATTCGCTTGATGATCTCCTGATCTCTCCCCGCGCCATAGATAAAACTCCCTGATGTGCATGCGTAGCCAATCGAATCGGGGCTGATCACGCTCAGGTGTGCGGCCGCCTGTTCGATATCGGGGCTATTTGCCTGCTCCTCGAAGACCTCCACAGTCTGCTCGTCGGTAGCCGCGAAGCGGGTGATGTGGACGGTGACACCTTCCGGGACTAATTTCCAATACTCGTCATCCAGCGCCCCATCCGCCGGATAAACGATGCCTATTTTTGCACGCCATGACATAGGGGATCCTCATCAAACGCCTGCCACAGAATCGAGACTGGATGTTTCGTCGGCAAACCGGTTCCACGCCTCATTCGGAGCTGGCAAGGACCGCACTCGCTGACCGCCAGGTCGGGCTGACTCTGGGCCAGGGCGTCGAGCAGATGCTGCCCAACGGCCAGGCTGAGATCATGCTTCTCGTTCTTCAGACCATAACTCCCTGACAGGCCGCAACAGATGGTATCCAGCACCTCGATCTGCATTCCGGGGATTCGTTCAAGCAACTCGACGAAAGGCTTGCCGATGCGTTGGGCCTTCAAGTGGCAGGGGGTGTGATAACTCATTCGCTCCGGAACCGGCTTCAGCTTGCTCAACTCCAGCAGCCCATCTTCGACCAGAATTCTGAGATACTCGCCCAGGTCGTAGGCTCGACTGGCCAACGCCTCGGCGGCGCGCAATCCCAGAGTCCCGGTGTACTCCTCTTTGAGCATGAGGCTGCCTGTGGTGCAGGCGGCGACCACATCATAGCCCTGCTCCAACCAGGGCAGAAAGGAAGCCAGATTGGCTTCGGCGCGCCTTCGAGCGCCATCCAAATCGCCATTGCCCACCATCGGCATACCGCAACACTGCTGCTGCGGCACAGCCACATGCACCCCCAGGCGGTCGAGCAGCATGACAGTATCTTTCGCGGGCTGTGTGTAACTATAACTGTTGAAACACAGGCACAGGCTGCAATGGTCAATGTTCCCCTCGACTGGCACCCCCTCCCCCTGTGAAACGGGAATGCCAGCCCCGATCATGGAAGATAGCAAATCAGGCCTGGGTTCCATGCGATCCATCTCGTAGCCGACCGGGCAGGCAGCCGTGCAGATTGTGCACTCGATACAGCGCGAGACGTTGGCGTAATCCACCTTCGATTCGGGGAGCGCAACGGCCCGAGGCTGTTCGACGGCGATCTGCTCCAGTCGTTGTTCGCGCTCCTGCTGGCTGACGACCAGGTCCCTGACGATGGGAAGTTTTGGCAAAGCAGCCAGGGTGATATCGCCGCCGTCGAGCACTTCCCGGCAGGCTAACACGGGTTTGTTATTCAACAAGACAGCGCATGTGCCGCACTTACTGCTCCGGCAGGATGAGCGAAAGGCCAGCGAGCTATCCTGATCTTGTTGAATCAATTCCAGAACTTCCAGCACCGTCATGCTTGGATGAAAGTCCACCTGGTACATTTGGGTATAACAGGGCGGCTCACGATCTGGATCATACCGCTGGATGTGTACCTGGAAAGTTTTAGCGGATGTCATTCTGCGCCCTCCTCGCCTGACCCAGGGCGGAGTTCACTCATCACCGGTGGCCGGCGCGCTGCCCTCAGATGACCACCTTCCAGGGTAACTTCGATACAGAACGGCGTGGAGGCCTCTTCTGGGAAGTCCTGCCGATAATGCGCGCCGCGGCTCTCCTGACGCTCCAGCGCAGATTGAACGATGGTCTGCGCAACGGTGATCATATTTTTCAATTCCAGATAAGACACCAGGCTGTGGTTCTGAAGCAGGCTGGGGCCGCTCATGCTGATCTGTGGTAGCAACTCCTGCTCCAGGCCGATCAACTCATACCTGGCTGCTGTTAGGCCTGCGCCGTCGCGTATCACACCTGCGTACTGCCACATGAGTCGCCGCAAGCGCTGTTTGCCTTGTGAAGGAGTCAGGCGTCCATTGCGCCGGTTCACCAAACCACGGATTTCTCTTTCTACCTCGGCAGCTTGCGCCTGTTCGGGGGTTGGACGAATTGCTCCGCGGGCGTAACCGGCCGCATGCGCGCCTGCTCGCGCCCCAAACACCAGGATCTCCGCCAGACTGTTGCCGCTGAGACGGTTGCCCCCCTGCACCCCCCCAGAGACTTCACCCGCCGCATACAATCCGGGTACGGAGGCGCATCCGCTGATATCTATAGCAACGCCGCCCATGAAATAATGCGCCGCCGGAGCCACTTCGAGGCGCACAAGCTGCATATCGAAGCCGCGGTCTCTGGCGACTTCGTATTCATGCTGAAAACTGAGGAAGGTCTCTTTTGGCACATCCGTAGCATCGAGGTAAACGCCGCCATGTGCTGTGCCGCGCCCTTCGACGATCTCTGTAAAGATAGCCCGCGCCAGGCGATCGCGGGTGGTGTGTTCCAACAATTCGGGTTCGTAACGCGCCATGAAGCGTTCTTCTTCGCTGTTGTATAGGGCGGCGTATTCTTGAATCCCCAGGATGAAACCGCGCAGTGAGGGGGGATGAACCAGCCCGCAGGGGTAGAATTGCACCTGTTCCATATTGAGCAGGCGCGCGCCGGCCCGTAGAGCCAGCGCCAGGCCGTCGCCGGTGTTCTGAATCGGGTTGCTCGTGCTCGGGTAGAGTTGGCCGACGCCCCCTGTGGCTAAAACAACCGCCGGCGCGTTCACCTGGACAACCTCCCCGACGCCCACATCGAGGCCTATCGCGCCGGCAATCGCCCCGTTATGGATGAGCAATCGGCAGGCCATCACGTCGGGGCATCGCTCGATCTGGCGCAGCCGGGCTTGATTGCGAAGCACTTTGACCATCTGCAAACCCACCCGGTCGCTGATCGTCATCACGCGGGGGTAACTATGTCCCCCGGCCTGGTCCAGGACATACCTCCCATCGGGGCCGCGGTCGAATTTCAACCCCCAGCTCTCCATCTCTACGATGCGCTGCTGAGCTTCTTCGACCAGGATGCGCACCATAGGCTGATCGTTGAGGTACGCGCCGCCGATGACTGTGTCGCGGAATTGCACATTGGCGTTATCGCCCGGCTTGCTCCAGGGGCCTACCGCCGAGACTCCCGCGCCCCCAACGGTGCTGCCCCCGCGCCCAATCAGCCCTTTATCCCGGACGTAGACGCGCCCGCCTCCATCTGCCGCGCGGATGGCGGCATAGAGGCCAGCCCCGCCAGTGCCGATGACTAAGATGTCGGCTTCATATCGTCTCACGTGCGTTCCTCAATCGCCTAATCGAAAGAGACTCCCCAACCCCGGCTGTGCTTCGTGCACACCGGCCAACCTCAGCGTATGCCACATGGAGGCCATGTTGGCGCTGAAGACCGGTTTGCCGAAATCATCTTCCAGGCTCTGGGCGATGGGGCTGAGCACGATGCCGGTATCGCTGACGAAGATCGCCTCCGCCTCGGGGGTGTCTGCCTGCAAAACCAGCTCTCGCAGAGCCGGAGCGCCCAACCGGCCGATGTCCCAATCCCGGGTCAGATTCAACCCGACCTGATTGACCACCTCGAAACCGAAATGCTCCACATATTGAACCAGTTTCTCGTTGAGACGGGGTTCATAGGGCGTCGCCAGGGCGACTTTTTTCACGTGCAACGCTTCGAAAGCCGTCACCAGCGCAGTGGAGGTGGTGGTTGCCGGGCAGCCGCTATGCGCGCTGAGGCGCTGGCGCAGTTGTTCGTCCCACCCAGGGCCGCGGCTGAAACTGCCCGATGTGCACATCCAGCACAGCGCGTGGGGATACACGGTAGCTAGATCAGCCGCCAGTCGCTCGAATGGTTCCCCTCCGGCGACCTCGGTCATAGTTTCCAGGGTTACGCTTCCCTCTTCATCGGGCATGCTGGTGCGGGTGATGTGAATCGATACTCCCGCTGGCGCGAGGTGGTAATACTCCATATCGGCCAATCCCGAAGCCGGATAGATGATGCCCAGGCGCGCTCGCCAGCCAAAAAGATTGTGTTCCATAAATCTACTCCTGATGATCTCAAACCACCCGAACTTGCTGAGACGCCTTCGTCAACACCTCACAGCCGTCTTCCGTGACCAGGGTGGCGTCCGAGATGAAATAGTCGCCTGCCCGTCCCGTCCCCATCAACCAGGACAAAAGATGGAAGACCATGCCGGCGCGCAATATCATCGAGCTGCCGCGGCGCAGGCCAATCGGCACCCCCCCGCCGGACCAGGCCGGGGGAAACGCGCTCCTGACCATGTATCCGCAGTGATGACGCCGGTAATGAGAAAGCCCGGCGGCATCGACGCGCGCCTGCCAGGCCTGGTAGACCTCATCAGCCTTTGCGCCCGCCTCATGGAAATATTCCAGAATCTCCTGATGGGGCATCCAAAGGCCCACCTCTTCCAGTACGCGCAGGGCGGTCTCGTGTATCAGGCGCACCTGTTCTGCGGTTAGAATCTCTAAATAGGGTCGGGGCGTTGACATATTCGTTCCTCTAGAATTTTTTTCAGCTACTCCAATATCTCGCGCATCTGCTCCACAGCCCGCTCGATGTTTTCGACGGAATTCGCGTACGAGAGGCGCAGGTAGCCTTCCCCGTATTCGCCAAAAGCGGAACCGGGTAGTAAGGCCACGCCTGCTTCTTCGAGCATCCAATGAGATACTTCGTTCGACGTTTTGCCCAAAGCCTTGATGTTGGGGAAGACATAGAACGCGCCTTGCGGTCGTCGGCAGGTCACGCCTGGCAGGCTGTTCAATCCATTCACGATCACATCCCGGCGATGTTGGTATTCCGCCACGACAGACTCTACCTGAGCCTGCGGCCCGGTCAGCGCCTCCATGCCAGCATACTGGATGAATTGCGCCGTCGAGCCAACCGAATGAGTCAGCAAAAGCCCCACCCGCCGGGCCAGCTCTTTGGGCATGATCCCAAATCCAAGCCGCCAGCCCGTCATCGCATACGTCTTGGAAAAGCCATCCATGATGATCGTGCGTTCAGCCATTCCTGGGAGCGAATAGATCGAAGCGACTTCCTGTCCATCATACACGATACGGGCGTAGATTTCGTCGGAAAGCAGCCAGATGCCGAAACGCTGAGCAGCTTCGGCGATATGCTCCAAATCCTTCTTGGGGATCACGCCTCCCGTAGGGTTACCAGGCGAGTTGATGATAATCAGCTTCGTGCGCGCATTGACCAACTCATCGAAGATATCCAAATCGAAAGAGAAATTATTCTCCTCGACCAATGGCACAGGGACGGGAACTCCTCCCGCCACGCCGATCATCGCCTCGTAGGTGGGAAAACCAGGATTCGGGTAGATCACTTCATCGCCT
>VGOC01000032.1 GCA_016865865.1 Chloroflexota bacterium
TAACCTGTTCGATGGCCCGGATCAAACCCATACAATGGGCAAACTGACCCCAAACAACCAGCATTGCATGATCGGTCAGGATGCTGCTTGGGCTTTGTTCTTGTTTCATGATGGCACCTCGCTCGAAATTGGGTTGCCACAGCTTAGCCCAGAATATTGATTTGGAAAAGTTCTATTTTTTCGCCGATTTTTGCATGTCGGCCTACTTTTGCACAAAAGTTACGTTAACTTACCTGCCGGGGATGTTGATAGGATCGAGTATAATAAGCATATGGATATCAATGGCGTGATTGTTCGGAAACTGGAGTCGCTGGATATTGCCCTGGGAGAATTGCGCTCCTTGGGGAAGGTCAGTATACAGCAATTGCAGGAGGATTGGCGCACAAGGCGGGCGATCGAGCGCGATTTGCAGGTCCTGGTTGAAATAGTGATGGATGTATGCCAGCGATTGTTATCAATATCTGGTCAGACGCCGCCTACAACGGGTGGAGAAGCCATTCAGCGTTGTATTCAGCTTGGCGCATTATCCGAGTACGATGCCTACCGCAAAATGGTGCAGTTTCGCAATTTTGTCGTTCACCGGTATGAGCGTGTGGATGATGACATCCTGGTTGGCATGGTCAACAACCATTTGGGCGATTTCGAACGCTTCCGCACGGAGATTCTGGCTTATGTTAAAAAGAATCGATTGGGCTAGTGTCGCGCAGGTCTTCGACCCTTTTCCCAATGTGATTGCTGCCTGGGCTTTCGGTTCTGCCCAGGATGGGGAGATCAGAGAGGGGGGCGATGTAGATATTGCCGTATTATTCCATGCAATTCCATCACTGGATGAGCGCGCCGGGTTGCGGGCTGCATTGCAAACAAACCTTCAATTCGATGATATTGACCTTTTGGTGCTAAACGGAGCATCGCCAATCACACGCTTCGAGGCGATTTCTGGCCACTCGATTTATTGCCGGGATGTGTGGGCGCGCGCCGAATTCGATTCCTTGACGGCGCGTGAATACGAAGATGCCATTGCCTTTCTGCAGTGGGGGCTGGAGAGTTACCTCCCCGCTTGATTGGTCAGGGTCTTTCGCGCCTGGCTCTATGCAAGTTCGCGGCGGCGCATACGATAGCGGATTGTCAGAACGATCGCCGGGACAAAAAGCAGGACGGCGATGCTGCCCAAACAGGGCCGGGGAGGGCCGGGCGTTTCTGGAGATGTCGGAGTGAGTGAGGGTTGCGGGGTGCTGACAGTCGTCTCATCGAGATCGAATCCAGCCTCGCAATCCGGATCAATCTGGCCGTCGAGCGCGCCATCACAGATGAAATCTTGCGCTCCTGAAGGGCAGTCATCCGGGCATGTCAGGTAGTTCTCCCCTTCTGTGATATTACACAAGCCATCCACAACACATTGCACGGTGATCGCCCAACTGGAGGTGGTATAAACCTCCTCCCCCATGACGATCTGGGCTGGAGGAATCACATAAAGTCCAGGCTGGCGCGGGGTCAGCCAATAAGCCATAGCGGTAGTCTGCCCGGCAGCGAGCCGGATATGCCATTCATAATACCAGAGATTAAAACCTTCCTGGCCCTCCGCGGGTGGGACGGCGTCATACCCCGGATCGAAAATTTTAGTCGCCTTGGCCTGGGATTGGTCGAAGTCCGCCTCGCCAAGTTTTTCGAAGAGGCGAAATTCAAGCTCATCGCTTCCGATATTTTCGATCTGGATGACCACCCAGGACTGCTGACCGACCTGGGCGAGCTGCGGAGCGGTGCGAGTGATCACCAGGTTGCCCCACTGCTCGCTCTGGCTGTCCGTCTGGGCAAGTACGCTGGAGACCTGGCTGCAGATGAGAATGACCGCCAGAGCCGAAGCGAGCGATATCTTCTGTAACAGGGGTATCTTGTTCATGGTGCGCCACATCCTATAATCTCGGAAATGGTTGGCCCCCAACCGGGGGTCGAGAAGGCATCCCGGAAGCAGGCAATCCCCGGCTGGCAGAGCGGCGGGAAATCCACGCTCTCTGGTTCGGTCCCCGTGCAGGCATCCCCGTCCGGCTGGATGCCGTCGTAACAATATAGGGATTGATTCAGGTTGGAGCAGTAGCCGTAGCCAGATGGCAGGCGGCCCAACGTGATTGAGTGAGTATTCCCTGTCGTGTCTACGACATGCCAGAACCGGTCGCCCGGCAGTTTAACGACATCATAGCAGTGCGCGCCGTCGCAGAAATTGTTGACGCTGGTCTGCGGGTAGCCGGCCTTGCGCAGAAGGGTGGCTACGGCCTCCGCGTAGTCCCGGCATACGCCGGTTTGGTAATCGTTGATCAATCTTTCGGCAGGGTTAGCTCCGATCCCTTCGACATTGCCTTCAGGATACAGCCAGGTATATCCCTCCATCCAACGGGCAAATGGGCCAAGCCCCTCGATGATGTACAGGCCAACGCAACGGGAGCAGCCGGTGGATTGGCTGGTCAGATTCCGGGCAGCGCGGCAGAGAGCGGGGTCGGGCATGGCATCCATGCGGGCCGCCTCCTCCGCAGCCATCTCATCAATAGTCATCCCTTCATAGGTGTTCGGGATGCTGCAACAACGTGTGGCTTCTTCGATCACATGATCCAGATCGGGATGGCATACCTCATATAATCGGCAGGGATATTCCAGCCAGCTACTGGTCCAATACAGTTCTATCGCGTGTGGGTCATCGGGATAGATGGAGGTGCAGGGAGTGTCGGAAGGGGCGTAGCGAGTGCCTGTCGTGCAGCGGGTATTGCAGGGTGGGCAAATCCCCCCGCAGTCAATTCCCTCCTCGCCCTGGTTCTGGATGCCGTCTGCACAGGTACCCTGGCTCGAGAAACAAAAGTTAGGGATGGCCGATGCGACTGGGATGCAGCGGTCTTCATTGCAGGACCAGTTGAAGCTGGTCGGCAGGGAGCCGAGGCCGGAACAGTCGGCAGTTGTGTGTAGGATGGCTTCGGAGGAGGGCGCAATACCATACTCGAATGCCAGATTGCAGGAGCATTCGGTCAGAATCCCATCATTGCAACTGTCTCGACAGCCAGTCTCGCCGCCTGCGTAGCGGGCAGCCACCGAGCCGGCCCTCAGCATGGCGGTGCGGCCTGCCCCCCCATCGGTGTCGTTGCACAGGCAGCCGTTCTCGTAGACATAGCCAACCTGTACCGCAGGGGTGTAGGGGCAGTCGTCCCGGAAATTAAGCACGCCATCCTGGTCGCCATCGTCGAAGGCTGCTGGCATGAGCGGCCCCTCCACAATGGCTGCAAACCAGTCAACAGGCGCCTCCACCGGCGGGGGCGTTGCGATAGTCAAAGGAGGGGGCGCGGCTACAGTCTCTGTGGGGAGAGGTGTATCGGGGCAGCCATCCTGGTCGAGATAGCTGTTCATGGTTTCGGGCTGGTCAGGGCACTGATCCAGGCAGGTCTTGAGTCCGTCCCCGTCCGGGTCGCGGTCGTCACAGGGATCGCAGACATTCCCCAGGCCATCGCCGTCCTGGTCCTCCTGCGCGGAGTTAGCCGCCTGCGGGCAGTTGTCCTGGCTGTCCGAGACTCCATCCTGGTCGGTGTCGGCCACCGATGGGCGGATGCGGGCGGAGGTCCAGACTGCCCAGTCCTGCCCGGAGGACTGTCCGGCCTGCACAACCAGCTCGAAGGCGACTGTCTTGCCGGCATAGGCGGCCAGCGAGACGGTCGCTTCGTTGAGCCGGCCGTCGTAGGCGGCTGGCAGGTTGACCAGCGCGACGGATTGCGCCCCTGGCTCGAGGACTTTGACCAGGAAAGTCGCCCCGTCGCTGCCCTGGGCGCCGTTCAGGAATCCAGCCTGCACGTAGAGTTCCGCGCTGCTCCCGATGGCGACCTGAGGGTAGCTGCCGGAAATCCAGCCATTCGCTGTCCATTGCGGGTGAGTCTGCAGGACGAACGGATAGACGACGCCATCCTCCAATTGCGCGCCCTGGCGGAACAGGGCGAATCCCCGGTCGTCCGTCTCCTGTCCGGGGAAGGGCAGCACCCCCGCGCCAGATTGCCAGGTCGCCTGGGCTGCGCGTTCGATGAAGTTGTAGTCGTTGGTCGCCTGGGGGCTGGGGTTGGAAGGGAGGAATGACGAAAGAAGGAGAACGCTGACCAAAACAGTCAGGAGTTTGCCAATACCGGGATGGTTGAGCATCTTACACTCCTTTCCACTAGGTAGTTCCATTCTAGCATATGCCAGAATGGAATACAAGACGTAACAGCTCAGCCATCGAACGGATTAGCCCGAAAAAAGGGTGTGCGAAGGGGGCTACGCCCCCTTCGCACACCCTTTTTTCGGGTACTTCCCCGTATGGCTGAGTAGTTACTACAAGACTTGATGAGAAGATGCGTTTTTCCCGTGGGCGGACTCGACTCTACGTCTAGAATCCTACTATAATGGTATGTGTCCACTGCCAAAACTACGTGTCGCTAGTAAGCTGCCACCTACAAAATCCGTAACTGCTCAGTCATCGAATGGATTAGCCCGAAAAAAGGGTGTGCGTGGGGGTGCGCAGCACCCCCACGCACACCCTTTTTTCGGGAATTTCTCCGTTTGGCTGAGTAGTTACCAAAATCCTTTATACCAGGAGTGAATCATGAATCGTCAAGAGAGCGAACAAGATCGTTTGAAAAGGCTGCGTGACCAGCAAATCCGGGCAAGAGACCCATCGGTCAAGGAGCAGCGCATCAGCCAGCATATCACCGCGCAGCAAAAGCGCAAGCGCAAGAACGAGAATTTCATCAAAGATTCGGTCGGGGATGTCTCGCACAAGGTCAAGGGGGTCTATATCGGGGCTGTGTTGGGCCTGGTGATCATGATCACGCTGCCCATGTTGATCGAGGGCCGCGCCGCGATCATCATCGGCGTCGCCGCGTTTCCCTTTTCGATGGCCCTGGGATTTATCATCGGCGCCTCGTTCGATTGGCGGGACGAATTACGAGATCATATCAAGTAATTTAGTTATGGAACGACGTATTCCTGTTGTTATTTTGCGCGGCGGCGGAGATTTGGCGAGTGGCGTGGCCTTGCGTCTCTGGCATGTGGGCATCAAAATAGTCATAACCGAATTGCCCCAACCCCTGGTGGTGCGGCGATTGGTGGCCTTTGCCAGCGCGGTCTACGAGGGTGAAATCGTCGTCGAAGGCCTCACCGCCGTTCTGATGAAAAGCGTGGCCGACGCCTTGGGGGTGTTGGTCTCGAATAGGATTCCTGTTCTTGTGGACGCCGATTGTGCGATTCGTCATGCTGCCGAACTCGATGTGCGCGCCATTGTAGATGCCCGGATGAGGAAAAAGCCCCCTGAATTGGGGATGGACGCGGCTCCCCTGATGATCGGCTTGGGGCCCGGTTTCGTGGCTGGGGAGAACTGTCATGCGGTCATCGAGACCAACCGCGGCCACTTTTTAGGGAGGGTGATCTGGAAAGGCGCGCCACAGGCGGATACCGGCGTCCCTGGGGCGGTAGCCAGTCACAGCGCGTCGCGCGTGCTGCGCGCTCCCGCTGAGGGAAATCTGCGCGCCGTCAGAGAACTTGGCGACAGGGTGAAACAAGGGGACCTTATCGCCGAAGTGAACGACCAGCCCATCCTGGCGCCCTTCGATGGGATTTTGCGCGGCCTGGTTCATGAGGGGTTGCCGGTTCACATAGGCATGAAGGTCGGCGATGTGGACCCTCGCGACGATCCCAGTTATGCTTACCTGGCGTCCGAGAAATCGCTGGCGATTGGAGGGGGAGTGCTCGAAGCCTTGCTGTCGCGGCCAGAAATACGAAATACGCTGTGGCGATGAAATTGAGACAGGCTCTTCGTCTCCCCAATTCCCCCCGCCTGGCTCTTGTCGGCGCAGGAGGCAAGACGACGGCGCTTTTTCACCTGGCCCGCGAGATGGACGCGCCAGTGATCGTTACGGCCTCCACGCATTTAGCTGTCGAGCAAACTCGACTAGCCAACCAGCATTTCATCCTTCAGGAGAGCGAGGATGTCAACCATCTCGAGGATATTCCCCTTTCGGGCGTGATCCTTTTGACCGGCCCGATCGAGGGGGATAGAACGACTAGCCTGCCGGAAGAGATCATGGCATGGTTGGATCAATTTTGCGGCTATCATTCCCTCCCCATACTGATCGAGGCCGACGGCGCGCGCCAGCTTCCTTTGAAAGCGCCTGCCGCTCATGAGCCGCCGATCCCCTCGTTTGTGGACACGGTGGTCGTCGTGGCTGGCCTGACTGGTTTGGTCAAACCGTTGACCTCCGAGTGGGCGCACCGTCATGAACGCTTTGCCGAGCTTTCGGGGTTGGCAGTTGGCGAACCTGTCACGCCCGCTGCCCTTGCGCGCGTGCTGACTCACCCCGAGGGAGGCTTGAAAAACATCCCTCCAGATGCGCGACGGATCGCCCTGCTCAACCAGGCGGATACTCCCGCGTTACAGGCGTCGGCTAAGGAACTGAATAGCCTCTTGCAGCCAACATATCAAGCCGTTGTGGTTGCTTCTTTATCCCCAATCACCAATGACCAGCCACCGACCATCCATGCCGTTTATGAGCCTATCGCTGGGATCGTCCTCGCTGGGGGGGCTGGCGTTCGATATGGCGAACCCAAGCAATTGCTGCCCTGGCGGGGACGTCCGTTGGTGTGGCATGTGGCGAAGAAGGCTCTGGAAGCAGGGTTATCTCCGGTAGTGGTCGTTAGCGGCGCCTACCCCGATCAGGTGCGCGCTGCTTTGCACGATCTGCCGGTCGTGCTCGTACACAATCCGGATTGGGCTGTGGGGCAGAGCGCCTCGGTTCGGGCGGGATTGCGCGCTGTACCCTCTCAGAGTGGAGGCGCGATCTTCCTTCTGGCCGACCAACCCCAGGTTCCAGAAGCGTTGATCCGCAGCCTGGTTGAAGTCCACGCCCGGGGGGGCGCGCCCATCGTCGCCCCGCTGGTTCAGGGTCAACGAGCGAATCCAGTCCTATTCGATCGCGCTACTTTCGGCGATTTCGAACAACTCGTCGGCGATGTTGGCGGTCGCGAATTGTTCTCGAAGTATCCTGTGAAATGGGCGCCATGGCGCGATGATCTGCCCGTTTTGGATATAGATACCCCCGAAGATTATCAGCGATTGTTAGGATTATAGTGCGACTAGGACTTATTTACCTCTTGCGTTGGCGCTTTTGTTGAGCTATATTCGAGTAGAATTAGGGTAGAATATAGGAGCGCATGCGAATGGCTAACGAACACAAGAAAATCGTTATCATCGAGGATGAGCCGGATACTGTAGAGATGTTCGCAGAGATGATGCGTTTGAGCGGTTATGATGTGCTCAAATCATACGGTGGAACGCAGGCGATATCTCTGATCTCCGAAGAGAAACCGGACGCTATTGTGTTGGATATGATGATGCCTGACTTGTCGGGGCTGGATGTTTTGGAGCAAATTCGCGCTAATCCAGCGCTGGCGAGAATCCCGGTGATCATCGTCTCGGCTATGTGCATGCCTCAAGATATCCAGGCGGGGTTGGATGCTGGCGCTTCAGTATATCTCACCAAACCGGTGACATATCAGCAGCTTAGTCAGGCGGTCCAGGATACCATCCGGGCGACTGGGTAAAAAAAATAGTCAGAGTCCGCTGGAAAAACTAAAGAAAATATCGAAGGAAAGAGGTTCGATGTCCGTCGTTCGGGCTTTTATCGCAGTCGATTTGCCTTCCGATCTTCAAGAACGATTGGCGCAAGTTGCTGGCGAATTGAGAGAGCAAATGGGGGATGCGCCTGTCCGTTGGGTGGCGGCGGGCAATATGCATTTGACTTTGAAATTCTTGGGTGATGTGTCTTTGAATAACCTGGATGTGTTGAAGGATATCATGCGAGGGGAGACGGCAGATCGAAAGCCGATGGTGATCAGCTTTGGGGGTTTGGGCGCGTACCCCAAGCCGCGCAGCCCGCGAGTCATTTGGATTGGGGTGGAGGCTCCCGCCGAGTTTGAAGCGCTACAGCGCGGGATTGATCAACAGACCGCTGGGGTGGGTTACGCGCGTGACCGGCGGCCTTTTTCGCCTCATCTCACCCTGGGGCGAGTCTCACGCAATGCTACGCCAAAAGATGTGCGTATGATTGGGGACGTTCTTTGCGCAAAAAAAGTTGGATTCTTGGGGGTAGCGCGTGTGCATGAAGTTCATCTCTATCGCAGCGATTTACAGCCGGGCGGCGCTGTTTACAAGCGCCTTTTCTCTGCTGGTTTAAAGGTAACTACTCAGCCAAACGGAGAAATTCCCGAAAAAAGGGTGTGAGCAGGAGGCTACGCCCCCTGCTCACACCCTTTTTTCGGGTAAATCCGTTCGATGGCTGAGCAGTTACGTTTAAAGCAGTAGAATGAGTCCGATATAAAAACCAATGAGTTTTTCGGTAAACTCAGTAGAATTCTTTCCTGAGTCAAGGGTTGAGAATGAGGTGTAATTGGATACTTTAGAGTTAGCGCATACGATTGTAGATACTTTGGAAGAAAAGAAGGGGGAAGACATTATCGTCTTGGATATTCGAGAAATTTCTCTGTTAGCTGATTATTTTGTGATCTGTTCGGGAACCAGCCCTCGGATGATTGATGCCCTCTCGGAAGCGGTTTTCGATGCTGTCAAGAAGGAGCATGGATTACATGTCCGTGTGGAGGGCGCGTCTCATGACGGCTGGATTTTGGCCGATTATGGCGATGTGATCTTGCATCTGTTTTCCCCTGATAAACGCGCTTACTACGCCCTGGAAGATCTATGGAGCGAAGGGAAAGTAGTGCTGCATTTGCAGTGAATTGCAGTGAATTACCACGAATGATCTCCAGCCCCGTCCTCGGGGCGCCCGAGGACGGGCTTTGGATCGAGCGGCTGCAATATTAGTCTGCGTATTCGAGATACGTGATGGCATTGTATCGGCGAGCGCCCCAACCGGCGGTGCTATCTGGAAGCTCGATCAGCCACCAGAGATCATCGCCCAGTTGAATCTCCTTGAATATCGAGAAGGAATATCCCTGTTTGATGACGCCAACGGTGTTGTCTTCATGGGCGGTAGGCCGGGATCGTAACCGCAGGGCTGTATAGCCCTGGCGCAGGAAGCCTTTGCGGGGGTATTTCGTCCCAGGCGCTTCGACTACCACTTCGGCGACCTCCTCCGCTGCTTCCTCTGCGGGAGGCAGCTCGATCACCACAGCCCCACCCTCCTCTACGCCGCCCGCGCCCCATTTTGCGAATTTGTAGAATTCTTCTTCGCTCATGTTGACGCGGTTGATATCAATGCCCGCGGTGGCCACGCCGAATTCAGGGCCGCGTCCGTTCTTGTCTGCGCTGTATTGCCACAGCCACCAATCGTTCCAGGGACGAGGGCGAAAGGTGCTGTTGGGATTGTTATCCCAGGGATGCTTCAGCGCATCGCTGTAGATCGCCACCCAGAGCTTGTAGTTGGCAGCCCAGGCGGGCGCGCCGACATTGGGGTTCCAGAAGGTCGCCCGGGTGTAGATGACGCATTTCACCCCCAATTCCTTTTCGACCGTGTCGAGGAATTCCTTCAACTCGGTCTGGAATCTGGCCTGGTTGGCATGTCCAGGGTTGTCTTCGACGTCAACGGCAGGGGGCAGATTCCACTTCACCGATTTGAGTAGGTTGCAGAAGTATTTCGCCTGTTGGACGCCGTCGAAGTGTGGATAGAAGAAGTAATAGTATCCACAGGGAATGCGCTGGCTGAATTTTTCGGCGTTTTCGCGAAAGCGCTGGTCTGTGTAACTGGCGCCGTTGTTCCTGTCGGTGCCGCCAGCCTTGATATACACGGCTTTTGCGCCCGCGCCCAACATCTTGCCAACATTTATATCGCGCTGCCAGGTGGAAACATCTATCATGGGTCCGAACATCGCTGTACCTCCTAATTTATTCTGTTGAGTAAGGTTATTTTACATGATCTCCAATTCATCGTCTATAATAGCAACATCGGGCCAGTTTCTCTCGATCCATGCGGGGATTTTCTGCAAGACTCGCTGTGTGTGGCCGTTGTCGTTGCTCACCACGGCGCAGGCGATGACGGCGCTGCCCCAGACATCGTTGTAGTCAATTTCGGCAGCAGAGATGTTGAATTCGCGATGCAGCCGCGCCAGCAAGGGTTTGAGGCGACTGCGTTTCTCCTTGAGAGAGGCGCAGCCGGGAATGTGGATATGCAGGGTGATTACGCCGAGAGACATGATTTGTTCCGAGGATTAAATCATGAGATGGGGAAGTTCCCGAAAAAAGGGTGTGCGAAGGGGCGCAGCCGCTTTGCGTTCGCACACTCTTTTTTCGGGCTAATCCGTTCGGTGGCTGAGCAGTTACTCATAGTATAATATTAACATGAAAGAAGCAAAAGGTTGGATCCTGATTATTGGCATTCTGGCGATTGCAGGATGGGCGGGGTTTTCCGTGGTCAACACCGTGCGCGATATGACGGAGGCCATGCGTGATACGACGGAAAATGCCTTGGGGCCGGTCAACGAGATGACAGGGGGGCTGGCTACGCAGGTCAATCAATTCTTGAATCCCACGCCAACGGTGCTGCCGGACCCGGTGACCATCATCCATGAAATGCGCGCCATTGCGCGCCTGGAAACGATTCAATATTCCGTCGAGAAGGTCGTCACCGCTGATCGGGGGCAGGGGCAGCTCGAATTTTTCTTCGGGGATGAGTTGATCTTCGTGGCTCATGGCGTAGTGATCGCAGGCGTGGATTTAGGGGAGATGGGCGAGGACGACCTCTGGTTGGATTCTGGTATTCTCTATGTCAACCTGCCTCCCGCGGAGATCTTCATCGCAACTTTGGATAATGACAAATCTTATGTCTACGACCGCGATACCGGGCTGTTCACCAAAGGTGATATTCACCTGGAGACCGCCGCCCGTCAAGCCGCTGAGGACGAAATCGAAAAAGCCGCCCTGGAGGATGGCATTCTGGATTTCGCTCAGACCAATGCCGAGGTGTATCTTATTCGCTTATTGAACACCCTGGGCTTCCCGGACGTTGTCTTCGTCACCGAATAATATCCATCAACTTTTTTTGGTAACTGCTCAGCCATCGAACGGATTAGCCTGCAAAAAGGGTGTGCGAAGGGGGCGCAGCCGCTTTGCGTTCGCACACCCTTTTTTCGGGAACTTCCCCGTATGGCTGAGTAGTTACTTTTTTTGTACAAGTATCTAATTTCAAACGGATTACTTAATACGCTCGATCCAAACTGGATGGGCGTATTTTTGATCTACCAGCTCGTCGGCCCGGGCAAGTTCCGCGGGGGTGAGTTTGGCAGGCTCGAGAGTCAGATCGAGGGTTTCTGCGAAAGCCCTGGTAAAAGCTGCGGCTGCCTGTTCCCATGAAACTCGATAGCCGATTGCAGATTCGACGGTCACGGCGCGGTTTAGCAAACGTTGGGCGGCCTCACGGCGGCTGGCCTCGTCTGGGAAGACCAGCGCCTGGGTGATGCGGGCCAGGTCGCCATGGAGGGGCAGAGTGCCATGTTGCAGCACGCCAGCCTTTTTGCGGGCTTGGGCGCTGCCGATGAGTTTTTTTCCATGGACGGTGATCTCGTAATGCGAAGGGACTTCGAAGCAGACCGGTTCTCGCCCCTCCATGTCGGCGCTGTTTCTTGTTTTCGGCAAGGCTTCAGCTGGGAGTCCCAGCGCGAGCGAGGCTCTCAGAAGCGCCTGGGCCAACCTTTGGTAGCTCTTGATGACGCTGCCGGCAAGGCAGGGTTCATCTTGAGGGCCAATGATGGAGTAGGTCAGTTCGTCAGCGTGCAGGATGGCGCGACCGCCGGTGATGCGGCGCACCACATCCCAGCCTCTCTTCGATAGGCGCGCTACATCAACATCGCCGAATGGCTGCGCATAGCCAATAGATAAACATGGTGGAGTCCAGGCGAAATGACGCAGCGTTGGGGGAACATCTTTGCGGCCGGCGGCCTCGAGAATGGCTTCGTCAACGGCCATGTTCCAGGCGCCAGCGGCCGGGGGCGTTTGGATGAGACGCCAGGTATTTTGTGGAAAACGATGATTCATTTTAGTGTAGGTCAGGTTGCCAACCTGACTTACGGCATTCCCCTTGCGGCTGAATCTAACTCGGAGAGAATTATTTCTGCGATGCCTTCCGGCAGAGGCAATAACGGCGGGCAGACTGGCCAGAGGGGGAAACCGTGTCTGATATGCATCAGTGCTTTCAAGCTGGCAGCGTATGGCCGGTATCTTTCCAAGGTCAAGCGCCAGGCAGTGAGTTGGGCCTGGGTTTCCGAGTCGCTCTCGCCGCGCTGGTGAGCCTCCCAAACGCGGCGCAGACAGGGGGAAAGGAGATTTGCCGGAGCAGTGATACAGCCTGAAGCCTCGTTTTCTATGGCGAGGCTGAGCAGGTTGTCGGCGCCGGTCAGCACAGTCAGTTCGGCGCCGAAACGCTTTCCCAGATCTACGGCATGTCCCGGATCGCCTGAGGAGTCTTTGATCCCGGCAAAGCATCGAGGGTGGGAGTCCTTGAGGCGGGAGAGTAAATCCAGGCTCAGAGGAACGCCGGATAAACCAGGAAAGTGATATCCCAGCAATGCGCCGCCTGAGGGAACAGAATTTCCGATGACCTCATCGAACCAGGTCAGCAGACCTTCGTCGGTTGTTTTGCGGAAGAAGTAGGGAGGCAGAACGACCACGGCATCGAAACCCAAATCGAAAGCCGCGCGGGAGAGAGCAGAGGTTTCTTCGAGGCTGGGAGTCCCGGTCCCCGCCATCAACCGAAAGTCCGGATATTCCTCTCGCACCCGCGATGCGGCGCGGAATATCCCAATTTTTTCCTCGGGAGCAAAAGAAGGCCCCTCTCCGGTCGTCCCCAACAATAACGCGCCGTGACAACCCCGCCGGGCGTAGAAGGCTAGAAGGGGTGGAATGGCTTCCAGGTCGGGCTTGAAATCTCCTTTCAATGGGGTCAGCGCTGCTGCATATACGCCTGCGAGGTTTTGTGTTGACACAATATCGGCTCCTTATCGGCTCCTTATCGTATTTCTATCGCTTTCGAAAGTCAATGATGAGTCCACCGCAAAAACTATGCGCACAGGAATTTTTTCGGTGAACTCAATGATACTCTCTCGCAATTCAAATATCAATGGTAACTACTCAGCCAAACGGGGAAGTTCCCGAAAAAAGGGTGTGCGAACGCAAAGCGGCTGCGCCCCCTTCGCACACCCTTTTTTCGGGTTAATCCGTTCGATGTACGACGCGAGTTTTATCAGTGAACTCTTTGGAATGACAGGCAAGAAAATAAACTAAATAAACAAACTGCCTCAATACAGTTAGAATACTTGACAATACTACTCCACTTGTCTATACTATTACTATCCTGATATACGCAAATCAATCGAAGGGACCGAAATTTGTTCCAACTAAACGGATTGCCGCCTGATCCGAGAATCAGGAACTCGAATAAACTGTCTGTTCTGAATCTGATCCGTTTTACACCCGAGGGGGTATCGCGAGCTGACCTGGCTCGCCAACTGGGACTCAGCAGAGCTGCCATCACGTCTATCATCAATGATCTATTGGAAGTAGAGCTTGTTCGTGAGACGATCAATGGCCCTGTGACCGGAGGGCGCAGATCGAAGCTCCTGGGGATTCACCCCGAGGGCGGTTATGTGACCGGCGTTGATATCGGGGCGACTCATCTCGGTTTGTTGTTGGCGAATCTATCTGCTCAAGTTGTTCATGAGATCGAGATTCCCTTCGATGTCTGCCGCGGCCCTGAAATTTGTCTTGCTAAAGTGGACGATCTAATGAGAGAACTTCTTGTCAGGGCGGACCTGAAACTCGATGATGTGAGCGCTGTTGGCGTGGGAGTCCCTGGCCCAGTAGTGGAGCAAGCCGGGGCAGTCATCGGCCCTCCCATCATGCCCGGCTGGGATCATTTTCCCATCCAATCCCATCTGCAAAATTTATGGAACTGTCCTATTGCGTTGAATAATGACGCCGAATTAGGCGCAGTTGGAGAATGGGCGTACGGCGCCGGGCGTGGCGAGCGTCATCTGTTGTATATTAAAGTGGGGTATGGCGTTGGAGCAGGTTTGCTGATCGATGGGCAGATCTACCGCGGCGCGACGGGCAGCGCCGGAGAGATCGGTCATATCACCATCATTGACCGGGGTCCTCTGTGCACCTGCGGGAACAGAGGTTGCCTGGAAGCGTTAGCGGGAGGACGCGCGATTGCCGAGCAAGCCAAACACGCCGTCCGCGCCAGCGGCCACAGAACCCAGTTGTCTTCGATCGAGCCTGTTGATAGCATTTCGTCTCTGGATGTGGCCTCTGCTGCTCGTTTGGGAGACCTGGTCGCGCAGGAGATCATTACGGAAGCGGGCAATTATCTGGGAATTGCCATTGCAAATTTAATTAATATCGTGAATCCTGGTATGATTGTTATTGGTGGAGGAGTGGCTCAGATAGGGGACTTATTCCTCGAGCCGATTCGACGTTCTGCCAGCGAACGCAGTCTCGAGGCTGCTGTACAGAGATTGCGTATTACAGCCGCGACCCTTGGACGTCGGTCTACCAGTATGGGCGCTGTGGTTCAAGCGTTGACGATTGCATTGTATGAGAAAGCGAGCCTGTAACGAGATGTGCTTAGCTGGAAAGGAGGTGGTGCCTGATAACGAATTAAACAAACCCAAAATAGATCGTATATCTATCAAAGTAGATCAACTTTCGTAAAGGAGAAAGAAGACAAATGAATATCAAGAAAATTTCCTGGATGCTGATCACATTCTTGATCGTATCTTCCATGCTGTTGGCGGCTTGTCAACCTAAAGCAGTAGAGCCAGTAGAGCCTGCTGTGGAAGAACCGGTCGCGGAAGCGCCAGCCGCGGAAGAGGCTGCCCCTGTCGAAGAGGCCCCGCCTCCCGTCGAAGTGACCTTCTGGCACGCCTATGGCACTGGCTCTGCAGAAGAGGTTGCTCTTGGCAAGGTCCTCGAACAGGCCGCTGTTGATATGCCCCAGTACAAGATCAATGTCTTGCAGGTTCCCTTCAACGACATCTTCAACAAGTACCGCACCGACGTCGCCGCTGGCGGCGGTCCAGACATGTTTATTGCCCCCAACGACTCTCTGGGTGACGATGCTCGCGCTGGCCTGATCGCCGACATCACCGACCTGGCGGCAGGCAAGCTGGATCCATACACCCCGCTGTCGGTCGAGGGCATGAGCGTGGAGGGGAAACTATACGGTATCCCGGAGTCCCTCAAGGCAGTGGTTTTCTGGTATAACACGGACTTACTGGCCGAGGCGCCGGCCACCACAGACGAACTCAAGGCTCTGATGGAAGGCGGCACGCCTGTCTCGATCAGCTATGGCTGCTACCATCACTGGGGCTTCTATGGCGCTTTTGGCGGCGAGATCTTCGATGAGAGTTGGAAAGTGGTCGCTGGCGAGGGCATTGCTGACGCTATGACCTACCTGAATGATCTCTATCAGATCTCCAAGGCAAATGGTTGGCCGAAGAACGACAGCGATGGCCTTGCGCCATTCAGCGAGGGCACAGTTGTGGCGATCACCAATGGCAACTGGGCGATGGGCGATTACAAGAACGCCCTCGGCGACAAGCTGGCTGTTGCTCCGTTGCCCTCAGGCCCCGGCGGCCCTTCCAATCCCTTGCTCGGTGTTGATGGCTTCTACTTCAACCCCAACAGCCAGAATATGGAAGCTGCTCTCGAGGTTGCTTTGTACCTGACGGGTGAGTTCGCTCAAGGCGTCATGATGAACGAGGCCGGCCACGTTCCCGCCAACACAGGCGTGGAAGTGACCGATCCACTCATGCAGGGTCTCCTGGAAGCCTTCTCTACTGGCTACGTCCGCCCGCAGGTCCCAGAGCTTGGCTTGTACTGGTCCAACTTCTGCGGCACCGACCAGGTGTTCGAAGTCGGCACCCCCGCTGCTGATTGGGTAGCGACAGCTACTGAGAACGCCAATAAGTAAACCGATTGTTACAAAAGAGCGAACAGGGAATTTCTCTGTTCGCTCTTCTTCTTTGGGAGGCAGGTTATGGCTACCGCGACTGCTCGATTGAAAATGACAAAAAGCGTCAGACTACAAAGAGCAATCTTACCGTACATTTATTTGCTTCCAGCGTTCATTGTGATGTCTATCATCACGTTCTATCCCCTGATCTATCAGGTGATCCTCTCGTTCACCAATTTCGAGACCAGGCATCTGCTCTTAGGCATGGCCTCGCCAGAATTGGATAATGTCGGCGTACGGAATTACATAGATATCATCACCGGGGGGTTGCCCGTTCAGAACTTCGAGTTTTTCCGGGTCCTGGTTTATAACATCTGGTGGGCGATCAGCAACGTGGCAGTTCATGTCCCTGCGGGTGTGTTGATTGCGGTATTGCTCAATGTAAAGGGCTTGTGGTTCAAGCAAATTTACCGCGCGATCTACATTCTGCCTGTCGTCATCCCTCCTATTGTGGTTGCCACAGTCTGGCGAAATATCTTCGATGAGCAGTATGGGGCGATGAACCAATTCTTGACTGTCGTAACAGGTTTGTTCGGCAGCGACGAACCTGTTGGTATCCGTTGGCTTTTCGAATACAAACCTCCGATCTCATGGTTATTGCCTACCGGCGCCTTGCCATTGGCTTATTATGCGATGATGATCGCTAATTTCTGGTTGGGTTGGCCTTTCATGACCCTGGTTGCCACGGGGGCATTACAGAGCATCCCCAACGACCTGTACGAGGCTGCTTCTATAGACGGCGCCTCCAGTTCGCAACAGTTCTGGGGGATCACCGTGCCATTATTACGACCGGCGATGGTCCCAGCAGCCATCTATGGATTTACGTTATCGTTCAATCTCTTTAATTTCGTCTATTTCATGACAGGCGGCGGCCCGGCGCGCTCGACGGAGATATTGGTCACTTTTGCCTTCGACCTCGTTCGAAATCTACGTTTATATGGCGTGGCTGCTGCCTTTGCGGTGATCGTATTCTTCGTCGCCCTGACCGTTTTCTTGATAACAAACCGCATCACTCGTGCGACCGAATCCTATTTGGAGGCGTAAGATGATCTCGACAGTTCAGACTCCAAAGAAGAAGAACTTCATCGTCCGTTTCTTTACGATGAACACCTCCGGAGAATCCAGCGGACGCGAATTACCTCTGTGGCGGCAACTGGTGCTACAGTTGTTGGTATTGATCATTGTAGCTGAAGTGATGTTCCCAATCATGTATGTGATCACGCTCTCTTTCAGTTCCAAGAGTCAAAGACCCTCCAGCCTGGAACTCTTCCCGAAGGAGTTGTCGCTAGTGGCTTACAAGCAAGTTCTCGACCGGCCAACAGCCAATCCGGTCACATTCGTGGAATTATTAAGAAACAGCTTCGTATTATCGGTTGGCGTCGGGTTGGTAGCGTTGTTTGTAGCGGTATCGGCGGCCTATGCCTTCTCTCGCTTCAAGTTTCGATTGCGGCAGGTATTGATGATCCTGGTGTTCATCCCGCTGCTGATGCCGGCGATCGGCCTTGCGACGCCGTTATTCCTGTTGATGAACAGTTTACGAGTGTTCGATTGCGGAAATGGAATCATTGCCGTCGAGCCTTTCTTGAGCTGCGCTTCGACTGGTAAGCTGCTGTTCAATTTGCGGGACTCGCTGCTTGGCGTGGGCATTGCGATGATTTCTGGGGCCTTGCCGTTTGCGGTGTGGAATCTCAAAGGTTATCTGGATACTATTCCCGAGGAACTCGAAGAGGCTGCTGCTATTGATGGGGCGAATCCCAACCAGGTATTTTTCAAGATCGTGCTGCCTTTGGCCGCCCCGCAGTTGGCAGTGACCTTCTTTCTGGGCTTCATCGGTCACTGGCAGGAATTTGCGATGCCCTGGCTCTTCTTGACGAAACCGCAAAGCTATACACTCGCGATGACGTTATACAACATGACCGGCCAATACGCCAACGCCATCCCATGGAATCGCTTTGCCGCCATGGCGATCATCGTGGCCGCGCCCGTGGCTGTGATTTATATTGCGCTGCAAAAACAAATCGTCAGCGGATTGACATTGGGTGGCGTTAAAGGATAAAGCGATTCGGCTGAGAATTGACCGCTTCGAGAAAGGCTCGAATTATTCGTCGTTGAAACCATCGCGCGCCTTATTATTCATTTTATCTGTCATCGTCGTCACCGCTGTGGCGTTTGGTTTACGACTCAGGGCGGTTGATCGGCTGCCCATTGATTACGATGAGGATGATTACCTCGGCGCCGCGCAACGTTATGCTCTGGCGATCAAGAGCGGGGATATGCGGGGTATCATCGAGTATGAGTTCAATTACGAACACCCTCCCTTGACCAAGCTAGTTTATGGCCTCTCGATTTTGGGGCAACCAGACGCTCCATTGATCCCCGAACGGCTGCCGACCGCTCCTCCTGCCTCGGATCTGCCGCGCCCTCATTTCGAGTATGCCCGCCTGACATCCGCTATCTTGGGCTCGCTGGAAGTATTTTCTCTGGCCTTGTTGAATCCACTTTCTGCTCTGTTGCTTGGGATCCATACCTGGCAGATCAAGTACACCAGTCAGATTATGCTCGAACCGCTGCCCGCGCTGACCAGCCTGCTGGTGGTCCTGTGCTACCATCGGGCGCGTCAGAACGAAAAGCGCGCTGCGCTCTGGCTGGCGCTCTCTGCGTTAGCCCTGGGCATCACAGCCGCCTCGAAATATGTTTACGCCATCGTCGGGGTGGTCATTTTGGTGGATTGGCTCTGGGAGCAGTTCTGCCCTCGCCGGGAGAATCACGCCAAACGGAGTCTGCCTGCCTGGGGCCAGATCATCGCCTGGGGGTTGCTGGCAGTGGCCGTGTTTTGGGCTTTCGATCCACGCCTGTGGATTGATCCGCTAATCAGGCTGAGGGAATCGCTCTTCTTTCATGGCGGATATGCTCGAAGCGAACAGGTCGTCCGGGCGGGATTTCCGGCCTGGCAGCAGTTGGTCTGGTTGGCCGGGCCGGTGCCATGGCATCCTGGGGTGTTCCTGGCGACGTTGGATTTGTATATCCTCCTCTTTGCCATCGTCGGCTTCAAACGCCTGTGGCGACGATATCGCGTATTTGCTTTATGGTTAGCGATCACGGGGTTGTTCTTGTTGATCTGGCCAACCAAATGGCCGCAGTACTTGCTCACGATCACAGCGCCCTTGTGCTTGAGCGCTGCGGAGGGTGTTAGATCAGCGATATTCGAACCGCTAAGGCGCAAAGCGCGCGTAGTAAGCGGTGAATTCTTTCCGCGTAATTCGTGGCGCGAGTTGCGCCGCGCCTGGCTCTGGCTCCTGCCGGGGGCGGTTGTTCTGATGTTGATCGCTTTCTACCCGATGATCTACCAGGCGGCGATGGCGCTGACCGATTTCAATACCATCTCGATCCGTGATGGTATCGCAGGCGGCGTGTGGCGCGAGGTCTGGCGGGGGGCGACGGGACAGGCCGAGCCGCTCGATGTGAATATGTGGGAATATTTCGACCGCTTCCGCAGGCCAACCTCGACGGACGTACATTATATCGGCTGGCGGTTGATCGCTTCGTTGTTTAGCGGCGGGTTGCCCGATTTGCTGGTATTCGATATCTTGTGGACGGCGCTCTCGGTGACGATCCAGGCCGGGCTAGGGGTGGCGGTTGCCATGCTGCTCCATCCCGAAGGCGTGCGTCTGAAGCGTTTCTGGCGCACGGTCTTCATTCTGCCCTGGGCGATTCCGGAATTCGTCGGCGCGCTCATCTGGCGGCGTCTGCTGGAGCCAGAGAAGGGCTGGCTGGCTGTGATCGAGAACTCTCCCTTCGACGCGCTGTTGGCGAAATTCTGGCACGATCCAGATACCACGCTCTTGCTGTTGTTAGTCGCCGCCACCTGGTATGGATTTCCGTTCATCATGCTTGCGGCAACTGCCGGGCTGAAACTGATCCCCGGGGAGGTGTACGAAGCCGCAGCCATAGACGGCGCGAGTCGTTGGATGCAGTTCAGACATGTGACCTGGCCGCTGCTCTGGCCGCTGCTCATGCCGGCGGTCCTCATCCGGGCGATTTTTGCATTCAATCAATTCTATCTTTTCTACGCCATGCAGACGAATTTCCCGACGCTCACTTTCGCCACGCTCTCGTATTATGTCTTTTCGCCGACCTTTGGAGGACAGTTTGCCATATCGGCGGCGATCAATCTCTTTACTGTCGTGGTGCTGGTGATTTTGATCTGGTGGTTCAACCGCATCAGCCGCGCTGCCGAAGGAGTGACCTATGTCGGGTAGGAAAAAACCCTGGGAGAAAATCGCGCGCCAGTCTGGCCTGCTGCTGGTGGGGCTGTTCGTTTTGCTGCCCATCTGGGGGCTGGTTTACCTGGCTTTCGAAGGCGGCACCATCGGCTGGCCATCCACGTTTCGCTTGTGGCCTGAAGTGCCGACGCCCCGCGTTTTCTCGCAGGTCTGGGCGCAAGCTTCGCAGTCGCTGCCCTTCCTCGCGTTGCTCAAGAACAGTTTGTTCGTCTCGGGCGGGGCCGCGCTTTCCTCGGTGGGGCTGGGGGCGAGCATGGCCTATGCCTTTGCCCGCTACCGATTCCCCGGTCGCCAGCAAGGTCTGTTTGCTTTGCTGGTTGGGGCGCTGCTGCCACCGGTAGCTTCGATGACGCCGCTATATGTCTTGTTGACCATTCTCGAATTACGCACCACGCTGCTCGGCCTGACGATTGTCTATACCGCTTTTGCGATGCCGTTCTGCGTCTGGAATATGCGCTCCGCGTTTCAGGCTGTGCCCAAGGATTTGGAAGAGGCGGCTTTCCTCGACGGCGCATCCGCCCTGGAGGCTTTCTGGCGCATCTCGCTGCCGATTGCCATGCCGTCCATCGCGGTCGCGGCTTTGATCGCTTTTCTCATCGCATATTCCGAATTCGCTATGGGCTGGCTGTTCGTGGAGAAGAGCGCCGACGTCACCCTGGCGATGGCCGTATCTGGCGCGCTGGGCATTTCTACCTTTTCCGGGAGTCTCCTGTCTGCGCTGGCGATCTTGATGAGTCTACCCGTAGTGCTGCTGTTCTTGCTCTTGCAGCGTTATTTGTTGGATCGCTTGATGTTTGCGTCAGTCGGCAATGAATAGGAAAATGCTAAAAGCGGCAACCCCCTCAATCCCAGTTTCCGAACATCCCCTTTGGGTGTAGAATCCGCTCGAATTTCAGAGGAGCCTGTATGACCGTACCTTATTGGGTGCAAGACGCTATCTTCTATCAAATCTTTCCTGATCGCTTCGCCAACGGCGATCCCAGCAATGATCCTCCCAATGTAGTTCCCTGGGGATCGCAGCCGACCGTTTGGAATTTCATGGGCGGCGACCTGCGTGGCGTGATCCAGCGCTTCGATTATTTGCTCGATCTGGGCGTCACGGCGATCTATTTCAACCCCATTTTCCTGGCTACGTCTAACCATCGTTACAACATCGGCGACTACTACCGCATTGATCCCAAACTAGGAGATATGGCGGATTTTCATGCCTTGTTGGAAGTGGCTCACCGCAACGATGTGCGCGTGATCCTCGACGGAGTCTTCAACCATTGCGGGAGGGGCTTCTTTGCCTTCAACGATGTTTTGGATAATGGCGAGCACTCGCCTTATCGGGATTGGTTCCATATCAATGGATTCCCGGTGGATGCCTATTCGCCGGGAGATGCCAAAGATTTCGCGGCGTGGTGGAACTTCAAGAGCCTCCCTAAATTCAACACCAATAATCCCGCTGTGCGAAAATACCTCTTCGAGGTAGCCCGCTACTGGATCGAACAAGGCGCTGATGGGTGGCGGCTGGATGTGCCCAACGAGATCGCCGATGATACCTTTTGGGCTGAGTTTCGCCACGCCGTCAAGAGCGTCAACCGCGAGGCCTATCTGGTGGGGGAGATATGGGAGGCCGATCCGCGCTGGGTTGGCGAAGGCCATTTCGATGGCCTGATGAATTACCCCGTCCGCGCAGCCTTGTTGAAGCTCCTGCAGGGCGGCGATACGGCTGACGATTTTGCCGCTACAGTAGAGGGACTTCTTCGACGCTATCCCCGCGAGAATGTCTACGCGATGTATGTGCCCCTGGGGTCTCACGATACGGAACGCCTGATGACCTTGCTCGAGGGTGATCTGGCGAAAGCCCGGCTGGCTTTTGCCTTCCTGTTTGCCTATCCTGGCGCGCCAGCGATCTTGTATGGAGATGAGATCGGTATGCAGGGCGGCAAAGACCCGGATTGCCGCGGCGCCTTTCCCTGGCAGCGTGGCAATGGGAACGAAGAGTTGCGCGCCTGGGTGAAGAGGTTGATCTCGCTGCGAAAGCGTCTGGCCTGTCTACGCAGAGGCGATTACCAACAAATCCTGCTCGATAAGGATCGTTGTATCTATGCGTTCGCGCGCGCCCTGGGGGATGAGTCGGTCTTGATCGTACTCAACGCCGGCGCTTCGAAGCGTCATTTGCGTTTGCCCGTGAAATCTCTGGGTTGGGGGGATGGGCGTATTCTGAGCAACTTGTTGGGCAGCGAAGAATATATCGTCTCTGGCGATGAACTCGTGGCGACCCTGCCTCCCTGGAGCTCGGCCTGGATTGGATGATTCATGGTAACTGCTCAGCCATCGCGAACGGATTTACCCGAAAAAATGGTGTGCGCAGGGGGCTACGCCCCCTGCGCACACCCTTTTTTCGGAAATGTCTCCGTTTGGCTGGTAGTTACGATTCATGTAAGAAACCCGTTTTCTTGGAGAAAACGGGTTTCTGGGCACGAAGAAATCATTTGTGAAAACACAACCATGTGGTAAACTACGCTCCTGATTGCATGAGTTTTTTCAGTGAACTCAGAGGTTAATTCTTTCAAAATTAGGGTGTGCACGCTGGCACACCCTAATTTTGGGTTACATGTTCGAAAGAGGTAAAAAAATGTCTCAAAAGAAATGGGTGTATTTGTTCTCGGATGTCGAGAAAGCGGAGGAGCACGCTAGAAGCTGGGCGGCTACGCGAGAGTTGTTGGGCGGCAAAGGCGCTAACCTGGGCGAGATGACCCGCATTGGCGCGCCAGTTCCCCCAGGCTTCACCGTGACAACCGAGGCCTGCAACGCTTATCGGGCTGCCGGGCAGCAGTTCCCCGATGGCATGTGGGAACAAGAATTGGCTGCCATGAAGGCCATCGAAAAAGCTACTGGAAAGAAATTCGGCGACCCGCGAAATCCCTTGCTGGTATCCTGCCGTTCTGGAGCAAAGTTCTCCATGCCCGGCATGATGGATACGGTGCTGAATATCGGGTTGAACGACAAGACCGCCAAAGGAATGGTCGAGCTGACCGGGGACGATCGCTTCGTCTATGACGCTTATCGCCGCCTGATCCAGGGCTTTGGAGCGGTAGTGCTGAATATCCCCGATGAGGCTTTCGAGGATGTGCTCACCGAATACAAAGAGAAGAAGGGTCTGGCTTTAGATACCGATCTCACCGCCGAGGATTGGAAAGTTCTCACCGGGGAATTCAAGGTTATCGTCAAAGAGCACAAAGGCTTCGATTTTCCTCAAGACCCCTACGAGCAGCTCAAGCTGGCGACAGAGGCGGTCTTCGAATCCTGGAATGGCAAACGCGCCGTGGATTACCGCAACGCCGCCGGAATCTCTCATGACCTGGGCACCGGCGTCAATATCCAGACGATGGTATTTGGCAATATGGGCTGGGACTCTGGCACCGGCGTGGCTTTCACCCGCGATCCGGCCAACGGTGAAAAAGTGATCTATGGCGATTACCTGATGAACGCGCAGGGCGAAGATGTGGTCGCTGGCATCCGCAATACCAAGAAAATCGAAATGTTAGCCGAGGAAGTCCCTGCGGCTTATCGGGAATTCCTGGAGATCTGTGACAAGCTCGAAGCCCACTACCTCGAGATGCAGGATGTGGAATTCACGATCGAGCGCAGCAAACTGTGGATGCTGCAAACCCGCGACGGCAAGCGCACCGCCAAGGCTGCCGTCAAGATCGCCGTGGATATGGTCGAGGAAGGTTTGATTACTAAAGAGAAAGCCGTGCAGCGCGTCAAACCCGCCGATGTGGATACCCTGCTGCACCCGCAGTTCGATTTCGCGGCCAAGCAAGCGGCACAAGCAGAAGGCAAACTATACGCCACTGGCGTGAACGCTTCCCCCGGCGCGGCGGTTGGGCGCGTCTATTTCGACGCCGATACCGCCGAGCAGAAGGCTAAGGAAGACGGCCAGGATGTCATCATGGTGCGCCCCTTCACCAAGCCCGATGACGTTCACGGCATGTTGGCCTCCAGGGGCATCCTCACCAGCGAAGGCGGGGCGACATCCCACGCTGCCGTGGTCGCCCGTCAGTTCGGCGTGCCTTGCATTGTGGGCGCTTCCGCTGTGCGCATTGACCTGGAAGGCCGTAAGATGACCGCCGTTGGCGTAACCATCGGAGAGGGCGATTGGATTTCCGTGGACGGCACGACAGGCGAGGTCTTTCTTGGCTCTATTCCGACCTCCGCCCCCTCGTTGGAGGAACAGACCGACCTTTTGAAGTTGCTCGGCTGGGCTGATGAGATTTGCGCCGCCGAGGGCATTCGCGACCTCCCCGAGGGCTGGCCGAGGCGCGGCCTGCAAGTGTGGGCGAACGCCGACTATCCCGAGGACGCCCGCCGCGCCCGCTCCTATGGCGCGCAGGGCATCGGCCTGTGCCGCACCGAGCATATGTTCTTCGAGCCGGAGCGCCTGCCCATCGTGCAAGATATGATCCTGGCCGGTGACGATGTCGAAACCCGTCAGGCCGCGCTAGATCAGTTATTGCCTTACCAGCGCGCTGATTTCGACGGTCTGTTCGAGGCGATGACCGGACTGCCCGTGATTATCCGCCTGATTGATCCCCCGCTGCACGAGTTCATGCCCGATGAACATGCCCTGCTGGAGGAGGTCATCGAGGCGCGCCTACAAGGCAAATCCGTCCCTGAAAAAGAGAGCTTGCTGGCCAACATCCAGGCCCTGCACGAGAGCAATCCCATGATGGGCTTGCGCGGCGTGCGCCTGAGCGTGATGATGCCAGAGATCGTCAGTATGCAGGTGCGCGCCATCTTCGAGGCCGCAGCAGATGTCAAGCTGCGCGGCTTCGAGCCGAAACCCGAGGTGATGATCCCGCTCACCGGTCACATCAACGAGCTGCACTTCATCCAGCCCCGGCTGGAAGAGATCGCCGCCCAGGTGATGAAAGAAAAGGGAGTCGAGTTCGAGTATAAATTCGGCACGATGATCGAGATCCCCCGCGCCAGCCTGACCGCCGACCAGATCGCCAAGACCGCTGAGTTCTTCTCCTTCGGCACCAACGACCTGACCCAGTTCGTCTTCGGCTACAGCCGCGACGACGCCGAGCGCAACTTCCTGGTCAAATACGTGGAAGACGGCATCCTGGAAATGAACCCCTTCCAGACCATAGACCGCGATGGCGTCGGCCAGTTGATGAAGCTGACCGTGGAGAAGGGCCGCGCCACCCGCCCCGATCTGGAATGCGGCATCTGCGGCGAGCACGGCGGCGACCCCAACTCGATCGAGTGGTGCCACCTGATCGGGCTGAACTATGTGAGCTGTTCGCCCTTCCGCGTGCCCGTCGCCAGGTTGGCGGCGGCCCATGCGGCGCTGATACATAAGAAGTAAGCAGTAGGGAGTTATCAGTGGACAGTAAAACAGCACCCCTAACCAGGGTTCGAATTCTGCCATCAACGAGAAAAATTGTCGCGCTCCCTCCTCCGGGGAGATGATCCGCAGCAAGCGCCTTTCTTCGGCATGGATGGCGTCCCATTTGCGGTTGTCATCGTTTCCTTCTCAATTTGCCCTCGATCCGCTCGCGATCTTGGCGGGCCTCCTTGCGCTGGGGAGCGCCCAGGGCGGTGAAAATGGCCTCGGCTTCGGTGATCAAGGCCAGCGCTTGCTTGAGATTTCCTTCTTTCTCCTCAAGCAACGATAACTGCGCCTTGCTCGATGCAACGCCCGACTTGTCCCCCAACTGCTCCAATATTTTCAGGCTTTCCTGGTACAGGCGGCGCGCCTCGGCGTAATCGCCCGTGGCCTGCGCCAGCATGCCCAACTGATGCAGGCTGCGCGAAACGCCCGACTTGTCCCCCAACTGCTCCTTGATATTCAGGCTTTCCTGGTACAGGCGGCGCGCCTCGGCGTAATCGCCCGTGGCCTGCGCCAGCATGCCCAACTGATGCAGGCTGCTCGAAACGCCCGACTTGTCCCCCAACTGCTCCAATATTTTCAGGCTTTCCTGGTACAGGCGGCGCGCCTCGGCGTAATCGCCCGTGGCCTGCGCCAGCATAGACAGGTTGTGAAGCATGGCAGCATGCTCATGACCGCCTGCTTTTTTTCCCGCGGCCAACCCCATCTCCAATGAACGGCGACGGAAGTCCCAACGCCCGCTGCGCTTGAAAAGATCATCCAGCCGATAGGCAAAGGAAATTGCTTCTTCCCAGCGCTCCTGCTTCAGACAGGCCTCTTGTCCGGCCAGCAAATTAATACGCTCGATTTCGGCAAACTGCACCGCGCCGAGGGCTTTTTCGGTGTCGCCGAGCAGGCCATGTGCGGCATCGGCTATGGCCAGGTAATATTGCGCCATGCGCCACTCGCCCCTATCCCCTATCCCCCTATCACCTTTCCCCCTGACATATTCGCGCAGCACCGGGTGCAGGCGATAGCGGCGATAATCATCGCTCCAGAGATGCACTTCGATGAACGATTTGCGCGCCAAAGAGCGCAGCCCTTCCTCCCAGGTCGGGAGCAGGTCTTTGTCCCGCTCATCCAGCGGCGCGGTGCAAACCACCTCGACCGCCTGCGCATCGAAATCGGCGGCGAATGCTGCCAGGCGGTGCAGCAAGCGTTTCTCATCCACCGTCAACCGCCCGTAGGAAAAGTCGAAGCGGCGGCCGGTCTCGCCGCGCGCCGGGTTGGCGCGTACGGCTTTCAGGGCCGCATCCAGTCCCTCGTCCGCGATCAAAGCGGCGGCGTGCATCAGAGCCAGGGCGTGGCCGTCCAGCAGCCCGGCGATTTCGAAAAAGGTCCGAAATGCCTCTTTGTCAAATGTCAGCCACTGATTCTTGCGCCGCATCGTTTCCTGGGACAGGAACAGCAAAGCCTCCTCCCCTGCCATGCCTTCCACCGAAATCACACAACCGCCATATTCGGGGCGCTCGCGGCTGGTCAGCAGGACGGCGCTGCGTCCCGGCGCCTGCCGCGCCATGCGCCATACCTCCTCGGCGGCTACATCGGCGTTGTCCACCACCCACAGCGCCGGAGCTTCCATCCGCTCGAAATAAGCCAGCACCGCCTGTCGTTTCTGAGCGGCCGGGAATTTCAGGAAATCCTGCCCGAAGGCAGCCGCAAAGGGTGACAGGGCGTCATCCAGGCTCATGCCGCTCTCGACGTAGTCCGCCCCGTTGGCCCAGAAGACCCCGCCGGGGAAACGCCAGGCCAGCCGGCGCGCCAGCGCCGCGGCCAGGGCGGTCTTGCCGATGCCGCCCACACCAGTCAGGACGACAACTTTTTCTCCGCGCAGGAGAGATTGGGCAGATTCCACCAACAGGGCTTTGCGACCGCTTGGTGGGTCGGTGCGCGCATCGTACACGCCGTGGAAGCGGCCGGATTCTGAGGGCGAAGGCACGCCCACCAGTGGTTCGCGTTCCACCTGCGGCCGTCCGCGCTGCGGCTTGCACAACGGCTGCTTGATTCCTTTGCCGGTCAGAACGGGCAGGTCGGCGGCGCGGATTTCGCGCGCCGGTTCGCCTGCCTTTTCCGGCGGAAGGAGTACTATCGCCTTGCCCAGCGAAGCGCGGGCGGCCTCGAACGCCTCCTGGACCGTGCGACCTGTCCCCAGCGCGGCGTACAGGCGCTTGACGAAGTCCATGGTCACGTTCACCGGGACGGTTTCGCTGAACCCGATCACCGCCGGGATTTTGGCTTCACGGGCGATCCGCCCGGCCAATCCATCCTTCTCTCCCTTGGCTGACTGGCAGGCTGAAAGGATGAGCAGCCTCGGCGGCTGACCGGCGTTCTTGAGTTTCTCGATGAACATCTGCGCAGGCAGGGGTTCTGCCAGGCCGTCTTCCTTCTCGAAGTCCAGGAAGCCGCCTAATTCCGCTGTGCCGTGGCCGTCGAAATGCAGGATGTCGCAGCCGCCGTCAATCTCCGCCTCCAGTTGTTTCACCGTCGGCGGGCGGATGAAGTGCGCCTCCACTGGCGCGTCCACAGACATCAAGCCGTCCGTCAACGCCCAGGCGTCGGCGATCTCCGGCAGTTCGCTGGCGTTCAGCGGGCGCGCCGCCACGGTGAGCACGCGCAGCGGCGCATCTGGGGTTTGTTCCCCACCGATGGCCAGGCGGCGTTCTTCGTCCGCCTGCGGGGCGTTTTTCTTTGGCTTGAGTTGTGAGGACATAAGGCAGGCTCCTGGGTGTTCAAGGCGACAGTCACTGTGCAAAGCGATCGTCGCCGTAGGAGTATCAGTAGATCATAAAAACGATCAGGAGCCCGTCGCCGGGCGACCCGCAGACGGGTCTTGGATCATCTTTCGTGAAGTACTGAGTATAGCAAAGCGCAACTTTATTCTAACATAGGGGCGGCGGGGCGTGGCGGTCATTTTCTGTAGGTGCTCCTGCAAGAGGCCAATTGAATCTCACCTCCTTGTATCAGACGGGCGCTGGTGTTATCATCTAGGCTGCAAATATGTTTACCAACCTTTCTCTTCGCGCCCGGGTATTTATCTTTATCCTCATCATCACGCTGGCGACGGCGACTTGCGCGGTCGCGGGGTTGATCCTGTATCGTTTTGTCCTCCAGCCTCCCGAACCTATCCCAACGCAATCGATTCTCGATGATGGAGATGTTTCAGCGGACACTGGCGCTGCCATCGGGACGCCGGGCGCCCCTGATCTGGCGGCGGGCAGCGATAGCGGCATTTCCAACTCAGACAATATCACTCGCATCAACACCCCCCAATTCACGGGTATCTGCCGCAACGATGACAAGATCAACTTGATCAGCAGCATCCATGGGGCTTTGAGCCACGCCGAGACCGTTTGTTCGGGGAGTAACTACGCCATCGCCCTGACGAGCGCGCTCAGCGATGGCGTTCACAGCATCAGCGCCATCGCCACGGACCCGGCGGGAAATATCGGCCAGCCCTCGAGCGCGTTGACCATCACCATGGATACCACCCCTCCCGTCGCCCCGAGCATCCCTGATCTGGCGGAGGAGAGCGATACCGGAAGTTCCAAGACTGATAATATCACCAGCGACATCACCCCACGATTCACAGGCACGTGTACCCCGGGCGACACGATTACCATCCTCAGTTCGTTGGATGGCAGTCGACTCCCTGAACAGGTCTGCACATCAGGGGGCTACGACATCACCCTGACCAGCAACCTCAGCGAGGTCGCCCATTCGATCTCCGCCCAGGCTATGGATCCAGCGGGGAATACGAGCACATCCCTCGCGCTGGCTGTGACCATCGAGACGATTGCCCCCAACGCGCCCGGCGCGCCTGATCTGGCTGCGGAGAGCGACACCGGCATTTCGAACATTGACAATATCACCAACGACGCTACCCCACGCTTGACCGGGGTCTGCAACTCGGGCGATGTGATCTCCATCTACAGCTCACTCGATGGGGACCGCTCCCCCGAGGCGGCCTGCGTGGATGGGCATTATGATATCACCCTGACCAGCGCGCTGCGCGAAGGTGCCCACTCGATGACAGCCAAAGCCAGAGATAGCGCCGGGAACAGGAGCAGCTCGTTGGATCTGTACCTGGTCGTGGATACGACTCCCCCCGGGATACCGGGCGCGCCTGACCTGGCCGGGGGCAGCGACAGCGGCCGTTCGAATTCCGACAATATCACCAGGATGACCTCACCCCGATTTACCGGAACCTGTCCAGATGGCAACCGCGTCAGCCTGGTCAGCAGTTCTGGCGGCGCGCTGAGTCCATCGAATGTATTCTGCTCGGGGGGCGGATACGATATCACTGTCAACAGCCTCCTCAGCGAGGTCGTGCATAGTATTTACGCGCAGGCGACCGACGCGGCAGGCAATACCAGCGCCGCCTCTGGGGGCCTGGGTGTGACCGTGGATACCGTCCCGCCATCTGCGCCGGGGACTCCCGATCTGGACGCGGGCAGCGACACCGGCAGCTCCAACACCGACAACATCACCAGCGATACGACCCCGAGATTCAGAGGAACCTGTCTGACCGGCGACGAGATCAATCTGCGCAGCAGCGTCATTGGCGAGCTAAGCCCCTCGGACGCCATTTGTTCGGGGAACAGTTACGACATCACGGTCACCAGCGCGCTCAGTCAGGCGACCCATTCGATCACCGCGATCGCGATTGACCTGGCTGGTAATATCTCCTCTGCCTCCGCGGGCCTGAGTGTGACGGTTGGGCCAACCACCCCGGCCGCGCCCGGCGCTCCCGATCTGGCGGCAGGCAGCGACACGGGTGTTTCCAACACGGACAATATCACCAAACTAACTTCCCCCAGATTCACCGGCACATGCGTGGATGGCAAAAAGATCAACCTGAGCAGCAGTGTGGATGGCGCGCTGAATCCCTCCAATACGGTCTGTTCGGGCGGCGGGTATGACATCACCCTGACCAGCACGCTCACAGCGACGACGCACAACATCACCGCCACCGCCACTGATGTGGAAGGCGTCAGCCCGGCATCCGGCGCGTTGAGCGTCACGATAGATGTGAATGCGCCCGCCGCGCCCGGGACGCCCGATCTGGCCGCGGGCAGCGATACGGGCAGTTCCAACACGGATAATATCACCGCCGACGCGACTCCCCAGTTCACCGGCTCTTGCGAGACGAATGCCGTGGTCACCCTCAGCAGTTCGGTCGCCGGGGTCCTTGCGCCCACGGGAACTTGTGCGGGCGGCGCGTTCGACATCATCCTCACCAGCGTCTTGAGCGAGACGATGCACAATATCAGCGCGAGCCAGGTTGACGTTGCCGGAAATGCCAGCGTCAGCTCCCCGGCGCTGAGCGTGAATATCGTCATCCCCACTCTGGTCGTCAACCTTGTGGGGAATGTGGGCGCAGACGCGGCGACCTCGACCGGCGGAACGCCCGCGGATGGGCCGATCAACTGTCCATCAACGCGCTGCGATACCGACTTCCTTTTGGACGACATCGTGACCCTGAATGTCACAGTGGATGCATCGTCCAGTTTCGTGGGATGGGGCGGCGATTGCGCGGGCTTCGGGAGCAACCTGAGCGGCAGCCTGACGATGAACGGGGATAAGAATTGCACGGCTACATTCGCCCCTCCGCCTGGCCCTGAGATGGATGTGGAGGGCAACGGCGTCTCGATTGCCGATGGGGATGATTCCCCTAATCCCGCGGACCACACCGATTTTGGGGATGTCAACACGGGCAGCGCCCTCGACCGCGCCTTTGCCATCCAGAACTCGGGCGGCGGCGCATTGACTCTGACCGGTTTCCCCGCCGCAGTGACCCTATCCGGATCGGGCGATTTTTCGATCCAGACCCAACCGGGAGCAGCTTCGATCCCGGCGGGCGGCGCTGACCTGACGTTCGTCGTGCGCTGCGCGCCCACCAGCGCAGGCGCCCGCGCCGCCACGGTCTCGATTGCCAACAACGATTCCGATGAAAACCCGTACAATTTCGATCTCTATTGCACGGGCGTCGGGCCGGAGATAGACGTCCAACGGCCGGCTGGCAACCCCATCCCCGATGGCGGCGCCGACGACCTCGGGGATCAATCTACGGGCACGGTCAATCTTCGATACACGCTCGATAACACCGCCGGCACAGGCCAGCTCAGCGTCAGCAATGTCACGGCCGCCAATCTGAGCAACGTCACCGATTTCGCCTTGCATACGGCCACCCCCATTGACGTGGCTGCCGGCGAAACGGGGACCTTCGAGATTTCCTTCGACGTAGGCGCAGGGGCTTTCAGTCTAGATATTGACATCCTCGATAACGACGGCGACGAAAACCCCTATGATATCCAGATCATCGGGAACGGGGCGACGATTCCAGAGATGGAAGTGTTGGGCAACGACCGCATCGTCTTCAGCGGCGATACCACCCCCGATGCTGACGATCACACCGATTTTGGGGATGTGGATGTGAACGGCGCGACA
>VGOC01000033.1 GCA_016865865.1 Chloroflexota bacterium
GAGATTCCCCCCGCTCGTGTAGGCAGGTTCGGCGTGACTTACGCGGCCATGTTCCCGCACCCAGCGATCCGATTCGGCTTGAATAGCCTGTCCACCGCGCCGAACGATGATGCCCGCCACGCCGCCGCCATGCTGCAATTGGGCGTTGGCGGCATTGACGATCGCATCCACATCTTGTTGGGTGAGATCGCCTCGAGCGATTTGAAAACACCGCCCGGAGGGGTATATGCGTTCGCGCATCATAAAGTGATTGTAACTACTCAGCCAAACGGGGAAGTTCCCGAAAAAAGGGTGTGCGAACGCAAAGCGGCTGCGCCCCCTTCGCACACCCTTTTTTCGGGCTAATCCGTTCGATGGCTGAGCAGTTACAAGTGATTGTAGCATTCACCCAAATGGTCGTCAACGCGAGGAATCGAAAACCCGGTCTCTGCGAGAAACCGGGTTTCCTGGGCATCAGCTCGATGACGCTAGACAGCCGCTTTGGCCTGTTCGACGACTGCGGTAAATGCCTGGGGATCGCGCACCGCCAGGTCGGCCAGCATCTTGCGGTTGAGTTTGATCTCTGCCTTCTTCATGGCATGGACGAAACGGCTGTAGGGCATGCCATTCCGGCGGGCAGCCGCGTTGATGCGGGCAATCCATAAACGGCGCAGATCGCGCTTGCGTTGGCGGCGATCACGATAAGCGTACCACAGGCTCTTCAGGCGAGCCTCGTTCGCGCGTCGGTAGAGACGGTGGCGAGTGCCGAATTGGCCTTTGGTAAGCTTGAGGACTTTCTTGTGTCGTCTTCGTCGAGTAAAACCGGTTTTTACACGTGCCATTTTTTCTCTCCTGCGTGCTCCTGGGCGTCGGCAACCAAAAGCCAGGTTCGCCCGTTACATACACCCAACAGCCGCGTACTAAAGTTATTTTGTATCATCTCAATAATAAGGGGGGCGGGGGGTGTGCGGGCGGCGAAGCCGCCCGCACACCCCCCATCTTCCCCCAAGTTATTGAGAAGATACGTTATTTTTTCGTCTGACCAGTGCGAGCGTTCGGGTTGGCTTTATACCTGTCCAGGTAGGGGGCCAAACGGCGCACAGTCTGGGAGATCTTCTTGCCCTCCACAGGCTGCAAGCGCGTGAATTCTCTCTTGGTGCGTTTGGGCGTATGTCGGCGCAGGTGGCTCTTGCCGCCTTTGGTGCGCACGACCTTCCCAGAACCAGTCACCCGGAAACGTTTCGAGGTTGCTTTGTGGGTCTTGAGCTTATATTTTTTGACCTTATTCTTTTTCGTCACAGCAAAACTCCTTCACAAAAAACACCGCGGCTCAGGTTTCTCGATGACCATCTTCCTCCGCGGAGATTTCCAATTTTACCATTCGATGAGAATGGGACTTACTCAGATTTTGGCTGGCCGGCGCTTTCTTGATGGACTTGCTTCTCTCCCTTATCTGGCACCAGGATCATGAGCATAGAGCGACCTTCCATGGAAGGTTGGTACTCAACCGAGCTTACATCGCGGAGTTCTTCCGCAACGCCTTCGAGGGCTTCCATGGCGATCTCGGGGTAGTGCATTTCTCGCCCGCGGAACTGGATGCGCACTTTGACTTTGTTCCCTTTTTCCAACCACCGGCGAGCATCGCGTATTTTGAAGATGCGATGGCCCTCGCTTGTCTTCGGTCGGAGACGAATCTCCTTGACTTCGATCTTGGTCTGGGCCCTGCGCGCCTCGCGCTCCTTTTTCTTTCTCTGGTAGATAAACTTCCCGAAATCCATCACCCGGCATACGGGGGGCTCCGCATTGGGGGCGACTTCGACAAGATCCAGGCTGGCTTCTTCCGCTATCCGTAGGGCTTCTTGAATGGGGACAATCCCATGATTCTCACCATCTGGCCCGATCAAGCGAACTTCACGAGCGCGGATGTCTTCATTGGCACGATAATTTGGATCGCTTATATCTTTCTCCTCTTCTCGCCATCACGAGAACTGCAACGGTATGATAACGGGGGGGATAATACCACGAAGGAACGAGAATCGTCAACAAGTATGATTCGAAAGTTGCAGGTAGGTGGTCTGCTTCTCCCCCAAGATCCCCGTCACGAGGTGATAGACGGCGTAAAGCTCCAGGGCAAAGGGCAGATAACCGCCGTAGCCCAGCATTGGCATCTCGAAGATGTGCCAGAAATCCACGCCTGGCACGGTGTACACCCACTTGGGATAGGAGAAATAATTCCAGAATTCCCAGAAGAAAGCCGTGACCAATACCCCGACCCACAAGGCGATGATCGGCCGCCAATCCCTGTCCTGAGTCCAAAGCGTCAGGCTGCGGTTCCCCAGCCAGACGTTGAGGGGTTCCATGATGAAATAGATGCTCAGCCAGAGGAAGGGGAAGAAAAAACGCGGCCAGATCAGCATCAAAGCCAGCATCAGCCAACCGGCAAAGAAAAACCCTATAGTGGTTGGTCTGTCAGCGCTGATCTTCGGGCCGTGGCCAAGACGTCGAATCCAAACAAAGGTGCTGATTAACTCCGCAGTGCCAAACACCGCCGGGATGACCGTCGAGAAAGCGATCGAAGCCAGCAGCCCATACTCCAGATCGGTGAACAACTCACGGCCATCGTAATACCAGTTTTGCAGGCGCCAATTGAGCGTCTCGAACAGCCACCACACCGGCATCGAAACCAGGAACAGGCCAATATACTTGCGCCAACTGCGGGTCAGCAAAGAGGTGTTCTTGCGCCTGAACACCAGCCCATCCACCGCCAGGCAATAACCCAGCCACAAAGGGAAGAACCCCCAGTGGGTGCGCGGGCCAGGCAGAAGCCAGTTCATGAGCCAGAAGATGACAATTAATGCAAGGCCAAGCCAGCCATGCGTAGGGTATTTCTTTTCGGGAGGCATCCGGCAAGAGGATATTCGAGATTGGATATTACGGCAACTCGTACAACTCCATCAGGACCCCGAAAGCCGCCTTGGGATGAATGAAGGCGTATTTCCTGCCGCCATCGCCGATCACCGGCTCTTCGTGGATCAGTTGCACATCCTTTTCCTTGAGCTGCGCCAGCATGGCCGAGATATCATCCACTTCCAGGCAGATATGGTGCATGCCGGGGCCGCGTTTCTCGAGATATTTGGCGATCCCGGAATCCGCGGAGGTGGGTTGTACAAGTTCGATTTCGACGCCGCTCACCGGCAGGAAGGCGATAGCCGATTTTTCGCGGGGTACCTCTTGAAGAAGCTCGAGACTCAACCCCAGGGCATCGCGCCAGAATGCCAGGGCGCCTTCGATATCTTCGACGACCATGGCGACATGATCAATACGTTTGATGATTGGCATTTTACCTCCAGGTTACCAATGAATCCTCTATCGGATAAGGAATACCGCTACAAACCGGTCGGCTGATATACGCCCCACACGCCGCGGAGCACATTACAAATTTCGCCGAGGGTGATGTCGTTTTCGACGCACTCGATGAAGATCGGGATCAGATTTTCTTTCCCGCTGGCCGCTTTCTCCAGATGAGCCATCAATTCGTTCACACGTTGGGCGTCGCGATTGGCGCGCTGCTTCGCCAGGCGTTGGCGTTGATCCACCTCGATGGTCGGGTCAACGGACAGGCGCTCCAAAGCTATTTCTTCCTGAACCTGGAACCGATTGACGCCCACAACGATCTGATCCTGCCGTTCTATGGCCTGCTGGTATCGGTACGCCGCCTCCTGGATTTCGCTTTGAATATAACCCTGTTCGATAGCAGCCAGCGCCCCGCCCATATCGTCAATCTTGCGAATGTACTCCTCAGCCCGGCGTTCGATCTCATCGGTCAGGCACTCAAGGAGATAGGAGCCGGCCAGGGGGTCTATGCTATCGGCGACGCCGGATTCATGGGCAATGATCTGTTGGGTGCGCAAAGCCACGCGCACCGATTTCTCCGTAGGCAGCCAAAGAGCCTCGTCCATGCTGTTGGTGTGCAGCGATTGCGTGCCGCCGAAAACGGCGGAGAGCGCCTGTAACGCTACCCGCACGATATTGTTCTCGGGCTGCTGGGCGGTGAGGGTGGAACCGGCTGTCTGAGTGTGGAAACGCAACATCCAGGAACGAGGATCCCGCGCCCCAAAGCGCTGGCGCATGATTTTAGCCCACGTGCGACGGGCGGCGCGGAATTTGGCGATCTCCTCCAAGAAATCGTTATGCGCGTTGAAAAAGAAGGAGAGCTGGCTGGCGAATTCGTCCACATCCAGTCCGGCGGCGATGGCCGCCTGCACATAAGCGATGCCATTCGCTAATGTGAAGGCCACCTCCTGCACCGCCGTGGAACCGGCCTCGCGGATGTGATACCCCGAGATGCTGATCGTATTCCAGTGCGGCGCTTCATGCTGGCAATACTGGAACACATCGGTAATCAGACGCATGGAGGGCTTGGGCGGAAAGATGTACGTGCCGCGAGCGACATATTCTTTGAGGATGTCGTTCTGGATGGTGCCGCGCAACTTGCTGGGATCGACACCCTGGCGCCTGGCGACAGCGATGTACATGGCCAACAGGATCGCCGCTGGGGCGTTGATGGTCATGCTGGTCGAGACGCGCTCCAGGGGGATATCGCGAAACAGCGTCTCCATATCTCGAAGCGAGGAAATGGAAACCCCCACCTTGCCCACCTCGCCCGAGGCGATTGAATCATCGGCGTCGTAGCCTATTTGCGTGGGGAGGTCGAAAGCCACCGAGAGACCGGTCTGCCCTTGTTCCAGCAAGTAGCGGTAACGGGCGTTGGACTCCTCGGCAGAGGCATAACCTGCGTACTGGCGCATCGTCCAGAAGCGGCCGCGGTACATGGTCGGCTGTACGCCGCGGGTGAAGGGATATTCCCCCGGGAAGCCTAATCTTTCCTCATAGCTGGCATCCTCCTCGAGGGGGAGCAACAGCCTCTCGACCGGTATCCCCGACGAGGTAAAGAATGCGTCCCTCCGCTCCGGGAAACGTCCCAACACCGGGCGCAGGGTTTCTTCTTCCCAACGTTTTCGCTCATTCTTAAGCGTCATCGTCCACCTCACAATATCGAATCCATCGAAGTATACTCGAAAGCTCCTCCTGGCAGGTGCGCGCTTCATCTATATTCAGTTTGACGAAACACACTTTCTCCTTCGAAAGTTGACACCCCCTCCCATCGCGGTATAATTCCCCCGCATAGAATACCGGCCCCGTAGCTCAACTGGCAGAGCAGTTGACTCTTAATCAATTGGTTACAGGTTCGAGTCCTGTCGGGGTCACAAGGCGAACCGCCCGACGATGTCGGCGGTTCTTTCAAGCTCAGCCATCGAACAGGCAATCGAAGATTTCGGGTTCAAGGCTGGAAGGATGGGAACCAGCGTTCGAGCAAACGCAGGAATTCAGGATCGGCGCCATTGCCGCCAATGAAATGCGGGGCGAGCGCCAGCCCACCGAGGGCGTACATACCCGAAATGGCCAGCCCGCCAGCCGCGAAAAATATGCCGAGCGCGCCGCCTCCCAGGGCAAAGACGCCGACTGCCAGCCCGCCGAGCGCAGCCAACCCTAGAGCAAGGCCGCCGAGGGTCATCCCACCCAGGGCGATACCGCCGATTGCCAGCCCACCGATTGCAACATTCCCAATGGCGATGATGCCCTTTGCCACTCGCGGGCGAAAAGTCCCGGGTTCATAGCCAGTAGCGATGTGAACGAGCGGCCAACCAAAGAGTTCCACCTGAGATTTGTATTCGAAGCCATAATAGTAGGCTGGGACAGCGAAGGGCGCGCGATTTGGCATCGAGCGCGGGCGGTCATCCAGCCACTCGCCGCAGAAACGGCACTTGACGGCCTCGTCCTGGATTTGTTCGGCGCAGAATGGACAGATCTTCATGGGGCCTCCTTTTTCGCATAGAACAACGCGAAGGAATCACCGGGCTTCTACCCCAGCGCCACATCCAACAACATCATCACCACGAAGCCGAGCATGGCTCCCAGCGTGGAAAAATGCGTATCCTTCTCACGCTGCGATTCGGGGATCAATTCCTCGACCACGACGTAGATCATCGCCCCGGCCGCGAAGGATAGTGCATACGGCAGGGCGGGACGAATGAGCAGCACCGCCGCCGCTCCCAGCACCCCTGCTACCGGCTCCACCAGCCCGGATAACTGGCCATACCAGAAACTCTTCGAGCGGCTCATCCCTTCGCGGCGCAACGGGATAGCGACCGCCGCCCCCTCGGGGAAATTTTGAAGGCCGATGCCAACAGCCAGGGCGATCGCTCCCGCCAGCGCCGCGCTTGGGATTCCTGCCGCAACCGCCCCAAAGGCCACCCCAACCGCCAGCCCTTCGGGGATGTTGTGCAGGGTGATCGCCAACACAAGCAGGATGCTGCGCTGCCACGAGGTCTTGAGTCCCTCCGCTTCACTCATCGGGTAGCCAATATGCAGGTGCGGCAGGGTCTTATCCACGCCCCACAGGAATGCCCCGCCGAGCAGAAATCCAACTACCGCTGGCGCCCATGAAGGCAGCGCCAACTCCTCGGACATTGCGATGGCCGGCGCCAACAGTGACCAGAAACTGGCCGCGATCATCACCCCTGCGGCAAAACCCAACATGCTATCCAATACGTGCCGGTTGATGGATTTGAAGAAGAAGACCGCCGACGCCCCCAACGCGGTGAGGAACCAGGTGAACAATGTGCCCGCCAGCGCCTGCATGACGGGATCGAGCGTGGTGAACCATTCGATCAACATAGCGATATCATCACTCCTTGAAGCACCTTTCTCTGTTCCAATTATACTCAAATCAGAACAAGAAAGGCCCGGCGATCTTTTTCCCCGCTGCCCCGAATCCTCTACTCGTAGTTTTTGCAGTGGACTCATTGATAATAAAAACATCCCTGATCTCGAAGAAGACCAGGGATGTTTACGCTCGAACAATCAAACGCTTTCGAAAAGGATGGACGAAACTTCGAAAGCGGACATGGATCGGTGATCGCCTGGGGGCGGATCCTCCAGCTACAAATTCTGCGCGACCAGTTTGTCCAACGCTGCGCCAACCTTTCCGCCAGCCTGCCAGTAATCGAACTTGGTGGTGTTGATGTGTTCCACGAAACCGCCCATCCGCCGCATTTCTTCCACCATGTGAGTTACGAGCATCCCATCGCGATCGGTTGTCTCTTGACCCTTGCCATCCCACAAAGCGATCAGGCGAGCGCGATCAATCCCTAGAATCAGAGAGGAGTACAGCGCCCAGCGGTTGTTGCGCCGATAGGCATCATCGCCCGGTTTGACTTTGCCAACTCGGTCAAGCTGGAAATAGATCCGGACAGCAGGGTGATTGCGGATGTTATAGAACCGCTCCACCCATGTATCTCCGGCGAAACTGACATTCCTCTCGATATACTGCGGCTCACTGAAAGGAAGATGCACTTTGACCTTCATGCCTCGTTCGAGACAGGCCTCGATAAAGATGATTTCGCTGCCACAGGCCGCCCCCGCCGTGATACCCAGATCATCATCGCTAATACCGAATTTATCTAAGGCCGCGTCGATCCGTTTACGAACCTCCTTCTCCATTTCCGGCAAGAATCGTTTCTCGGCCTGATCTTCCTGATCTATCTTATGCCCGGCGAACAGGATCACCCATTCTTCCCTGGCTTCCTCTGCTTCGGGCGTTTCACCTTCAGGTTCCTCTTTACGAATCCGACGGATCTCATCTTTCAGAACCTCGATACCCGCCTCGACGAATTCTGGGCGCAACAAGAGGGATTTGAGGATCTCTACCTGGCTGATCGAGGATTGCAGGAAGAAGATATTCTTCCTGGCGGCAGTGAGGGCCTTCTTGTAGGCCCGTTTGACTACCCTGACATCATCCGCCATCATCACCATCAATTCTGCCAAAGAAACCAAAGTCCAATAGTCGCTGGATTCATCTTGGGCCAACTTGTCTAGAGCAAATTCCAGCGTACCCTTCAGATTTGGCAAAATATCCCGGATCACCTGAACATCGGGATCAGCTCCCTCGTCGTACCGTTCAGCCAAATGATCGAGGATGACTGAGAGAGTCAGAGCGTTGATGCCTGGGTAGTACTGGTTCAGATCGCAATAGAAACCCTTCAGGTACGTTTGGATCGCTTTGACCAACCAATGCGAGGCGTCGAAGGCTTCTTGAAGTCGGGTGTCCTCATCTTCGATATCTATCCAGGACTCAGTCCACATGTCTTTGTAGATGCGCCCCAGATACGAGATCGCTTCCGTATCTCTAGGCTCATCCATGAGGAGATTCTCCAGTTTGACGATCGCCTCATCCACCCGACCGAGTCGGTTCAGGTGGAATGCCTCCTGGCGGCGGAATTCCGTATTCTGGGGGTTCAGCTCCAGGCCCTGGCGATATTGCTGGAGAGCCAACTCGTGGCGCTCCATACCGCGCAAAGCCTTCCCAGCCTCACCGATAGCCTCCTCTTTGATCAGAGGATTACTGATCTCCTCTGTGAGCAGCATGATATCGCCCATACGTTTCTGTCGCTGGGCAATGGTGACGCGCTCTTTCCACTCGTTATATTCCCGCCAGAAGCCCGTCGCCAGAGGGGTTCGCAACGTTTTGCGATCTGGTTCGCCCAGCCCCGCGAGCAGGTTGAAGACCGGGCTGTGGACGGCGTCCTGATCGGAAGCCCAGGTATCGCGGCACACGCGGGCAATCGCCTGGATGTCCTTATCCAGAAAAGCCGGATCAGGGACGCCCTCGTCATTCGTGTGATAGGGGATGGTGCGCACATTGAAGATATCGAAGGGCATGTAGGCGCGGCCAGATTGGATGTGCACCACGCCGCGCTTGCGAAATGCGTGGCGGATTCCCAGCTCATAGTACACGTTGGCGTTATCAATGCTCAAATCGCAGATGGCTAAATCCGCCAGCAGAAGTTCCTGGAACATATCGGTGAGAATATCTCCAGTGGTCGTCTCTTCATCTGCGCGGAAGGGTTCGAACCCGGCCAGCTCGAGGGCTGGTTTGATCAAATTCTGGTAGATCGCATTGAAATCAATGATGGTGCCATCGAAGCCCTGTTTCTTCCCAAAGGGCATTACCACAAAGGCGTGAGGTTTGGCCCCGCGCGCGCCCTCCCTTTGTGAACCTGCGTAGATTTTATCGCCATCCGAAGCGGCTTCGAATTCTTCGATGACTTCTTCGAGCGTATCTACGAATGTTCCTTTGGCCTCGGCCACTGCTTCCCTGACTACATCTTCTACGGCCGCCTCGACCGATTTCCTCACGGCAGCCACTGCGCTATCAATAACAGAGTCGACAATGGCAGAATCAGGTTCAACCACCATTGGATGTTCTTTCGCCTTCTTGTCTGATGGACGCGCAGTTCCTCCCTGCGCGGGTTTCCTAAGATTTTTGATTGTATCGCCAATTCTACTCATCATTCTCTCCTCATGATTATCAACCGGGCGTCAGGCTCCATCGTCCCAAACTTCATCGTCGAAATCGCTTGCATCAACGAATTCGTCGCTGACCTCGCCGAAATCCTCGTCAACGAAATCACCTGTACCATCGAATTTTTCATCCACACTGAAATCTTCATCATCGCCAAAGTCCTCATCGTCGAAATCGCCTGCAACCTCAGATGGTTCGCCCTCGCTGAAATCCTCATCGTCGAAATCCTCTCCCAGCTCCTCCCCGCCCTCGGCGGCAACGACTTTTTCGGCTTCGAGAACATCGGCAAAATCCTCGACCATGCCTTCTTCGGCAGCGCTCGAAAACAGAGCTGATTCGGCTATGGCGGCGTCCACGGCTCTCTCGACCGTCATCGGCTCTGGCCCAGGGGTATAGAGATCCGCCTCGCCAGATACCATCGACTCGACCATGGCGTCCGATTCGGCCAGGGCGGCTTCGACTGCGGTTTCGACCGTCTCGAAGACATCGAGACTCTCTTCCGGCGGGATATCCAATTCATGATCATCAATTGATATGATATCGGCAAACATGCTCCTGAGGGAATCAGCGGCGTCATCCACTACTGTTTCGACTCGTTCTACCGCCTCACCGAGACCCTGGTCGTATAACTCTTCCACCTCAGTAATCAGTTTTTCCTGAATTCGAGCAGTGGCTGCACGCCCTTCTTCGAGAGCATGCTCTACCAGTTCGGCCTCATCACCTTCGGCCTCGGCCAGGGCTTTCCGCATGGCTCTGATCCACTCCAGGTTCTGGTCGTAGAGGACTTTTTCGGTTTTGATCGCTAGCTGAGCAGCGTCCTTGCTGGAAGGCCCAGTCTCTCTCAAGGTCAGCCACCAATCGCGGATGATGTTGAGTTCCAGGATCACCTGGCTGTAGTTTCCCACCCTCACATCCAGGCCGCGAAGTTCTTCCCAGCCAATCAGCGCAGATGCAATCGCCGCCGTGAACGCCACCCAGATAGCCAGGCTGCCCCCCCAGGCGGCCAGGAAGGCGCCAACGCCGCCGAATGCCAGAATCCCCCATTGGATGCGTTTGCGATCCCGTTGCATCTCCAGGTTTTTCTTGACGTGCCAGTTGAGCTGGTCTTCGAGGCGATATACCAAATACTCGTCGCCAGAAAGGTCCGTGAATCCCGGATCGCTGTTCTCATCGTCAGGGGAATAGTACGGCGGAACATCGCCCTTATATTCGGTAAGCACCAATTCCCCGCCGGCGCCCCGGTACAGGTCGCGTTGGATCGCTGCCAGCCGGTTACTGAGAATCGTGTCACGATTCGGCCTGTCTTGATTTGCGGTGCGATATGTGTAGATTTCCTTCAGAATACCTTCCGCAGCCGCACGATAGGAGAGATACTTTTGACCCTGCTGGAATTTATTGGTAAACGCAGCGACTACAGAAATAACGATCGGCGTGAGGATGAGCAAAACCCTCAGGATGAGCGCAACCACCGTGGGTACCCGCTCGGTGTAATTATCCACCAAAAGCGCAAATAGAACGGCCAGCACCCCTAAAGTAGCCATCAACCGCCGCACACGCATGTATTGTTTTTGCACAGATGCGGCATTGGCATCCAAGATAGCATAACGACGCCAGGCAGTTTCGAGTAACAGGTTACGGGAAGTGGACAGGTTCATAACAGACCTTTCTCATCGAGAATGCTTCTTTTTTTCCAATCGAAAATTTCTCATCACACATCTCAGAAATCTAACTTTTCATATAATTTGCGCAACTCAAGTGGTTTCTGGTCTTTTGAAATTTCAGAGATCCTATCATAGGCTTCGAACAATCTCTTGCTGAGCACCTGGCAGAGTTCGACCAGTAGATCAGGATCGTTCCTGGCAAAGTCAATGAAAGCGCCATTCTCCATCCAGAGTGTTCTGGTATCTTCCATGGCTGTGGCCGTTACGGAGTTGGGCGCATTGTAGAACAACGACATCTCTCCGATGCTGTCGTACCGATCCGCAATCATGATCGAAACCGTGTCGGTGCGATCCCGGATCTCCCTCTCGACAGCCACCTTACCTTCGATAACGACATACATCTTACCACCCACTTCACCTTGCCGGAAGATAATATCGCCATGAGAAAAGGTTTTCTCTTCATATAGTTCAGCCAGGCTCACCAACTGGTCATTAGAGAGCTTATGGAATGAGGAAACATTTTGCAAGAGCTGAATTTTCTCTTGTGTAGAAAGCATGATCCCCTCCTAAATAGAATCATCCTTTTTGAGAAGCGCGCTCACTGATTTTCTTTATTTCAGAGATCGGATGAAACCGGCGCCAATCACTGCAAAAATCTCTAAGAGACTGTTTTAAAAGTCGCCAGAAACCACAGGTAAACACAGATGAACACCGATTTTCTTGATGAACAGCCGTCTTTTATCGCCGAAATCCCTTTTATCTGTGTTCATCTGTGGCCGATTTGAGTTTTAAAACACTCTCTTACAGAACTATCCCCATGCCTGTGCAATAATTCGCACAGTACCCCGTTGTAAATAAATGGGTTATAATCTACATGGAGGTATTCCCCTCCAAAAGGAGAATGATATGAACCTATTCACCCTCGACAACCTGTTCCTGCTGCTGACCGGCCTGGTTGCCATCTACCTGCTCTGGCGGTTCTACACCCGCTGGAGCAAGGAGAAGAAAGTCTACGACCTGTACTACGGCATGGGTTTCCTGGTGCTGCTGGTCTCCGGCCTGCTGCTCATCTTCCTGGGGCTGGGCATCCTGGCCTCGCCCTGGGTGCTGACGGTGGCCTCGCTCATCCCGCTGGGCATTTCGATGGGCATCGCCGAGCAGTACTTCCCGCAGTGGAAAAAGGCCTTCAAGTGGTTCGCGCTGGTCGGCTTCCTGGCGATCGCCATCTTCAGCATCGCCGGCATCGCCATCGGGCGCAAGATCTCCGTGCCTCTCTTCCACGGCGTGGCCGGGCTGGTCATCTTCCTCGGCCCGTTCTTTGCAAAGAAGGCTCCCAAAGGCTTCTTCTGGGTCGGCATCGGCGGACTGCTCATCGGTCTGGGCGGCATCGCCCTGGCGTTCATCTCGATGGGCGCGCAACTGCTGTTCTTCAGCCCGCAGTTCGTCATGCTCATCCTGACTCCGCTGCTGTTCCTCATGACCCTGGCGTTCACGTACGGCTTCGTCAAAGATATCAAAGGGTAAGTTGGTAACTGGTAGATTGGTATATTGGGAAAACCATTTACCAATCTACCAATTTATCCAATTACCACATCAGAGAACATATGCAAGCTATCAAAGACCGTTTCAACTTCCTTTTCAGCTCTACCAAAGGACTCATCCTCGTCGCCATCGCCATGATCGGCCTGGAGACCGCCCTCTTCGGGATGCTCTCCGGGCCGATGGCTGAGTTCGGCGTGCGCGACGTGGTGGTGCGCGCTCTTAAAATGGACCTCGTTCAGGCCGAGCGCGAGGGACGCATCATCATCCTGTACCACTCGATCGCTATGGCTATCATCGCCATCGAGACTTACATGGTCACCAGTCTGTTGAAGATGCGCGAGTTCTACAAGACCGCCGTGCGCGCCCTCGTCACGGTCGGCTACCTGCTCGCTATGATCTTCGGCATGGGTTTCGCCTACTGGGGCCACAACTGGGCTTTCCATGGACTCTACATCACCGGCCTGTCGCTTATCTTCTTCGCCGGCGTCCTGTTGACCATCGCACTCTGGCCCTGGAACAAGGAATATTACCAGCCCGACAACGCCTATTCGCGCACCAAAAAAGGCGTTGATCTGGAGCGCATGGCCTTCTTCGCCACCGCGCTAACCACAGTGATATCCGCATTGTTCGGCGCGGTGCCCGGCTCGTACTTCGGCAACGGCTTCGAGACCTTCCTCGCAGAGAACATCATCCGCTATCCGCACAAGACCGTGATGGAATATTCGGTCATCGGCCACCTGCACATCATGCTGGCATTGATCGGCATCATGCTTACGCTCATCATCGGGCGCTGGCTGAACTTCAAAGGCATCTGGCACAAAATCGCCATGCCGCTGATGATCCTCGGCACCATTGTGCTCAACCTGGGTGTGTGGGGCGTGGTCACCCCGCTGGAACCCATCGCCCACATGATCATCTATGTCGGCGCCACCCCCTCGATGCTGGCAGCCCTATTCCTGTTGATCTGGAGCTGGGGGAAGTTGATGCGTGAGGGGACAGCTCATCTGGAAAAACCTTCCTTCGGGCAGAACATCTCCGCCCTGACACGCGACCCGCTAAAGTTTGGCCCCACATGGCAAATGCTCTTCATGAACTTCACCACCAGCGGCATTGGCATCTTTATGGCTGTCAAACTCGACGAAATCTTCCGCGTATGGCCAGCCCGCGAGGAGCGCATCGAGCTGACTGGTCACTGGCACGTGCTCTCGGCGATCATCGCCACCATCATCCTGCTCTATTATGGGGACATAATCGGCTTGAAAGGCAGAGTACGCCGATGGTACGGCTGGGGCATCCTCCTCCTCTCCGACCTCGCCTTTGCCTCTGTCACCATCTTCGAGATGAAACGACTCTTCATCAGCGAGGCTGAGCAGCAGCCGCTGGTCAACCTGCTGATGTACCTGATGGACTTCGGCCTGGCTATGTTGCTATTGCTGCTGGCGATCGTGATGGTCTGGCGGTTGGTGGATTTGTTCAAACCCAAAGGTCGCTGGGCGGAGGAAGTGGATCACGAACTCGCGGCGGAGGTGTCGAAATGAAACGTGTTATATCTCAGATTTCGCATTGGACGCGGACGAGCGCGGACGAGCACGGAAAAAAATCGTTAAAGTCCGCGTCCATCCGCGTCCATCCGCATCCCGTGGTTGTCGTCCTCGCCATCACATTGTTCTTTCTGGCCTCCTGCCGCCCTGTAGATTTGAACGCCCCGATGCCCGCCTTCGACACCGGTGTGAACCCGGACGCCTGGGCGCAAATCCCGGCCGGTGAGTTCTACTACGGCCAGCACGAAGATATCGAAAACACCGCTGCCTACGAGATCATGGTCACAGATGTCACCGTGGGACAATACGCAGATTTCCTCAACGTTGCCCTGGCCGATGGCTCGGTCGAACTCGTGGACGGGAAAATCGTCGGCTACTATCCAGGAGACGTCTTCCGCGGCGTCAAGCATGAGGAAAAGATCGAGGCCGGAGATTGGCTCTTCATCCCGCTGGACGACCCCTCCCAGCGAGTGAAGTTCGATGGCGCCACCTTCATCGCCCAGCCCGGCTACGAGAACCATCCCATGACGATGGTCTCCTGGTTCGGCGCCTGGGGCTATTGCAGCTACTACGGCTATCGCCTGCCCACCGAAGTGGAATGGGAGAAAGCCGCCCGCGGCAGCGATACCCGCCCCTTCCCCTGGGGCGAGGAAATCGCCCGCGAGAACGCCAACTTCTACGCCAGCCGAGACCCCTTCGAAGATATGAGCAGCTTCGGCTCGCGCACCACCCCGGTCGGTTTTTACAACAGCAACGTGTATGACGGTTTTCGGACCCTCGACTCGGCCTCACCCTACGGCCTGTACGATATGGCCGGCAACGTCTGGCAGTGGACGGGGGACGTCTATGAAGGGATGCACGTACGGTTCCTGCGCGGAGGCTCGAAAGACACCTACGAAATGGACTTGCGTCTGTGGGTTCGCAACAACGCCACCCCGACCTATGTCAGCCCAGGTGTGGGATTCCGCTGCACCAAAGATCAATAACGTGTTAGGGAGTTAGGGGTTAGATACCTAACTCCCTAACTCCTAACCCTTCCGTGAACTCATGCCCAATCTCCAAACATCCATCTCCAATCTCAAATCGAAATACTGGCCACTGACCAAGCCCTTGCAAACCGGTTTATTGCTTGCCACCGGTTTGGCCGGCTATATGAGTGCCCGCTGCCCGGTCTTCAACATGGGGACGGTTTTGAGCGTGGCCGGCAGCCTGTTCCTGGCAATCAGCGGCTCGACGACGGTCAATATGTGGTACGACCGCGACATAGATGCCAGGATGAACCGGACTTGCTGGCGTCCACTGCCCACCAGGAAGATCACCCCGCGCGAGGCGTTAATCTTGGGGCTGGCGCTCTCGGCGCTGGGCGTCGGGTGGGCGCTGGCGATGGACTGGCTCTACGGCTTGATTGTTTTCGCCGGGCTATACTTCGACGTGGCTATCTACACGATCTGGCTAAAACGTCGTTCAGCCTGGAGCATCGTCTGTGGTGGCATCTCTGGGGGCATGCCCGTGCTGGCAGGTCGGGCTTTGGGAGTTGGCTATATTGACTGGGTCGGCGCCACTTTGGCGCTGGCGATCCTACTCTGGATACCAACGCATATCCTGACCTTCGCCATGAAATACCACGCCGATTATCAGAAAGCCAATATCCCCACCTTCCCGTCCCATTATGGATTCAGGGCTACGCGCCTGACCATTGCTATCTCTAGCGTACTGGCTGCCATCGCTATGGCTGCAGCAGCCTACGGCATTGGCATGGCCTGGGGCTACCTGCGCTTGATAGGCGTACTCTCAGTGGGTATGTTGAGCTTGGCCATCGCCATCTCTGTGCGCCCCTCAGAACGGGTCAACTTTGGGCTATTCAAATATGCTTCACTATTCATGCTGAGCGCGATGTTGATGATCGTCCTCGATGTACTTTGACGGTTGAACATTGGAACGTTCACACGTTTTTATGAAACCCCTCCACCGTATATTCCTACTGCTCACCGCTCTGCTGGCTTCTTATCAAGTCGTCCAGGGGATAGATGGTCTGGAAAGGATGGCGATCGCATGCTACACCATCGCCTTTGGCATGCTGATCGTTGCCTCCTTGTTGATGATGATCCTGGGCTTCGAGGTGCTGGATTCCCCCTTGGTGGTGATCTCCTCGACGTTGATTCCGGCCAGCCTGGCCCTGGGGTTGGTTTCTGAATACCTCGATGTGATTCTTATTCCCTATGGGATTTTCATCGTCGCTGGCATGTTGGTGATACTCATCACCCGCTTGGCCGGCCCCCAAAAGTTGGCCGTCATCGTGCTGGCAGTGGTGCACGGCGTGGCCGGTTTGGCGATCTTCGCCCTGCCCATCATCCTGGCCTTGCGCGGCGACACAAAGGGGGGCTTCGCCTGGGTGGGCATCGGTGGGGGGCTGATCGGCATCGGCGGGCTGCTGCTCTCTTTTCTCAAAGGCGGCAGACCGATTCTTCCACGCGAGACCATTCTAACCGTTCTCCCCAGCCTGCTGCTGCTGTCCACGGCAGCCTTTGTGGCCGGGTTTGCGTACCTGTAAAGGATTTTTAACTATGGGAAAGTTTCTACGTTTCATCGGCATACTCTTCCTGAGCATTTCAGCGCTCTTCAACATCGCCGGGGGGGCAGGCACCACCTGCGTGGCCTTGAACCCCACCGGCTATGATGGTAAATTCGCTGCCATTGCTGGCCTGCAATGGCTGTATATCCTCTACGTCCTGGTTACACTGGCCTTTGGCGTGATGATGGCGCGGGCCGTTGTTCTACTGATCAAAGGGCGCGACAACGCCTACCGCTACAGCCTGATCTCCCTGATTGGAGCGACCATCGTCGGCGTGATACACATCATCACTTCGCGCGCCCTGCGCGGCAGTTCCATGCCTGTAGACGGGGTGGTCTATACCACCGCACTGACCCTGGTCATTTTCTTGATCTTCAAAATCCCCGGCGTGTGGGCGCAGGTGGACTTTACCAAAGCCAAGAAGAAAGACTCCGAAATCGCTGGCGGCGCGGCGGCCATCATTGTCGGCGCGCTTTGCCTCACCATCCAATACCTGATGGCGCCAACCCATACGATCAATGGGGTCAATTACGGAGATGCTTTTAATTTGACAATGACTGTGACTGGTGGGGCATTGATGTTGACGGGGCTGGGAATGTTGATCCGTGCGTGGCGCAAATCGCCCCACGCAATGGCTGCTGTCGGAAAACCAGAAATCTCCGCATAAAACCGCAATCAAACAAGAACCGTGCTGCTTCACATGAACAAGCAGCACGGTTTCGTTTTAACAAAGGATTCCTGTTTTTTCTAGTCGCCAACATCGAATTCTTCCAAAATATCCAAATCTTGCCGTAATTTCTTGAAACGCACGAAGAAGCTGGTCAGATAAACCAGCAGTACGCCAAATAGCACCGCATAACCAGCAATCATGTAGCCAGCGGTATCAGGGGTGGCTTGTTGGAACAACATTTTCGAATACTCCTATTCAAATAACAAGGGATAGATAACAGATGGCTGACCACAGACTGCGGTCGGCGGTCTTTAGGCCGAAACCTTCATGCGTAACTCTTCGACCACGACAGCCAGCTTGCCCATCCGAAGGCGGTGCCAGAACAAATCCACGAAGAGCACAGAGAAGGTGAACAGGCTGAAGAAGAAAGTGGCCTTCATGGGGTCAGTCATGCTAAAGCTGCCCTCGGCGCCCGGGTCGCTATCGCCTACCACAACCGGGTGGATCGTGCGCAGCAGGCGTATGGAGATGAAGGTCAGGGGGACGCTCAGAAAACCCAGGATCGAGTATACCGCCCCGAAGCGGGCGCGACGGTCGGGGTCTTCGATGCCCTGGCGCAGCATCATATAGGCGGCATAGATCAGCTCGACGATGGTCGCTGTGGTCAGGCGTGGGTCCCAGGTCCACCAGGTGTTCCACACCGGGCGAGCCCAGATGGAACCCATGATGATGGCGATGAAGAAGAAAACCAGGCTGATCTCGATCGCCGCAATCCCGGCGATGTCGTATTTGCAGTCATTCTTCAGCAAATAGAGAATGCCCACAACGGCAGCCACCAAGAAGCCCAACATGCCCACCCAGGCGGTGGCCACGTGGAAGTAGAACACCTTTTGCACCTGTCCCATGGTGCGTTCGAGAGGGGCGTAGAAAAACACCATCGCAACAGCAATCACGAAAAGGATCGCTGTGACGCTATCCAGGATGGTAAGAAAACGGGGTTTCGATTGCATAAGATCACCTCTAAAAGATTATTGTCCTTCTTTCTCAGATTCTAGATTCAGATTTTCTTCGATCCATGCCTGTTCCTGCTCGGTGAGGGAAACAGGCGGCGGTTTTCGATAATCCACGAAGTCAGCATAGCCGCCATTATCGTAGCAGCGAATGAAGACAGCCTGTAAATCGAGCACGACATCGGGATCGGGCGCTTTGAGAGGCACGCGAAAACGGGGCAGGCGCTTATCGAGGGGCGCGGGATACGTCTCGAAGACCTCGCGTTGGGAAGAACGATTTACCGATACGATATAGCGGTAGGGCGGCAACTTCAGATAGCTGGATTCAGGCAAAGCGATGGTGTGCAGTCCTTCGTGGAGCAAATCAACCTCTACCAGGTGGGCGCGGCTATTCATGATTTCTTGCTGCTTCTGGCAGTAGAGGCGATGCCCCTCCCCCAGCGCCCTATTGGAAGGGCTGAGGATTTCGATGACAGTGACTACCTCTCCCCCGGCGCTGTGCACGATTTCCAGGTAAGGTTCACGATATTCGACCGGCGGTACGGTAATGGCCCAGGGGGAATCGGCTTCTGCGGTCAGCACCGCCGTCTGGCTTTCGAGACCGTAGGCAGGGGTAACTTCTGCAAGAGGGCGTCTGATCAGGGTAATGTCAGGATAGATGATATGTGGCACCTCCACCAGGTAAAGACGTTCGCCCATTCGAGCGTGGTAGTTTGGGCGGATATGGGGTTGAAGCGCATCTCGAATATAGGTGATCAGGCTTTGATGCAAATCCGGCCACAGAGCCGGGTCTTCGAGGTAGGGATCCATTCCGGGAAACGGGCTGGGCATGGTTGCCTCCTCTCACTCTTCCACTACATAATCGAAAAACATAAAAGCAATCGCTATAAAGATTATATCGTAGACGACAAGGATATTGAGCCAGGCGTTCACTTCTGCCCAGGCTAAATTCTGCAGAAACCCTCCGCTCGCCTTGACAGCGGCGATCATGACCGGGACGACCAGGGGGAACAACAAGATCGGCAGCAGGATGTCGCGCGTGCGAGCTTGCACGGCCATTGTCGAGAGCAGCGTGCCGACGGCCACATAGCCAATCGAGCCGAGCAAGATCACCAGCAACAAACCGGGGCGGAATAAATTGATGTTATAAAGCACGCTGTAAACCGGTAAAACGATCACTTCGACGACGAACATAAAGATTAGATTGCCAACGGCCTTCCCGAAGTAGATCGCGCTGCGGTCTACCGGCGCCAACAACAGACCATCCAGGCAGCCGCGGTCTTTCTCAGTCGCCATGGAGCGGTTGAGACCCAGGGTGCCAGCAAAGGCGAAAGTCACCCACAAGACTCCCGCGGTGACGCTGGCGCGGGCGCGGGCATCCAACTCTAGCGCGAAGTTGAAGATCAGAATCACCAATAGAGCGAAGACTAGCATGGCGGTGAGCAGCTCGCGGCTGCGCCATTCGGCAGAGAGATCCTTCCAGACCACAGCCCACAGGGCGCGGAAGAAGTTGGCGAGAGGAGAGTTAGGGGTTGCGGGTTGCGAGTTGCGTTTTACGTCATTCCGTTTCACGTTTCACGTCTCCTCGACCGCCCGACGATAAAAGGCCAGCAAGTTATCCGTGGTGTCCATCTCATCCCAGCGAATCGAGGCGACGATCGTCCCCCGTGAGAGCACGTCGAAACGAGAGGCCAGGTCGGCGGCGCGGGCCAGGTCGTGAGAGGTCATCACCACGGTGCGGCCGCGGGCGGCCACCTCGCCCAGAACCGTATCCAGCATCACGCAGGCATCTTGATCCAGACCAGTGTGGGGCTCGTCGAAGAGCATCACCTCAGGGTCGTGCAGAACGGCGCGGCCGATGGCCAGGCGCTGCTGCATCCCTCGGGAAAAAGTCCGCACCAGGTCGCGGCGGCGAGGGTGCAAACCGACCATCTCCAGAACCTCCCTGATACGGGGTTCAAGTTCTGTTACAGCATACATACGCCCATAAAAGCGCAGATTCTCCTCAGCGGTCAAGTCTCCGTACAGCAGAGGCAGATGCGATACCACTCCCAGACGCCGCCGCACAGCCGCAGCCTGTCCTGGCAAATGATAACCGGCGATGCGCACCTCCCCCATCGCCGGGCGCGAGAGCGAAGCCAATATCCGTAGAAAAGTGGTCTTCCCCGCGCCGTTAGGGCCGAGCAAGGCCACGAACTCGCCAGCCTCGACTTCGAAATCCAACCCGCGCAGGACGGTTTTGGGACCGAAACGTTTGACCAGTTTTTTGACGGTGATCATTCGTCGTGTGCAAGGAAGCCTGGGTGCGGGGGGGCAGGGGAGCAGGGGGGCAGGGGAGAAAAAATGAATCCCATGCTCCCGCGCTCCCTAGCTCCTGGCCATTTCCTTCAAACGCGCCTTCAATTCCTCGCGTCGTTCGAGATATGCCGCTTCGGGCAATTCGCCTGCCTGGTAAAGCTCGTCCAGGGCAATGATGGCATCCATCAACTCCTCTGGGGTTTCTGCAAGAGCAAGGATTTCTACTTCGGCAGCTTCGGCGTCGTCCCACTCACCGCCCTCCGACCGATTGCGCCGCCATACATAAATGCCCGCTCCGATGAGCGCCGCGCCCAAAGCCCCCAGCCCGATCATCAGGTTAGTCATATTATCCGTACCAGAGGATGAAGTCATTCCAGACGGCAGCCTGGGGAGGCCAGAAAGTGTAAAGCTGAACGTTTCACCAGCTTTCAGGCTGTCAGAATGATAGGTCCGATAGAGGACTCCCTGGAAATCTCGCGAGCCGCCATCTCGAAGTTGATCTCCCTTGATCTTGACGCCGTCTTCCGGAGCAATCATAATCGCCGCGACAGTATCCAGGGGAATTGGCAGGGATATATCGGCTTTCTTCTTGTCATAGGGCATCTCGAAGGCAAAGGTGATTTCGTATGGCTCTGCGGCTGGACGTATGCTACCAACGCCGAACCCAGCAGCGGTTTGCATGTAGCCCAGTTGGATATTCTCATCTACTTCGAGGTTGAGAGCGCCTTCAGGCAGTTCGAACTCGATCACCGGTTGATCATCTAAAGCGATAACTGTCTGCTCGCCAGTGTTCGAGAGAAGCACCAACTCGATCACCTGCACGGAGTCAGGGGTGACGAAATCGAAGAAGATATGCAGCCGCTCGATCACCAAACCGGTTGAATCCGTCGTGGAGTCGAAAACCATCAGATCGAGGTTTACGTCCCCAATATCAGCGGCAGCCTGGACAAAATTGGAGCCATAGACTACCTGGTCGTATTCAATAGTCGCCAGGAAGACACGCCCTTCTGGCATGGGGATTTCTTCGAAGACAACCAGGCCATCTTCAGGGAGAGCGCCGATTCGAGTGAAGATCTCTTCCATACCATCATAGCCATGCAAGGTTACCTCGGCGCCCGTGGAAAGGTCGCCGCCGGATCCATTGACTACTTGGACGAAAACATACGCGGGAGCTTCGGAGGACATTCCAACGGGCAGAGGCGTACCCTCGGGGGAGGCTGCCCCCCCAGGGGTCGCGTCCGATTCTCCCTCCTCGGAGACAGTATCCACCTCAGGAACGGCAAAGGTCAATGAGCGCAAGAAAGTCGTCAGGGCCCAGCGATCCTCCTCACCCAAATCGGCAAAGGCATGCATCTCTCCCATGCCGCCCGAGATGGACAGGTAGAGATCGGTCGCCGACTGATAGCCCATGAAAGCCTGATCGGTGAAATCCACCGGCGAGGCGGAAAGCTCTCCCGCATCCGGCCCATCCCCCTTGCCCCGCTCCCCATGGCAGGATGCGCACTGCTCCGCATAGAGCTTTTGACCCCTCGACAGTTCTTCGTCAGACGCGCTCAACGAAAAGGCGTAGGCGATCACATCCCAACGCTGCGGCACCGAGAGGCTCGCAAAGGGCGGCATGTAGCGCTCGATATTGCCATTGGCCACGATGAGATACCAGTCGGTGGGCGTGGCCTGGCGCGCCAGTTCGATATCCCCAATTGCAGGGACAGGGTTGGGCAAATCAGAAGCATCGCGACCATCGCCCAGGCCGGCTGATCCGTGACAGGTACTGCAATTTTCGGCGAAAAGAGGCTCGCCGCGCGCGGGGTCAGGAGGCAACACTGGAAAGACGAGTTGTTCGGCTGCGGGGATTTCTGGCGGCGCGGTAGGCGACTCATACCCGGGCGGCGGCGTGATATCTTCGGAGAGAGAGCCGCATCCGGCGAGGACGAGCAGAAGGAGCAGGGGTGCGAGGATGCTGAGGAGAAGGTTTCGTTTCATTTCATGTATCTGTGTGGCGGGTAAAACGTGATGCGCAAAACGTAACGCGCCATGCTTCACATTTTACGTTTCACGTTTCACCGATCACGACAACGCTGTCCCACACTTAGGGCAGAATCGGTCGGATCGAACCACTGGGCCGCCGCACTGCGGGCAGAAGCCCCCCGCTTTCTCCTGGCGGGCGAGACGGCGCGCGGCGATCATGGCTTCCAGTTCATCGTCCGGGTTCACAGCCCCCGCGGCGATGGCGGTCTCGAGGCGATCGCTGGCGGAATCCGACGCGGCCTGGCCCTGGTATTCATCGAGCTGGCGCAACACTTCCGCGCCGCGCTGGACAAGTTGCCCCCGTTGGAGAGGGTAGTCCTCGGCGGGAATCTTGCCCAACGTGTAGTCGAAATCCAATTCGGAAATGGCGTTGAGAATTCGATCTCGCTCGGCCAGGAGCGTAGAAAGCTCGCTTGTCGAATGACGTCCGGCGGCTGACTTGCGATCGAATAACGGTTGACCAACGAACAACGCCGTGAGGAGGAATAGAGCCAGAATGAGGAAAATAGAGCCGATGTCCATGGGGAATGTGTCAAGTGTCAGGTGTCAGGTGTCGAGTGGCGGGCTTATTGGTCGAGGAGAGGGTCAATGAGCGCGGTGATTTGGGAAACCGAGGAAAAGGGGCCAATTTGAACATGCGCCAGCAGCCCATCTTTGCCGATGATGTACGTTTCAGGGACGCCACGAATGCGGAAAGCCTGGGAGGTTCGGGTGCCCAAATCAGGGGCGTTAGGATAGGTGATCCCGAATTTGTCCAGGTACTCCCTGGCTTTTGTGTCCATATCGCTCCAGGCCACGCCCAAAAAGATCACGTCATCGCGATCTTTGTAGGTTTGCCAGGCAGCTTCGAGTTCATCGGCCTCTTGCTCGCAGGGGACGCACCAGGAGGCCCAGAAATTCAGGACCACAACTTTGCCTTTCAAATCAGCCGAGGAGATGATCTCGCCCTGGTAAGTGGTCAGCTCGAATGCAGGGGGCTTCTTCCCCACGCTGACGGGGCCTTCCTGGGTGCGCTTCAAGCCCAAAGCTACAATCGCCAATAATAACAGCAAGACAACCCAGGCAATCATCTGACCCCATTTAGGGCGAGAGGATTCTCTGGCTTTTTCGACTCCCGTCGTGTTTTCTGCTTCGGTCATGAATAACTCCATGGGGCAGTGGACAGCAGGCAGACTGTTTACTGCTCACTGTCTACTGACCACTGCTTACTGTTCACTGTTCTCTGCGGCGCAATTCTTCCTCGAAGCGCTCCACATAATCATCTGCCGGGATTTCTTCAGCTTGTGGTGATGGCTCATCACCAACTGATACCGGCTCGATTCGACGCCAGCTCTGCACACCACGGATGAGGATGATGACGCCAGCCAGAAATGCAATGGGTGGGACAACGTATACCAACCAATTGAACCCCTGGCGAGGCGGTTCCGCCAACACCCGGTCGCCAAAGCGATCTGTGAAGTATTGCTTGATTTGATCTTCCGACCAGCCCTCGGCGAGTTTCATGCGGATTTCTTCTCGCCAATCGGCGCAGGCCTGCGTCCCGCAAACATCCAATGGGACATTCTCGCAAACCGGGCAATACATCTCTTTGGCGATGGCGTTGACTTCGTCATCGGTGGGGGCGGTGGGATCTGCGTCCTGGGCAAAGGCTGTTACTGGTATTGCTAACGAAACCAGTATAAGCAGTAGAATGGTGATTGGTGATTGGCGATTGGTGAGCTGAAAATTGCGCAACATTTCGTGATCTCCGTCAACGTTTCACGTTATTCGTTTTACGCTTTACGTTTTCCGTCATGCCTTTGCTGCCTCTCGATTTTTTCGTGACGCCAGCACAGGAGCTAACCCGGATTCTTTCTCTGGCCAGGCAGCCACAAGCGTGCCGAAGATGAACACCCAGCACCCCAGCCACATCCATTTGACCAGCGGGTTGTGGTAAATCTTGAAGGTGGCGCTGCGCGTGCTGATCTCTTCCCAATCTACCAGCAAGACATAGAAATCATCTTCGATGGTGCTGCGCACGCCGGGGATAGTCATGGGCTGTTGAGAATCGTAGAAGAAATCCCGGCGAGGATATAATTCACCTACAGGTTTGCCATCCTTGCTGACGCTCACCACAGCGCGGGCGACATTGCGGTTATCTGGGGCGTCGAAAACCGCCAGTGAGTCGTAGGTCATGGAGTATTCACCCAATGTCAGGGATTCGCCCTGGCGCAGGCTGCCCTGGGTTTCGCTCTGGAAGATCTCGATGCCGATGATGCCGATCGCCAGCATCGCCATACTCAAGTGGATGATATATCCGCCGTAGCGGCGGCGATTGCGTTTGATCAACTCCCAAAGCGCCAGGAAGAAGTTCTCTCCATGCCGCCTGCCACGCGCCGCCGCCCCGCGGCCAAACTCATACAGCGTCACCGCCATCACGAAGGTCGTCAGGAAAATCCCGATTATGGCATAGAGGTTGCTGATGCCTGAAAAAACGACCGCTGCGACAACCGAAACCGCCGCAACTGCGGGTTTCCAGACAGCGCGTCCCAGGGTTTTGATGGTCGAATGACCCCAGGCCGAAAGCGGGGCGACAGCCATCAACAGGAGCAGCCCTGCCATCAAAGGGCCGTTGGCGCGCTCGTAGAAGGGCGGGCCGACGGTCACTTTTTGACCGGTGAAAAGCTCGGAGATCAGCGGGAAGATCACCCCCCAGAAACAGACCATCAAAATACCGATAAAGAGCAGATTGTTGAGCAGGAACAGGGCCTCGCGGGAGAGCATCGAGGTCATCTCGGCTCTGGCTTTGAGATCGTTCCAACGATGGAATAAGAGGCTCATCGAGGCGATGAAAGTCAGCCCGATAAAGGCGAAAAACAGGGGGCCAACCGCGCTCTGGGCGAAAGCATGCACCGAGGAGAGCACGCCCGAGCGGGTCAAGAAGGTGCCGAAGATCACCAGGGAATAGGTGAGGATAATCAGCACCATGTTCCACTGTTTGAGCATGCCGCGTTTTTCTTGGATCATCACCGAATGCAGGAAAGCCGTCCCGGTCAGCCAGGGCATAAAGGCGGCGATCTCCACGGGGTCCCAACCCCAGTAACCACCCCAACCAAGCACGTCATACGCCCAACGGCTGCCCAGCACCAGGCCCAGGGAAAGGAACATCCAGGCCCACAGAGTCCAGCGACGCGTCAGGCGGATCCATCGGTCATCCGTACGGCCGGTGACCAGGGCAGCGATGGCAAAGGAATAGGGGATCACAAAGGCCACAAAGCCCAGGTACAACATCGGGGGATGAATGACCATGCCAGGATGCCGCAAGAGGGGATTCAGGCCCTGCCCGTCACGGGGATAGAACAGGCTCGACGCCGCGGGCTGGAACATCTTCTCGATGACCTGCCCCGAGGGGAACTGCCACAGACGGGTGAAGGGATTCTCGACGAAGATATTCAGCCCCAGGAAGAACGCCAGCGTAACCAGGGAGACTACGATCACCCAGGGCAGAAACTCGCGGTCGCGCTCCCATTTCCGCAGCGTCACCGCCGAGGCGAACGCCGACATCAACCACGACCAGAAAACCAGCGAGCCGGCCTGACCACCCCACAAGGCCGTGACCTTGAGATACATGGGCATGCTGCGGCTGGTCACGCTGGCGACATATTCCACTTCGTAATGATCGGTTGCCAATAAGACGATGATGCACAACGCCGAGAGCGTGAGCAAGGGAAAGGTCAACAACATGCCATTGCGGGCGCTATCCACCCAGGCAGGCTTGTTCTGACGCATGCCGTAAAAAGACGCCCCTATCCCATATAGGGAAACGAGAAAAGCGGCAGTTAATGCGCCAAAGCCGAGGTTTGCTATCATAGGGACTCCGTTTCAAGTCTCACGTGTCATGTGTCAAGTGCTAAAGTGAACTCGGCACTTGGCACATGACACATGGCACTTGACACTATTGCTGTACCTCAACCTGCTCCGGTACAGCTTCCTCGTACTTGGTTGGGCACTTGAGTAATAGCTCGTCGGCGTAGAATATGCCGTCATCGCCGAGGCGGCCGGTCATGATCGCCTGGGCTTCATCCTGCAAGAGATCAGGCATAGGCCCTTCGTAGATGATTTGCAGGCGGGAGCGACTGGGGTCTGTCGCCGCGGCGTGCAGGGCCTCCGCCAGACCGCCTTCGGCTTCGATTTCATCGTTATCCCCAGGGACATGCGCCACCTTGAAGGACAGGCTCAGGCTTTCTCGGTCATAGGCGATGGTGTCGCCAAGCACCGCGCCCGAGATGCGCAAATCACGATCGAGAACCTGATCCCCTTTGGCGACGACCTCATCTATGGTGAGGAAATATTGCGCGCTGGCCTGGGTCGAGGATACGATGAGATAGATCACCGCGGCCACGATCAGCGCGCCGCCAACGATGAATTTCATCCGATTCGATGAACCTTTTTGCGTGATTGTTTCTTCCATAACATCTCTCCGATATTCCGCTTAAATCTTCTCGGACATCATTTTTTAATCTCCGCGCTCTCAGCGTCTTTGCGGTGAAATCGATCTTTTTTGTAACTGCTCAGCCATCGAACGGATTAGCCCGAAAAAAGGGTGTGCGAAGGGGGCGCAGCCCCCTTCGCACACCCTTTTTTCGGGAACTTCCCCGTTTGGCTGAGTAGTTACTCTTTTTTCAGAAACGCCACAAACGCCAAGAAAGTTGTTTCCTTGCCGGTATATTTTGTCACAATGAGATTAATCCACGGTGAGTAATCGAATTTCAGAGAAATCGCCAGATCCTCGTCAATCTCAGGCCAGTGGATGACCTACCCCGACGGCGAGACTTCGAAATGCTTCCGCTGGGCGGCAGTGGCTTTCGCCAGTCGCGGCGAACAATCCTCCCAACGCGGGTGATAGGTGAGGCCATCAACTCGGGCGCAACCGTGCCCCGCAGGCCCGGCAGAAGCGATCCCCAGGGCTGGCCCGCTTGCCACATTGATGGCAATGGGTACGGTCTTGATCGAGATCATCCTGACGCCCGGAAGCCGCCCTCCGGCCGCGATTGGCTCGCTTTGCTTCAGACACATCCTGCCCCGATCGCCAATACCAGATTATGCCGCCTACCACTAAAAGCATCCCCAGACCGCCCAAAAGCCAGGGCAGCAGCGAGGGCAGGGTGATCTCCGCACGCTTCGTTGTCCCCTCGGTAGAGGGCGCGCCGGATTGAATCTCGAAGCTCTCGACGCTCAGGGCGTCGTTATCTTTTTGGTAATCCACCTTCACGCTGACGACATCCCCGGCAATCGGCGCGCCGATCTCCATGAGATAATATTGCATGCCATCTGAGCCGGCCTGGAATTCTCCCAAATCCGGCTCGACGCTCATCTGGCTAGCCCCGACTGGCTGCTGCACCTTGACAACCATGGACACAATATCATAATCGCCTACCCAGGTGAACTCATAATGGCGTGCGTTGCCGTCCTTTTCCAATTGGGGGTCGTAATATTCCAACTGTATGTCAGGCGTCGTGGCAAGCACAGTCACATAGGCCCACTGCGCCTCGGCACGACGTTCGTACCCGGCATTCAACAGTGATCCATCCGGCTGACCAATCGCCACCGCGTGGGGGTCGCCTGCAGCAGCCGGGATGCGAAAGGTCACATCCACCGGCAGCTTCACATCCGGGTTCAGGCTGGCCCGCAAAATCACCAGCATCTCCGGGCGGTCGTACTCCGGCCACAGGTCCACCTGTAAGTAAGCAAGCCGGATTTCATCCTGCGCCTGCGCGCCCGCGGGAATCAATAGCGCCAACAAAAAAACAAACAACAAGATTCGCTTCACCATAGCCACTTCCTCGATCAAAGAATTTTTGCGACAAATCTTACCACGATCCAGCCAAACCAACTTGCGAACATTTTACGCTTTACGTTCTACCCAATCGCCTCCCGCAACCGGTGCGCCAGCTCGCCAAACTCAGGCGTGTATCGCAGATATTCTTCCCGGGGGCGCGGCAAACTAACCGGCGCGTCCATGCGGATACGCCCCGGCCTGGGACTGAGCGCCAACACCCGGTCGGCCAGGAAGACCGCCTCGGTAATAGCATGAGTCACCATCACAATCGTCTTGCGGCGCCTGCCGCCGCCAGAGGAGTCTACAGCAATGCGCAACAACTCATCCCCCATGGTTTCCCGAGTCAACGCATCGAGCGCGCCGAAAGGTTCATCCAGCAGCAACAAATCGGGGTCGTGCACCAGGGCGCGGGCAATCGCCACCCGTTGAGCCATCCCTCCCGAGAGATCACGCGGCAGCCAATTCTCGAAGCCTTGCAAACCCACCAGGTCTATTAATTCTTGAACCAGCGGGCGAACCTGGTTCACCGGGACATTTTGCACTTCCAGGGGCAGGGCGATATTCTCGAAGACGGAGCGCCAGGGCATCAGATTCGAATTCTGGAATACGAACCCAACTCCACGGCGCGGCTCGAGCAGGGGTTCGCCGCGAAACAGTACGCGTCCCTGTACGGGTTGCAGCAACCCTCCCAAAATCCGCAGCAGGGTGCTTTTCCCACAACCCGAAGGGCCAATCACGCACACGAATTCCTCAGGATGAACCGAAAATGAAATATCATCCAAAGCTTGCAAGTCGCCGTTCCCATCCGAGAAAACGGCGCTCAGATTCTGGATTTGCAAAATCGGCTCAGTCTTCGATGAACTCATTCGTAAAGGCTGCCTCCAAATCCAATGGGCTGGTCAACATGCCCATCTCCAGCAGGACCTCTTGCATATTCTTCCAGGCCTCCAGATCGGAATAACCCAAATGCTCGCGCTGATACAGTTGGATCGAAGCCTCCAGAACCTCCATCTGGACATGTGTATCCGCATCCGTCAGGCCTTCGACGAATTTCGTGCTGATCTCGAAAGCATCCGTGGGGTGTGTCACAGTATAGCGGATACCGTTCAGTGTAGCCTGCACCATGCGGCGAACCAGATCGGGATTCTCCCGGATGGTCTGCTCGTTGGTGATCAACCCGTTAGACACCAACTGCATATAATCGGACACCGCGATCACATCAACCTCGTATCCCAACGAGCGCAACTGCACCGGCTCATTGGCGACATAGATCACCACAGCATCTTCCTGATCCGTGGCCAGCGCTTCGACCTGGTTGAAGCCAATCGAATCCAGCGTGACATCGCTTTCCGTCAAACCGCCGGCATCCAGCAAGGCCCGCAGGCCGATATAACTGGCCCCGAACAGGCCCGGCAGGCCAATGCGTTTGCCCGCCAAATCCTCAGGGGAAGCAATGCCCTGTTCCGACTTGGCAACCACCCCCACCGGGAACTTGTTATACCAGGCCAGCACATAGACCACGGGCAATCCCTGGTCGCGGGCCAGCAAAACCTGCTCCCCCGAAGCAATCGCAAACTGCAAATCGTTGGCCCCCACCAGCGCCACGCCATCAGTCTCGAAGCTGTAATCGAACTCGACCTCGATGCCGACATCGCGAAATTCTCCCAGATCAACAGCGGCGTAGAAGGGCGTGTATTGCACATTGGGGATATACCCCATCGGCAGGCGGATATGGGTAAGCTCGGCTTCTGCGACCGGGGCGACCTCTGTTTGCGCGCCACCGCAAGCAGCCAGCAAGAAGGCCAGCAGAAGGATGATGAAAATGATTGGACGTTTCGACATCGTTCTATTCCTTATGGATTGTTGAATAAAGATACAGGAGCGGCGGACGACCTCGCGGGTGATCCTGCTGATCGAGCCGATACCGCCTCCGAGGGATTTGCGCGATCAATCCTGCGCTCGTCGCTGCCAGGCCAGCAGGCGTGCCTCTATGCCTGCAACGATGCCATACAAGATCAAAGCCATACTGATCAACACGAATACAGCCACGAAAACCAGGGAGGTATCATACAGGCCGCGCCCCACGTTGATCAAGAAACCCAGGCCGCTGTCCGCTCCCACGAACTCGCCCACCACCGCCCCGATCACAACCAGCGTCGCTCCCACCCTCAGCCCGCCGAAGAACACCGGCAGCGCAGCGGGGATCTCCAACAGGCGCAAAGTCTGCCAGCGGGTGGCCTGCAGAGAACGCATCAGGGTATGTAAATCCTCTGGCGCGGCGCGCACGCCCACCACCGTATTCACCAGCACGGGGAAGAACACGATCAAAGCGGCGATCAACACCTTCGAGAGAATCCCCGGCCCGAACCAGATCACCAACAAGGGAGCAATCGCCACCAACGGCACGGACTGGCTGGCAACGATATATGGCGCCAGCAAACGCTCCATCCAGCGAGATTTGGCGATCAGATATCCCAATGTGGTGGCCGAGCTCACCCCCAGAGCCAATCCTGATAAGACTTCTTTTAGGGTTGTGACCAGATGACGGAATAAACTGCCATCCCCCACGATCTCCAGAAAGCGTTTCAGTACATCTCCCGGAGAAGGCAGGATGAAGCGCGGGAAATCTCCCAGCACGATCAGCAATTGCCAGGCGACCAGCATTCCCGCCATGGACACGAACAAGAGAATGATCCTTCGTGAACGCATCTTTCAGCTATCTCAGTAACCGCGTTTCTTAAAGGAACGCAGTTACTGGTGTAACAAAAAGCCCCGATGCAAAGCAAATCGGGGCATGACGAACAATCCAGACAAACCTGTGTGCCAGGAACGAAAACCCCGAAAACCTCAGTTTTCGGGGCAAGCGAACACACCAGCCTATACAGGCCAGCGCATCGCAACCTTCTACCATCCGGACTATACCGTCGGCCCCGGAGTTCCACCGGATCCTGTGCTTCGACTACACTCAGCACTCGCGGGCTTTACCGCCGGTCGGGAATTGCACCCTGCCCCGAAGGTGGTTATTTGATTACCAGCATTATACTCACCCCAAAATTCGGCGTCAATGGACGTTTGTCACTCCAGGTTCATTGCGCGGCCTCCAGCCGCAACCGAAATCATAATATGAATTCCACCTGACGGCATTTTCGGTTACAATATCCTCTGACCATTTCACCCAGCGAAGAATCGAGTTACCCCATGAATATAAAAACAGCATTCCTTCTGTTCAGTTTCAGCATTGTAGCGCTGACAGGCTGCAATCTGACCACCAGTGAAGAGGCGACCATTTCGGCAGATCAGGTGCTCACCGCGATCGTCCAAACCGTGGATGCCGCGCTATCGCTTACGCCGCC
>VGOC01000034.1 GCA_016865865.1 Chloroflexota bacterium
ACAAATCCTCCGGGCCAGGCGGCTGGATGGATTTCAAGCCGAAATCATCCAGAATGAGCAGGTCGGGACGCAAATAGAGGTTCAAGCGCCGTTCCCAGGAGTTGTCCGCCCGGCCACCGTTGAGATGGGAGAGCATTTTCTGGACACTGGTAAAGAGCACATCCAGACCCTGTCGGGCCGCTTCCTGACCATAGGCTTGCGCCAGGTGACTTTTCCCCACGCCGCTCGGACCGCAGATCAGCAGGTTGTGTTTCTCCCGGATGAACTCACAGGAGGCCAGGTTGAGGATCTGCTGGCGATTCAGGTGGGGGTTGAAATCGAAGTCAAAACCTTCCAGGGTCTTGGTGCTGTTGAGCGCCCCGCGGCGCAAGCGCAGTTGGAGTTGTTTCTGCGCCCGGCGTTCGACTTCATCTTCCAGGATGCGGGACAAGAATTCCAGATAGTTCCACTTACCGTCGATGGCCTGGCGGTTGCGCGCCTCCAGGGTTTCCAGTACACCCGAAAGACGCACTTGCCGTAATTGGATGGTCAATTGGTGTTTCAGTTCCATGACCCACCCTCCCCGGCAAAGGCGCCGACCAGTTCATCAGCAGAACGGGCAAAGGTGGTGGCAGGTGGCAAGCAGATCGGCAAGCAGGGCTCGGTTTGGTCCAGACCCTCCGCCAGAATGCGCTTGACTGTCTTGTAACTGGGGTCTTCGAACCACAGGGCGCGCTGAGCAGCCGCTTCCAGCCGTTCAGTGCCATAGCGGTTTTTGAGCCGGACCAGCCGCCCAGCGGTAGGGATGCGGTAGAGCACTGGGTCAGAGAGCAAGGTTTGGACGATCTGCCGCAGGGATGGGCCTACCGTCTCCGCTTCGGCCAGCAGGCTGTCGGCATCCTGGATCAGGCCAGGTACCTTGGCCGCGGGCAGGTGGGCCAGGTGGGTCAGGCGCTGCCCGGCTTGGCTGGCCCGTTCGTGGGTCGCCTGGAGTTGGTACTTTTCGTCGTAAATGCGCACGCTCCGACTGCCGCCGCAAATCCAGACCTTGCCCGGATACAGGCGGTAGGGCACCGAGTAGAAAGCCTGGTCGAAGACCACATAGCAGTCTCGGTAGACCTTGACGTGTTTCCAGACCGCCAGATCGTAGGGGCTTTCCGGTACGGGGGAGAGGATCTCTTTCTCGATTTCTTCGAAGCGCACCAGCGGTTTTTCCTTGGTGGTGCCGTGAATGCGCAGACCGGCGGTCGTATGGCACCAGACTAACACGTCCTGATTGGCCTGCGTAATGGTGGTCGCTTCACGCCCTCCCAGGAAATTGCGCTTGACGTAGTGCACCCCGCCCTGCTCGACCTTGCCCTTGTGTTCCGGCGTAGCCACCCGGCAGGGAGCAATCAAGAATCCGTAGTGTTCGGCACATTCCCGGTAAGATTGCTGCACCTGCGGGTCATCGAACACCGCTTTCAGGATGGCAGTTTTGAGATTATCGATGCGCACTCGCTCCGGAATGCCGCCAAAGAATTCGAAGGCATTGCGGTGGCAGCGCAAGAAGGTCGCTACCTTCTGCTCCCAGACAAATTCCACATACTGGTGGCGGCTCCAGGCTAAGGTCATCACAAAGGCCCAGGCCTTGCGCAGCTTGCCCGTCTCTGGATCGATCATCAGACCGGCATACCCAAAATCCACCTGGCCTTCTTCGCCGGGTTTGGTTTCCACTCGCACGGTCACGTCCGGATCCTCATTGTTCTTCAGCCGCCGCACAAAGCGCCAGACGGCCGCATAACTACCCGTGTAGCCGCGCTCGCTCAGACGTTGGTGCATGGCTGCCACTTCCACATTCGCTTTTTCCCACTTCTCGATCAGTTCCCGATACGTTTCTAGCGAAGATTGATTCTGCGGTGGGACCCGTTCGGGTAAGCTGGTTTTCAGGCGTTTTTGCAGTTCTTCCAGGGGTGGCAGTTCGCCTGCCAACAACCCCTGGCTTTCAGCCCACTCCCGGTAACGACGGATCGTTCGCCGGTTGTGGCCGGTATCACGAGCCACCTGGCGATCACTGCGCTGGGCTCGCATTTGGAGAAGTATTTCTCGGATGTCCATCAGGTTTAGATTCCTTGTTTTCATGGGGCCTCCTGGCACTTTCGTTTACTAATTATGCCTGGAGGATAATCCTTTTTGCACATCCGTTGTGGTGCAGCGTTGCCGCGAACCAGTGGTGCAGCGTTGCCGCGAACTGGTGGTATACTGTTGACGCGAACGACTGGCGCATCATGCCCGCGAATCGATGGTGTATTGTAGCCCGCGAAGTGACACGCATCTACAATTATTCAGACCGGGTCATTCAGCTTGAAAGGAAGATCAAGTCGAACCGCTATATCTACAAGCAATCCGCGCCATTGACCAGGGCTGATGTAGATAGAATCATGCAGGGGGAGTATGCCTTCCTATTGGGCAGCTCACATAACACACAGCAGGTCTTCTATTACGAATGTGTCGCGAAAATGATGCGCCCGAGGGTCATAGTGGATTATGAACGCGAACCATACATCCTGGATGCGGGGACGGTGCGCGTCACCTTCGACACGAATGTGCGAGCAGGCGTTGGATCCTTGGACATTTTTAACAGCAAAATCGCTGCGGTGGGTACTTTAGACCCCGGAAAACTCATCATGGAAGTAAAATACACTGAGTTCTTACCAAACTTAGTGCGAAAGATTTTACCGCCCAGATCGTCGGAGTTTTCAGCAGTATCGAAGTATGTTCTCTGTTGTGATAAAACATTGTACAAGCGTAGATTGCCTTATTGAAATGTAACCAGTGGAATGGGCTCATGATAGATATAATCCGAAATTACTTTCAGTTCGATCTAGCGAATGCTCTCACGTTATTGATCCCTGTCATCACAGCATTGTTCGTTTCCCTGGCGATTGGCGTCTTGATCTATTATGTCTATACTCGATCCTTTCGAGGGGTGATATACAGCCAGTCATTCTCGATATCTCTGGCTGGGATGACGATCCTGACCACCATGGTGACTCTGGCCATCAGTACGAATATCGCTCTTTCCTTGGGTATGGTTGGCGCCCTGAGTATCGTCCGTTATCGTACTGCCATCAAAGACCCCATGGACTTGTTATTCCTTTTTTGGGCAGTGGCCGCTGGCATAGCCATTGGCGCGAAACAACATTATCTGGCTCTGCTTGGCTCACTGATGGTCACTTTGATGATCTTCATCGTGATCTCGAATTCTTCGAAGAGTAAAATGTACATTCTGGTTGTGCATTATTCCGGCGAGGATATCGAAGATGAGATGCGGAAAATATTGCATGGCCGACGTTATCTCATCAAATCCAAGACCATACGCTATGACGATGTCGAAATCGCTGTCGAGATTGGTGTGAAGGGGGAGAATCTGGCGTTTGTAACTCAAATCAAGAAGCTGCCTCTGGTTAACGATGTCACCTTGATCGAGTATAGCGGTGAGTATCATGGCTAAAGCAGGCAAAATAATCCTCATGGTATTCGTGCATGTTTTCGTATTTTGCGTTCTAGGTATCGTGCTCTATTATTTTCTCAACCAGCAGACCATTGAGTATAGACCAATCTCAGGGCCAATGACCAACCCGCTCATGGGTATCGCTCCCTGGGCCACGATCGAAGAGAGCACCCAGCCGCACACGCTTGTATATGCTGATTTGACCTGGCGAGAATTCGAGCCCAGGGAAGGCATCTATGATTTTACTTCTTTCGAAAAGCAGAACCAGTTGGCCCGCTGGCGCTCTGAAGGCAAGCGCGTTGTTTTTCGCTTTCTCCTCGATTATCCAGGCAGCAAAGAGCATATGGATATTCCTGATTGGCTGTATGACAAGATCGGCGGCGATGGTGATTTCTATGATCATGATTATGGCAAAGGCTTCAGCCCCAATTACTCTAATCCTGTGTTGATCGAATACCACCAAAATGCCATACAGGCCCTGGGAGAGCGTTACGGAGGGGATGACTTCTTTGCTTATATTGAATTAGGCAGCCTGGGGCATTGGGGCGAATGGCATGTCAAATATGATGCTGGAATACGGAACATGCCTTCCGAAGAGATCCGCGATCTATACGTGAGTCATTACATTGAAGCGTTTCCCAATACTCACCTGTTGATGAGACGTCCATTTTCGATTGCTGCGAAGCTAGGTCTTGGCGTCTACAATGACATGACAGCCGATTTCGAGGCCACGACCACCTGGCTCGATTGGATCGCGAATGGGGGCGAATACAATCAAACGCAAGAAGCCAACGCTCTTTCGGCTATGCCCAACGGTTGGCAAATTGCCCCCATTGGCGGCGAGCAAACTGGTTCGATGAGTCCTGAAGAAATCTACGATATCCAGTTAGAGCAAACAATTCGTTTGTTGGAAGATTCGCATACGACTTTCATTGGCCCTGGCGGCCCTTATGACCTGGTATATGGCGGCTCGTTACAACAGGGGATCAATCAAGTATTGGCGACGATTGGATATCGCCTGTATGTCCAGCAGGTTAAAATGCCCAGGTGGGTTCATTTTGGGGAAGATATCGAGATCTCTCTGGCTTTCGCCAATGCCGGGATTGCCCCGTTCTATTATGATTGGCCGGTAAGAATCTACGTTATAGACGAAGTTGGCGAACGGCTTGCTGATTATCGTCTCGACCTGGATCTCCGAACAGTGCTGCCGGATACACTGCAGGTGATTGCTTTTACCGTGCCTGTAGAGAAGCTCGACAATGGTAGATATTCGATTGCCATTGCAATTATCGACCCCCTGACCGATGAGCCAGCAGTGCAGTTGGCGATGTTTTGTGCATGCCCGTGCCTGATCCAACAAATTGGTTCATTCGAAATCTATCGAGTTAAAGACAGATTGGAAAATCTGATATCCTGGTAATGAGTGCACTGAAAAAACTTGCAGTGGATTCAGATAATGATAAAGTAACTACTCAGCCATACGGGGAAGTTCCCGAAAAAAGGGTGTGCGAAGGGGGCGTAACCCCCTTCGCACACCCTTTTTTCGGGCTAATCCGTTCGATGGCTGAGCAGTTACATGATAAATAAAATTTGGAGGTGTGTGATGTATCCGAAGAGAAACTTATTGATCTTTGCGGTCATCGTTTTTTTTATTGGCGCCAGCGTGCTGGCTTGCGCTAATCCACTCTATGAAACAGCAGAGCAGCCGACTGATCAACCAGGCGATCAACTGCCGCCAGAGAATCTACCTCAATCAACAACTCAACCGCAATCAGCGGGTGATGTTGTGTTGCAGCCCACAGCGACGCGTTCGATTGATTATGATGATGTAGACAGGGAGGAAGATCCTGGCTGTGTGTATATTGATAAAGATGGAAATGTCATAAATCCCTGCCTGCGTGAAGAGGGCACCCAAGAGCCTACCGAAACGCCCTGGGTCTATGATTTCGATCAGTGCAATGAAGCCAAGAAGGAAGTAAAAATAGACCTTTCTGTTGAATACGAATGCAGCACTTGCGACTGGAAATTTGCTCTGACCAATTTGCTGAATGATAAATGTTATCCTGAGTCCATTACCATCACATGGGAAAACGGCGATATAAGAAGAATCCCTATCAATCATGTCGAGGAGAATATTGCCTATTACTACACATCCAGGAATATCTATTCGCTGGTCGAAGATGTTTCTGTCGAAACATATGAATCCTGGGCGGGAGATTTTTATATCGCTTATGGAGGCTGCGCGGTGCGCTGTGTGCCCTATACTCCAACACCCACACCATGATCTCCAAGTATGAAACAATTAAAAACAATCTCTCAATTTGGTCTGTTTCTTGCCTCTTCGATTTTTGTATTCCGTCCACTGACGAGCGCATTGGGCGCATACGCCCCTCTCGAACCTCATGAAACAGTCAACCACAAGATAGAAATAAGACCCTCCTCAGGAGATGATGATGTCGAAGAGTCCGCGGATGGCACCATATATGTGGATAGTTCAGATTTGGAATTGGGCTTCGAAGGTGAGAATAGACAAGTCGTAGGAATCCGTTTCGAGGATGTTACTATCCCGAAAGGAGCTAGAATCTCGAATGCCTATATCCAATTTCGAGTAGATGAACCCAATTCATTTCCCGCCTCCTTGTCCATTGCGGGTCAGGCCAGTAATGATGCTGAACCCTTCGGAGCATCGGTAGAGAATATCACGTCAAGATTACTGACTGCGGTAACCATTGGCTGGAATCCTGATCCGTGGCTAGAGATCGGAGATGCGGGCGATGCTCAAAAAACCCCTGACCTTACCCCAATCGTTCAGGAAATAATAGATCGTCCTGGTTGGGATCCGGGCAATGCTCTGGTATTGATTGTATCGGGCAGCGGCTCTCGCCCGGCAAAATCATACGAAGGCGGTTCATCGAGCGCTTACTTGCTCCACATCGAATATGCCGGTGAAGCTGCGCTGGCGCCCATGCCACATTCCACAGGCAATGTGACCAGATTCGCCGTGATTGGAGATTATGGCACTGGCTTAGACAGTGAGGCGCAGGTTGCTGAGCTTGTTGCCAGTTGGGATCCGGATTTCATCATTACGACGGGGGACAATAATTATCCCTCGGGTGAGGCAGAAACTATTGATCTTAATATCGGGCAATTTTACAGTCAATTTATTGGAGATTATCGAGGAGAATTCGGTAGTGGGGCAGAAATAAATCGTTTCTGGGCCTCATTGGGCAACCATGATTGGCGGGCGATAGATTGTGATGAGGCCGGTTGTACTGGCCCATATTTCGATTATTTCACCTTGCCGGGGAATGAACGCTATTATGATGTTGATTATGGCGCCATCCATTTATTTGCCCTGGATACCGATTCGAAAGAGCCAGATGGATATGATGTTAATTCTGCCCAAGCAGCTTGGTTGAAGCAGGCATTAGCGGAATCGGAGGCTTGCTTCAACATCGTCTATGGTCACTATCCTCCGTATTCTTCTGCTCATCATGGATCGGTCAGCGAAATCCAATGGCCTTTTGAAGAATGGGGGGCCGATGTCGTCATATCGGGCCACGATCACACCTATGAGAGACTCGATGCTGCAGGATTTCCGTTTTTCGTGAATGGGGTGGGCGGTGCTGGAATCTATGATTTCGAGAATATCGACTCGGTACCCCCCCATGCCCAGTCAATCGTCAGGTATAACGAACAGACCGGGGCTATGCTGGTCACTGCTGATGTCAATGGAATTACTTACCAATTCTATAATGTGAATGCTGAATTGATTGATGAGTTGATCGTGAAGGAGTATTGTGAAGCTTTGGATTTTTGACGGTGTTGACGCTCTAGATATGACCCAATTTAGAGATCCGTTTTTCCGAATCGCTGATATAGAATTGGCACTAACAGCAAGTTGAGTAAGAAAGAACGATCACATCCGTTTTTTGTGATATTCGATTACCCGACTAAGAATATCTTCCAAATCCAGACTGGGCTGGTATCCAATCTGCTCATTGATCTTGCTGATATCTGGCAGGCGGCGCTGCATATCCTCGAAATTCCCGGCATCTGCGTAGGCTTCTTCGTAGGGGATAAACTTGATCTCGGAATGGCTGCCGGTGAGTTTCTTGATCAGGGCGGCTAACTCGTAGATCGAGATTTCCTTTTCGTGGCCGATATTGAATACCTGTCCGATGGCGGCGGGATTACCGGCCAGGCTGATGAGCGCCTCGACCACATCGCCGACCCACGTAAAGGAGCGCCGCTGCTTCCCATCCCCATAGACAGTAATCGGTTCGCTGTTCAGGGCTTGTTTGACGAAACGTGGAATCACCATGCCGTACTGGCCGGTCTGGCGCGGGCCGACGGTGTTGAACAGCCGAAAGATCACCACGGGCAGGCCTTTTTCCTGGTGGTAGGCCAACCCGAGAAACTCGTCTATCATTTTCGACGCCGCGTACGCCCAGCGGTTGTGAATGGTCGGCCCTAAAAGCACATCGTCGTTTTCCCGGAAAGGGATGCTGTTGCCTTTGCCATAAACCTCTGATGTCGAAGCCAGCATCACCTTAGCCCGGTAGCGCTGGGCAACTTTCAGGACGGCCTCTGTGCCCATGACATTAGTTTCGATGGTGTGTACCGGATTTTCGACAATCAGCCTGACGCCCACGGCCGCGGCCAGATGGAAAATGACATCACACATGCTGGCCAGACGATCCATGACCACTTCATTGGTAATGGTATCAATGGCGAAGCTGAAATTTGGGTGATCTACCAGATGTTGGATGTTTTCGAATCGTCCGGTCGAAAGATCATCAATGATCGTAACCTGGCGCCCTTGTTCGATGAGTTTGTCCGCTAAGTGGGAGCCAATGAAACCAGCCCCACCGGTAATCAGGAATCGTGTCATAGTAGCCTCGAGAGTAGAAGTATTGTACTACCAGCTATCCGGAACGAATTATATCCTATGCGTCCCCTGAGTCCACTGCAAAAACTACAAGTAGAAGATTCGGGGCGGCACATATAGGATTGAATTCTAGAAAAAACCGCCAAACACCCACTGACCTGCAACCATTGCGCTCACCGGTTTTATCTGGCGCAGTTCCCCAGGTTCACATACAAAAGGATCAATATCCAATACCACCAGATCGGCCCAGTAGCCGGGGGTCAGTTTTCCTTGCCTGTCTTCTGTCCCGGCCGCGTAGGCTGCGCCGAGGGTGTAAGCTCGCAGGGCCTGTCCAATAGTCAATCTCTGTTCGGGATACCAACCCTCGGGGGCGGGGCTGCCATCTGCGCGCTGGCGGGCGACCGCGGCGTGCAATCCCCAAAACGGGTTTGGCGATTCGACCGGTGCGTCGGAGCCGAAGGCCAATACCGCGCCGTGATCGAGTTGGCTTCGCCAGGCGTAGGCGTTGGCAGCGCGTTTCCCCCAATAGCGGTCCGCCATGAGCATATCGGATGTGGCATGGATCGGCTGCATGGAGGCGACGACCCCCAACTCCGCCAGCCGGGGCGCGTCCTCGGGGTGGATCAACTGGACATGCTCGATGCGGTGGCGCAGAAGACAGGAGACCGGAGACCGATGACCGTAATGCCCCGTCTCCGGCCTTCCGTCTTCGGTCATTTCATCCAGCTCGAACTCTCTCAACTTCTCGAAGGCGTTCAACACCTCGTGGTTAGCCCGATCGCCAATGGCGTGCACCGCCAAGGGGAGGCTGGCATGGGCGGCCTCCAGGCCGTATTCGAAAAGCTGTTCGGCGTCTAAGAACAACATGCCGCGGTTGTCGGGCAGGTTTTCATAGGGTTGGAGCATGGCTGCGGTGTGCGGCCCCAAAGCGCCGTCGGCGAACGCTTTCACCCCCCCGATGCGCAGAATCTCATCGCCGAATCCAGAGCGCAAACCAAGCGCACGGGCGTGCGGGAGATCGGCGATGGGGATATTCTTCACCACCCGCAAGCCGAGTTCGCCTCGTTGATGCAGGCGCTGCAGCGCATCGAAACAGGCGCTTCCATCGAAATCGTGGATGCCCGTCAACCCCATCTCCCAAAGGCTGGTCTGAGCGATCTTAATGGCTTTGGCCAATTCATCTCCTTCCGCCTGGGGGATGACTGCACCGACCAGTGTCATTGCCACCTCGAGGAGAATGCCGGTCGGTCTGCCATGTTGGTCGCGCAGGATTTTGCCACCGTGCGGGTCAACGGTGGCAGCATTTATCTTGGCTTCCTGCAAAGCAGCACTATTGGCCCAGCCAGTGTGCAGGGATTTATGGGTCAGATAAACAGGGTTGTTGGGGGCGACTTCGTCGAGTTGCGCTGCTGTGGGGAATCCTCCTTCACCCCCCCCCTGTGAACGGCGTCCCTCCTGACCTCCACCCCGTGAACGGGGGGGATCGAGGGGGGGTCTCCATTCATTTTGGTTCCAGCCGTGGCCCAGAATCCACTCCCCCGGCTTGCTGGCCCTGGCGCGCTCGGCCACCCGGCGCAAACACTCTTCCAGCGTGGGGACTTCGCAGTCAATTTTCTGTAGACTCAAGGCGTAATGCTGTAAGTGGATGTGGGCGTCAATCATCCCGGGAATCACCGGATGTCCGTCCAGGTTTTGGGTATGCGCGCCACCCCCAAACCGAGTCAGAATCTCCCCCTCCTCTCCGATGGCCATGACTCGCCCCCCATCGATCGCCATGGCTGTCCCGGTTGGCGTCCGATCGTCCAATGTGTAGATACGCGCATTGTGGAGAACGAGCATACCGCAGCCTGTCTGCTCTATGCAGCCCCCGTGAATTTGGCGATCAGGCTGTCCAGTTCTTCGTCCGAGTAATAGTGCACGGTGATGGTGCCGCCATTCAGGCCGTGCCGCAGAGTCACCTTCGTCCCCAGGGCGGACTGCAATCTTTCTTCTAGAGCGGCAACTTCGGGAGCAGGGCCGGGCTTTGGCGCCGGCGCTGGTTTCTCGCCGGAGAGTTTTCGCACCAGTGCTTCCGTCTGACGCACGTTCAGCTCTTTCGCGATGATCGTGCTCAGCGCGGCGGCCTGACTCTGCGCGCTGGGCAAACCCAGCAGCGCACGGGCATGGCCTTCGGTGATTTGTTCTTGCGCCAGGGCCTGTTTGGCGCTGGGTGGCAGGTTGAGCAGGCGCAGGGTGTTGGTGATTGCCACGCGGCTTTTGCCCACCCGTTCTGCGATCTCGCCATGGGCTAATTCGAAATCTTCAGCCAGTTGGCGATAAGCCTCGGCAGTTTCCAGTGGGCTGAGATCGGCGCGCTGGACGTTCTCGATCAGGGCGATTTCCAGCCGATCTTGATCGCTGGCCTCGCGCACGATCACCGGAACGGTTTCGAGGCCGGCCTCTTGAGCCGCGAGAAGTCGCCGTTCCCCGGTGATCAGGGTATACGCGCCAGTTTGAGAGTCCCGGGTGACGATCAATGGTTGGATCACGCCATGCTCCCTGATGGATGCTGCCAGCTCGGAGATGCCCTCCGGGTCGAAGCGGGCGCGCGGCTGACGGGGGTTTGGGGTGATGACCGTGACCGAAACTTCATCTACTCCCGAAGGTCCCTTGGAGACCAGAGATGGCGTTGGGGTGGTTTCGTCATACGGGATGAGTGCATCCAGACCTTTTCCGAGACCAGGGCGTTTTCGCTGCATTTGGGTCACCTATTTACTTTTCGACAAAGGCAGGAACTTTGGGTTCGTCCGCGGCCAACATCTCTTTTGCCAGTTCCCGATACGCCTGAGCGCCGGTAGAGTTGGGATCGTAGACCGAAATCGGGATGCCGTAAGAAGGCGCTTCAGCCAGCCGGACGCTGCGCGGCACGATCGAATTGAAGACTTGATTAGGGAAATATCGCCGCACCTCTTCGACGACATCGCCGGATAAATTCGTGCGCGGGTCGAACATGGTTAGCAATAGACCACGGATTGAAAGGCTCGGGTTGAGCGAACTGCGGATGCGGTTCAGGGTTTCTATCAGTTGCCCGAGGCCTTCCAGAGCCAGATATTCGCATTGCACAGGAATAATTACCCCATCCTTTGCGGCCACCAGCCCATTCAGAGTCAGAAGTCCCAATGCGGGTGGGCAGTCTATCAAGATGTAATCGTACTTATCAATCAGTTGCTCGATCGCTTGCTTGAGACGCTGTTCACGGCCAGCTTCATTGACTAATTCGACGCTGGCGCCAGCTAAGGCAGGGGTAGCGGGCAGCAAATCCATTTTCAACCTGGGGTTGTGCAGGATTCTATCTTTGGCGGAGGCGATGCCAAGCAGAGCTTCATACGTTCCACCCTGGACGCTCCTCTTATCCACGCCAATCGAGGAAGTGGCATTGGCCTGAGGGTCAATATCTATCAATAAGACATGCTGATAATTTTCCGCCAGATATGCACCGAGATTGATGGCGGTGGTGGTTTTTCCGACTCCGCCCTTCTGGTTAGCTATAGCGTAGACGATTCCCATCGTATGACACCTTTGCTTGCTAGATAACTACCTCGCTCGATAATATCAGATTTCGTTCGTAGGCGATGGGATACTCGGGACTGATCTCCTCCGGTCTTGGTACGCCATCGAGACCAATGCGAGTAACCGAAAGCGCGGCCAATTGGTTGGCGTACTGCGCGGCTGCCCATGGATTCCCTGTCCGATGAAGATGGATGAAAAATACTGTTGCGAAAATATCTCCTGCTCCAGTAGAGTTAACCTCATCAACGCGGGGAGCGGGGAAACTGCGTCGCTCGTCTTGCCAGTAAACCCGTGCGCCATGCGCTCCCTCGGTGACGACGAGGATTTTGCTGGCTGTAGCCAACTTCTCGATGTACTGCTCATCTCCGGCGACGTCTTCGATGCTGATGACGGCGGCGTCAGCGCAGCCGAGCGCCTCGAATGCCTCAGGCCGGTTCGACTTGTACACGCGTCCATCCTGATCCCACTCCCGCAGCCATCCCTGAGGGGTGACGCAGATGAACGCCTCAGGAAAATATTTTACCAGGGAAGGGTCTACTTCTTGGGCGATGGGCCCCAGATGGACGATCTGAGGGGCGCGCCATGCTTCAGGGATGTGATCGTAGCCGAGGGGTGGGGCGATGTGGTGAATAATCTGTTGGCGCCCTTCCGGGGTTTGGATGTTTTCGAAGGATGTGCTTCGTGCAGCAGCCTGCCCGGCGACCGGGGTAGACAGCAAGGGTTCTAACGGGAGATCGTCGCTCCAGGCGGTCACAATGCCTGCTCGCAGCCCGAGAGCGCGAGCTGTGAGCGACGAGAATGCGGCTGTGCCTCCAAGGCGTGGCCCTTCAGGGGTTCGATCGCGAGAGAGATGCCCAATCACCAGGTAGTCTACCGCATCGTAGTGGGCCGGGTTGTGCATACATGAATTATAACTGATAGTGGTGTGCATCTTCCGAAGACGCACACCACCTGAATATTAGAAGAGGGTATAAATGAAAGGCCCAACGCCAGACGCCGATGCAAAGATCAATAACAGGCCGAAGAGTAGCAGCACGGTAACCATGGGGATCAACCACCACAATTTCCTCTCCCAGAGGAAGTGCAATAACTCTCGAACAACTCCCAGGTTATTCCACATATTGACGAGAAAATTCTTCATTTATCAATCATCCTTCGATTTCAATAAAAATCCGCGAAGAAGATGTATGGCGGAACATATGGGGTGCGTGCGCAGCACGCACCCCATATGTTCCGCCCACGCTCTTACTGTTAGGTTCTTTCAGCAGACTCATCTTTCCAGATCGCAAACCCATCCATATAGAGCGAGTCGATGTCGCTTTTCCCGAATGTGTTCAGCGCGTTTGCGGGGGTAGTGACAATGGGTTCGCCTCGTAGATTGAAGCTGGTGTTCAACAGAACTGGCACGCCGGTAGCCTGCTCGAAGAGTTCGATCGTGCGATAATAGAGCGGATTCCATTCGCGCCGCACCGTCTGTATTCGTCCCGATCCACCCTGGTGGGTGACAGCCTGGATCTTCTCTCCCTGATCGTCTTTGGTGTTGTAGACCATCAGCATATAGCGCAGCGGATAATGGCGGGCGGGGTCATCGAGGTTTACGTAATAATCCGCGGCTCTTTCTTCCAGGATCACAGGCGCGAACGGACGGAAAGGCTCCCGGAACTTGATGCGTTCGTTGACGATTTCCTTCATTTTCCCCTGGCGCGGGTCTGCCAGGATCGAGCGGTTACCCAACGCCCTTGGCCCCCATTCGAAGCGGTCCTGGAAGAGGCCGATCACTTTCCCCTCCAGTAGATCTTCTACCATCATCGCGGCGAGCGTTTCTTTATCTTCGATGAGCATATAAGATCTACCCGCGTTGGTTATGGCGCTTCGTACTTCGTCTGTTGAATAATTCTTCCCCCAATAGGCATGTTCCATGATGAACTTGCGCGGTTGTCCAAGGAGAACGTGGTAGGCGTATAGCGCAGCGCCCAAAGCCCCTCCGGAGTCGCCGGCAGCCGGTTGGATGAACAACTCCTCGAACGGCGATTCCCGTAATATGCGCCCATTCGCTACTGAGTTCAAGGCGACCCCGCCGGCTATGCATAGTTTCTCGAGGCCAGTTTGTTCGTACGCATAGAAGGCCATTTTTAGCATGATATCTTCAGTGACTTGCTGGATGCTGGCAGCGATGTCGGCGTAATGCTGGTTCAACTGGGCAGTGGCCTCATCCCATTGGGGGTGATCTTTGTTGGGGTGGGTTGTGGGGGTATAGAATACCGATTCGTGTACGCGGGGTTCGCCAAAAAGCTTCTCGAATTTATGATTGAACGTGTGTTTCGTCGAGTGATGGAAAGAGAAATAATCCATGTCGAGCGCAAAGCTGCCATCATCCGCCACATGGATCAGTTTGTAGACATCCTCTACGCGAGTGGGTTGACCATAGGGCGCCATCCCCATGACTTTGTATTCACCCTCGTTGATCTGAAAACCGAGGAATGCGGTGAAAGCCGAATAGAGCAGACCAAGCGAGTGAGGAAATTTAACTTCGTTGAACAACTCGATATGATTGGATCGTTGTTTCGATGACTTGCCATTGCTCCAATCTGCGGTCGCTTTGCCAACAGTTGCCGTAGTCCACTCTCCGACTCCATCTATAGTGAGGATGGCTGCTTCTTCGTAGGGGGCGCTAAAAAAGGCGCTGGCTGCGTGGCTCAGGTGATGCTCGACGAAGAGCAGTTTTTGCATGGGGATATCGAGCTTTTCGATGATCTGGCTCTTGATCCAGAGTTTTTCGTTGAACCAGGTGATCATCGATTCCCGGAAGACACCCCAGGATTTTGGGAAGGTGCCCAGAGACGACATCAGGATGCGTTCGAATTTGAGCAGCGGCTTCTCATAAAACACCACATAATCGAGGTCTTGGCGCGTTATTCCTGCGTGCTGTAAACAGAATTCGATGGCATTGTGCGGGAAACCGAAATCATGCTTCACGCGGGTGAAACGTTCTTCTTCTGCTGCTGCAACCAACATTCCATCTTTTAGCAGCGCGGCCGCGGCGTCATGATAGTAACAAGAGATGCCAAGGATATACATTAAAATTGTCTCCGTGCGTGGTCGAGTTCGATATCTTTGGTGCTCCTGTCGAGCCAGAATGTGGGGCTGTTTCTATATCTGACGTTGAGCGGGTCGCCAAAAAGCCTTGTTGGTATCCCGAAGGGCATGAAAATGGTGAAATAGAACAGGGTTAAGAAAACTCGGGCTATCGAGTCGCCGATGAATTTTCCCACTCTTTTCCAGCCTTCCCAGATGGATTTGAGAATGTTCACTGATTTACCTTCTCCTGAGGGTAGATGATCACTTTACGTTGCCGTCCGATCCCCATGCTTTCGGTATAAACCTGGGGGTCGTTTTGCAGTTCGAGGTGAGCGATGCGGCGCTCGTTAGCCGGCATCGGTTCCAACGCCTGGCTGCGATTGGTCTGGATGACCTGATCGGCGATGCGGCGCGTCAACCTGCGGATTTGTTGTTCACGACGCAACCGGTATCCCTCGACGTCTATGACCAGGGGTACGGAGCGTTCGAGTTCTTTGCCCAGCATCAGACTGGCGATATATTGCAAGGCCTCAAGCGTTTCGCCTCGATGTCCAATCAGAATGCTCAGATCGTCGCCGTAGATATCAACATGAATGGGGATGCGGTTCAGGGGGCCATAGGCCTCGCCTATGTAGGCGTCCACTTTTGCGTCATCGAGTCTCATTTTGTGCAGCAGGTCGCTGACGATCCCCTGGGCGACGTCAACCAGGTAGGCGTCGGTCTGGGTTGCAGTCCCCTCCGGTCTGGATTCGGGGGTCTCCGCCTCGGGTTTTACGCCCACCGTGGGGCCAGAATCAGGCCAAATTCCAGATTCCGTTTCGCCTTTTACGATCAGCATAACGCGCGCCTGGCGCGATCCCAACCCAAATAATCCGCTGCTTCCTTCATCGAGGATTTCTACTTCGATCTCTTCACGGGGTAAGCCTAAGTCTCTCAGCCCTTTTTCGATGGCTTCGTCTATCGTCGGGGCAATGATTTCCAGCGTGGCGCGATGGTTGGTCATAATCAATTCTCCGGTTATTTCTTTGCCCATTTTGGGAGTAGATTGCCCCAGTCGAGGCGTCCCATCAGGGCATATTGCAGGATAGTGGCCAGGTTGCTGACGACGAAGTAGAGCGCCAACCCAGAGGAGAAGCTATAGGCAAGCCATCCCATAAATATTGGCATGTACAGATTCATCATTTTTGACATCTGCGCGCTCTGGTCGCTTGCGCCAACTGAGCCCGGCGGCGTCATCAGCTTGGTTTGCATGTAACTGGTGACGACAACGATGATTGCCAGAATCGGAATGCCAAATCCTGCGATTGCCAGACCGAAGTCTTTTTCGGGCAGGCTGAGATCCATCCATAGAAAGTTCTTGTTGAGTGGAATCAGATCCGCGCCATCGTTGATGTGCTTGGAGAGGTTCAGCAACTGTAGCGGGCTGACAGCCAGTGCCCGAATGATGGCCTGATAGAGGCCAATGATGATCGGGAATTGGATCAGCGTTGGCAGGCAGGACCCAAAGGGATTTACCCCCAATTCCTTGTAGAGTTTCATCTGCTCCTGGGCGAGCTTTTCTTTATCGTTTTTATACTTCTTCTGAGCCTCTTGCCATTTCTTGTTCTCCTGCAATTCCTGCATAGCCTTGCTCTGTTTGACCTGTTGAGTATTCAACGGGTAGGTGACAAGGCGAACAAGGATGGTGAATAAGATGATGGCCAGGCCGAAGTCTTGCCCTACGAACGAGTAGATGTAGAGCAAGATGTTGATCATGAGGCTAATGAAAGAATCCCACATAGCGTTTTTCCATTTCTAATTCGATTACTCAGTCAAGCTAGAGGGTTCGCCGCAACAAGGGTGTGCGTGGGGGTGCATTCGCATGCACACCCTTGTTGCGGAATTCCTCACTGTCGAGGCTTTAGCCTGAACAGTTGTTTTCTAGGCTATTTCTCCACAGCATCGCTGAAGATCCATTTCTGGACTCCTTCAGTGTCGAAGGCAACCAGTAGGGCTTCGGGCTTGGAGGTCGAAACTAGGATCAAATCGCCAGCCGCCACTGGACCGGCGTAGGTGTTGCCCTCGAATTCTGTCTGCCATCGGTTGACGCCCTCGGGGGTCAACGAGATCAGCAGGCCGTTTTCGGCGGTCAGGTAGATGGCATCTTCGGTCACCAGTGGGGCGCCGACAATCGAACTTCCTGCCTGAATCTGCCAAATTTGGACTCCGCTCTGGCGATCTACTGCGAAGAATGCGCCGCTCAGATCTCCAAAGTAGAGGGCGTCGTCGCCCAAGGCCGGGCCGCCCCAGACCCAATCCTGGGTAGGAAACCGCCAGAGCGCGACTCCGTCCTCGGCGTTCAAGGCGAGCATCTCTTTGGCAAAAGTCCCGATATACAACTGGCGGTCGCTGCTCAACGCCGGCGTTCCAACGATTGCGCCGCCGAGATCTTCCGTTACCCACCTCAGAGCGCCTGTTCTTGCGTCTATGGCGTAAACCCGGTGATCCATCGAGGCCACGTAGAGGCAATTGCACTCGGTATCGCTGCCTGGGCTGGCCCAAATCTCCGCTTCGGTCGAGAAGGGATCGCGCAGCGGCTGTCCATCGAAGGCGATGGCGTAGACTTTATTGTCCGTGGAGGGGGCGAAGATCCCATATCGAGTGACTAAAGGACCTCCCACAAAGCGCCCTTCAGCGCCTTCGAAGGTCCAGTTGATTTGACCATTCAGGGGATCGAGGCTATATAGAATATTGTCGTATCCGCCGACGATCAATTGTCCGTCTTGTGTCAGAGCCGGGGGCGCGTAGAAGGTGATTTTGGCATCCGGCTCGGATGGGTAGCGCCAGCGCAGGTTGCCGCTGGCCAGGTCAATGGCGTACACCTGGGTATTGTAGGACAGGTAGGCGGTGTCTTCATCGGTGGCGATGCCAGCCCAGCCGGAAGCCACTACGCCGTTTCCGCTGGCGCAGGCGCTCGACGCCAACGCGATCAACAGCAAGCCAAAAATAATCAAGGATAGACGTTTTGTTATCATGTGTTTCGTTGTCCGTTGCCATGATCAGTGAGCGATGAGCGTGGATGAGGGCTTTTGCGGTGACAATGCGCCTGATCGCTGCTCAGCGAACACTGCCAGGTTTGCAGATATTCAGGGGACAGGATCGTACCCTCCCGGGTTGAAAGGATTGCAGCGCAGGACGCGCCAGATTGCCATCAAGCTGCCTTTGAGCGCGCCGTACTGATAGATTGCTTTGTACCCATAGTGCGAGCAGGTGGGATAGAAGCGGCAGGTATTGGGCGGCAAGGCGCGCGAGATGGTCATTTGATAGAACCGAATCAGGGTCAGCAACGGCAGGCGCGGCAACGAGAAGATCGAACGCGGCAGGTCCCGCAAACGCGGTTCCTCGTCGCGCTGGCGAGACTCGTGTTCTGCATACTCGATATGATCGAGAGGATATTCAGTGGACATTCTGATCTTGCAAAAGGCTGGCCTCTCGTAACAACTCTTCGATGGCGGTCTGGATTTCTCGATATTCCGCCTGGATCGTTGCGCTTCGGGCTATAAGGATGATATCCCAGCCTGTCGGAATTTGTGAAATAAGCGTTCGGATGATCTCTCGAATTCGACGCCTTACTCGATTGCGGCTGACAGCTTCGCCGATAGACTTTCCGGCGGTGACGCCAAACCTGGAAATCGCCAACTGGTTAGGCTGGATGATTAGCACAACAAGCGGGTGGGCAAATGACTTTCCGAATCGCCGCACCCGCTTGAAGTCGGTCGCACTGGTCAGACGGAGCTTGCGTTCCACCCCTCAACCTGTAACGAGGAATTCTGCCAGCCCAAGTGGCCTTAACTCTTCCAATTCGTCTTCTTCACGTGATCGTTCATTTTCACCACCAGGCGATGACGGCCTTTCTGTCTGCGTCGTTTGAGAACATCTCGGCCTCCACGGGTAGACATTCGAGAGCGAAAACCGTGCACGCGCACGCGGCGGCGAATTTTTGGTTGATAAGTTCGTTTTGGCATGATTTTGTACCTTTGCTTTCTTTTTTTATAACTGCTCAGCCATCGAACGGATTCGCCCGAAAAAAGGGTGTGCGAAGGGGGCGCAGCCCCCTTCGCACACCCTTTTTTCGGGAACTTCCCCGTTTGGCTGAGTAGTACCTTTTTATGTATCATCTCAATAATAAGGGGGGCGGGGGGTGTGCGGGCGGCTTCGCCGCCCGCACACCCCCCATCTTCCCCCAAGTTATTGAGAAGACACCTTATTTTGTTCTAAGCCAGGGCGTGATTATACCGTATGAGGGCGCGATGGTCAAACACAAAATGCCAGGTCGAAGAAGAAATAGCCAGGGATGAAAATTCGCGCCGGAGGCCATTCATTCGGACGGGGGATGACCGTCGGGCTGAAGGCGAACATCAGGGGAGGGGGGTGGACAACGCCTGAAGCGCGACGATCGGCACCAGGCGCGTCAGAGCGCGCAGGCCTTCTTCCGTGCCGTCCCATTGATACCCGATGATGTGGATCAATTCACGCATCGGAATGGGATAGCGGCAGGCATAATCGAGCACCTCGCGTTCAGCCTCCTCCTGCGGCAGGCGGCGAGACTCGACTTCGACCCGCCTGAACCCAACCTGGATTTTGGCGCGAGGTGTCTTCTGCAAGTTGAGGAACCAGTCCGCTTTTTCGCCGAAACCCGAAGCGACGATATACGTATCTGCAGCCTCGTCGTAGCGGATGACTTCCAACGCGACATAGCGCGGCAGTCCGCTCTTGCGGCCGGTGTGAGTCAGCAGGAGAAAATGACTGGTCAGTAGCCAACCCAGGCCGAGTCGGTAGAGGCCGATAGGCAGCCGCCAGATGAGGCGGGCGCAGCCGCGTGGAGGGTGGATGGCAGGCGCGTCTATGTTACTTCGGAGCCTTGCCGATCAGATGCCAGACCCACCGGTGCGGTTTGTGGAAGAACGATTTCCCGGCGAACATCAGGATGCACTCGCCGTGGACCTCGGCGATGCCGTTCTCCTGGCAGAATCGGATAGCGGCTTCGGACTCCGACCCTTGCTGCATCCAGACGCGAGGAATGCCCGCTGCGGCCGCCTCGCGGACGACTTTCTCGGTCTGCGCGGGTGGGACGATGATCAGCGCGCCCCCCACTTTCTCTGGCAGTGACTCGAAGTCCGAGAAGGAGCGGTCGCCCTCCAGTTTTTCGGCAGTTGGGTGGACGGGGTACAGTTTATAGCCGTTAGCCCTGAGCTCGCGGTAGGCCATGTTGCCGAACTTCTGCCCGCCGCGCGAAACGCCGACCACCGCGAGGGCTTTTTGAGAGATGAAATCATCCACAGATGCTTTGGTTGTCATGGGTGTCTCCTTAGGTTGTTCACTGCCCTGGGTTGGTTTTGTAGACGATCAGATAGCCGTCATCCAGGGCTGTGACGGATGGGTCGCAGATGATTTGGCCTGCGCTGCTCTCATCACGAATGATGCCTTCCTTCAGTAGGTTGAAGTCCAGGCCGTTCTGACTTTCGTAGACGGAGATGCCACGTGCACAGTTATACATGCGGATGCTGCCATCTGGCATGACAATAGAACCAGGCACGCTGCCATTTTCGACGCGCACGCCCTCATCGGCGGTAAAGATCAGGCCGTCGGGGCTGGCGGCGCTGAGGATATCCCCCGAGTTCACGTACATGCGGTAGCTGCCATCGGGAAGTTGGATGACGTCGGGGTCGTAGATATCCTCCATCCAGAGGCGCACGCCCTCCTCCAGGGTGAAGTCGAGGCCATTTTCGGAGACCGCGCTATAGATGGGGTGGGAGAGCTGGTGTACGGATATATCGAAGATGTACATACGGAAACGGCCATCTGACAGCTCGACCACATCGGGATCCACTGGGACGATACTGCCCAGGCTAGTGAAGTAGACATTTCCCAGCATCTCCCAGGTGATGCCATCGTCCGTGCTGCGGGCGATTCCGATGCGCTCCATATTGGGGCCGGCCATGTAACTGAAATCTACCCAATAGGCCCACAGCGCGCCATCGGCAGCGCGCATGACATCGGGCACGGAGGCCTTTTCGGAAAGCAGGGCGCCGGCGCTCCAATTCAACCCGTCGCTGGATGTGGCGTAGTAGACTTGATCGGTAAAGGCGTTATGGCTGCTGATGGGAGGTCCACCTGACTCGAATTCCGGGCCGGGCTGTCCACCAGGCGATTGACCTGTACTTTCAGTAAATTCATTATCGTCGGGGTGATTGACCGCGAAACCCGGGCTGGCGACGCTGAAATTCGCGCCCAGGCCGAGGCTTTCGCCGGAGATCACGATGCCGAACTCGGACTCATCCAATGGATGGAATAGATCATCGTGGACAGCCCGCCGGATGACCGTTTGCCCTTGCCGATCTATGTGGGCGTACGTCCAGTATTGGCCGGAGCTTGGGTCGAAATACCCCGCCGGAACGCCCCCAATCCCAAGCGCCAGCATCCCCTGTAGCAAGCCGGGTTCCAGGACGTATTCGCCGCGGAGCTCCTTCGAGACCCAGACCGAGGTGGACGGCCCATGAGAGATATACAGCACATATTGGTCGCCATTGAAGAAGATGTCGGGGTCGGAGAAAGATTTGATCTGCAATGAGGGATCTATGGTCATCGAGGCGCGTTGGCCGTCGTCCAGGGTAAACGCTGCGCCATTGCTTCCCAGGACTTCGGTAGCTGAGCCGATCTGTCGGAGGCAACTCGTCTCGCTGGGGGCGCAACCAGCCGGGTCGCTGCCAGGCTGGCCATAGAGAAAGAAGAGCGCCAATTGACCCGTATCGTCAAGGATCAGAGATGGATCTACATAGCCGCCTTGCAGCCCGGAAATCTCCACCTGCTCTGACGGGTCCAGGGTGTTCGTATCCAGGTGGTAGCGCGTCAGTCGGCCGGGGGTATAGAGGTACAGGGTTTCTCCGCGGCGGATCACGTCGGGAACCGAGCCAGGGAATGGCTGCCAGCCGGGAACGATGCTCCAATTCACGCCATCCGCGCTTTGCGCCAGGTAGACTCTGTGGTTGCGCGGGTCGTGGCAGTCGGCTGCGCCGCCAGTCTCGCAGGCGTGGAAGGCCATCAGGTAGGGGGCGGTGAGGGTCTCTGAAGCGGCCTGGCTGTTGGATGGAGAAATGGCGATAAAACAAGCCAGGATGATGGCGACTAGAATCAGGGCAACATGGCTGAGACCTAATGTCTTCATGAAATCTTCCGATAATACTTAGCTGGGGTGAATTGGGGGGGTATGTCTTCCATAAAATATTTATATTCGCCCACACTAAACTAAACTCTGCAAATTGCGCAGTGTACACTCGTGGCAAAGCCGTGTCATCTGCATTTTGTATAAACCAGCTTTTTTTCTATACCTTGTACTTTAAAACATAGCGGTAATAATTTCTTTAAACTCATTCGTTATGTTATCAGGGTTCTCAAAGTATTTCTTAGCATAATATGCCCTTTGGAAATGTCCTTGATGCCCTACTGAGTCTTCCAAACGCAAGGGTATAGTTACTTCTCGGTTATCGTTCAAAAGTTCTCTAATTCTTCTACTATCATCAGAGTTTGGATTACCATCTAATTCGTGAAGGATGATATAAGGTATCCTAAACGAATTAAGTATCTTCATGAATTTAGGCATTTCTTGTTTAGAACCGGTTGATACAATTGTAACCCCCAACTCCTCAGGGAATTCTCTAAATAATGATAGTTCTCTTCCAGTCGCTAGTATAGCAATAATATCCTCTTCACCTTCTACTAGGATAACTTTGTTTGCAAAGAACATTTTATTTTCCACTTCGCCAAAACTTGCTAAGAATTGAAATGTTTTTCTCTCACTTATCTCATCCAATACCCCAGATTCGCATTGCCTAATTTTTGTTCCTTCTTCAACAGAGGTCTTACGAACTATGGCAATTGATTCGTACTTGCTAATGTCAATAAATAAGGGGAGTGTGTGCTATATATAACCTGGTCAGTTGTCGAAAAATCTCTTAGCGCACTGAATATTACCCGCTGCATTTGAGGGTGTATATATAATTCGGGTTCTTCGATCGCCAAAATTATAGTACGATTATCTGCTTCCGCACCATCTGCTTCTTCTAGAGTGTCTATTAGCAAACCGCGTTGGTTTAATATTAATGCCTGAATCAGCCCAAATACAACGCATCTTTGCAAACCATGTCCCTTCATTAGGACTTCTGTCAGTCTCCCGTCATTTACTTTAATTGATACACCCCTTGAAAAGACATCTCTAATTTGCTCTACTTCAACGCCAACTTGCACACTTTGGACAGATGGCATTAGGCGCGCGATTAAGCCGCTCAATTTGGCTTCGACATCTTCCAATACTTTGAGTCTTTCCTCGCCATCCTTGCGTTTCTCATCATTCTTTGGTGGGTTAAGCAAACATGAAAGTTGATTGAGATGATCCTCAACTTGTAAAAATCTGTCATCATATCTCAATATTCTCTCGGCTAAGTCACCCATTAATAAACGGAAATTGGTGCTTGATGACCTTCTGTCTATTTCATCTGAATAATCCGTTATTGCAGGCAAGATACGAAAAAGTGGAAGTTCGTCTAATAACACAGACTGAAAACCAAGAGCCTGAGTATCCCCGATTTCAGATTCGTCGAATTCAATATCTTCTCTTTCGATTATGAGTTTTCGTAATCCGGCTTCGTAACTGGATTTGTCGACTTTTCCTGAAGAGTCTTGAACGTACTCTAAAATACCCTTCTCTATCGCGATTTCTTCCCATTTTGGTCTCGAAGTATCAGTGTGTTCGATCACTTTTTCCACTGAAAGCCACCAATCTTTAGGAATAGCCCGATATCCGTGGTATTCAGCCTTTGGCCGAACTTTTCCAGATTTCTTATCTTCGTCAAAATATACGGTTTTTTCAAGAGAAAGCTCATCACCAATTAGATATGGTCGCAATCGTTTCCTCTCATCTTGAGACAAGTTGCCAAATGTCGCTGTTATCGTAATTGGGTTATTTGCGTCAAAGAAATCTTCTTGATTTATTCCGCCTGTGCCAGAAGTCAAGAAAATCTGAATGGCATTAAGAATGTTAGATTTACCAGAGTTGTTCTCCCCGACAAACCCTTGTAAAGCTTCGATGAAAATATCGCCTGTATCAACAATAGAGCGGTAGTTTCGTATTCTTAATCGCGTTAATCGCATTTTAAATCCCGTGTGATATTAGTAGTCTCCGGGCTAACGGGCTCCTCAGGGGAGAAGCCCTGCTTATCAGGGGGAGCCGATGTTAGCCTACTGGTTTGGCTCAACGAATCTTTACTCTCCTTCAGAAGTGTCATATGGAGTTGGTAACTCAAGGTGTTCAATCGGTGGTAGAGTCGCGCCTATAATACCTTGCATATCTCCATACATGCCAGCTATATTGCGTACGACTCTTTGAATTTGTTTTTCGCGTTTTGACCAAGCGGTTTCCATGGCGCGTTTTTCGCGCTCAAGATCATTGTTCATGTTGACAAAAGCTTCGACGATGGCTTCGACTTTCTGCTTGAAATCTGTTCCCGCTAGATAACCGTAAAGCATCTCCATCTTTTCGTTCTTACCTTCAGTAGCGCGTCTTGTTGAATAGATTTGGATCATACCTTCTCTCAAAACTGACGCTAAACCGACCACATAACGAGCGTCGGTTACCCACACCCCTTCCATATTACCGAAATGGGTGATATTTGCAGGCAAAACAGTAGAAACTAAAATAGCTATTTCTGCTCTCATATCCCTCTGGTCATCTTTCAACTTAGATAACCACGCGTCATTCCAAGTTTTGGTGTTTTTTGATTCCCATACCAGTATGCCACATTCTTGTCCTGTGACAGAACGTACTTTCTGCAATATATCTGCACCTCGTATGCCTTGAGGGACGGGCTCAATTTGGTCAGAAGGAAAATTTATCCGAAGTATGGACTCCAGTGAAAGCTCGGCGACTTCCCCTTGCATTTGCTGGGAACCTTGTTTGGCTCGGCGTTCTAGATTGCTGATCTGTTCGCGCAAAGAATTGATGACCCCATCTTTTTCCTGATCTTTTCTATGATGTTCCTCTTCCGCTTTTGCCCTGGCATCATCCTCAAGCAGCTTTTTTCGCTTTTCAAATTCAACTTTAAACTTTGTATCGTAGTCCTTCTTGAGCTGCTTCTTCAATGTGGCTCGTTCTTTCACGAGACGTTCACTAATCGCTTCTTCAATCTGTTGAGCAGCAACCTCGGACAAAGGGAATTGCTTACTGCAGTTGGGGCAAGTAATTAATTGTTCCATCTTGTGATTCCTTTCCCGTGATTTACTTTTTCGTAGGCAACTTATACCAAGAAAAGGTGGATAAATTCCTGTATAAGTTAAACTCAAAATCTGCCGTTGAAATTTCTCGCCACGGTCGTTGTGTCAGTTAGTTTACCATAAATAAATCACGAATTATTTTTTACTGCTTTTACATATGTTCTTGGTAATACCAAGGCTGCTCAATAAAACGATCAATGCTCCATTCTCTTGAGAATACGATAGCCTAAAAACGTCAACCACGGCGATGACTATTTCTTGTCCGCAAACGACCAGCTCTTCCAGGCCATATAAATGAAATGGCGGTGAAGAGTCCATCATCGTTGGTCTGGTCGGTGATGGCAGCGACCATCTTTATTGTGTCACATTAAAGTGGGTGTAGTGATAGACGATCTTATCATTCATCAATCCAAAAGTGTCGTTGCCATCGAGAACCTGGCCCGCGTCGGAGCGCGCTGTCCAGGAGCAGGTGCGCGAGTTGCCAGAGGCAGTAAAGCCTGTGCGTTGGAAGGAGCCGTTGGGCAGCAGTTGCGTGAAGAGGGTTTGATACCAGGCTTTGATCTTTTCTTTGCCATGGATCGTTCGCTCGGGGGTGCTGTGAACGGCCTGGTCGGCGTAGAGACCGACGACCCGGTTGGGGTCGTGACTGTCGAGGGCCTCGATATATTGGGCGGTGATATCTTTTAGCCCAGCGCTGAACACAGACGCCATGAAGTCATCGCGCTTTTGGATAGAGATATTCAGGTCGGCGTTGGTCATCCCAATAGGGTAGGTTGGATCGTTGGTATGCTCGTTGTAGATATACCTCCGCCCATCGCCTATGTCTGTGAACTGCCACAAGATGACATTGTTTTCCAATCCGGTACCTTTGGCGGCCGGCGGGATTTCCCAGTCGTGGTCGGTGACGAAATCATGGAAATAACGATACTTCTTCTTCTGAGCGGGCCATAGTGATTTCATATACAGGTAGTGAGCAATCCAGAGCTTGTATCCTTTGGCGTCGTTGATGAAATTAATGCTGCTGAGGACGCTGATGCTCGAATAAAGGATCGGTTTCTTCTGGATCAAACCTTCCAATTCACCCAGGTAGCTCAGCAATTCGCTCCGGTTGGGAGGTCTGGAATTTGAGCGCGGCTTTTCGACATCCACGATATAGGATTGCTGCTTGGCGCCCACCCAATCAACGTATTTCCGGGCTTGGGCTTTCATATCCACGTCGGGATCGGGGAAATGATAGGTGGTGTAGGGGATGTCGTGCTGGACGCAGCCGTTGACCTGTTCGTCGAAGATGCCGACTTTGTATAATCCCAGGCCGACTTTGATGATCACGAAGTCGTAAACGCCAGCCTGGATGTGCTCCCTGGCTAAACTATAATTGACGCCGCCTGTCCTGGCATATTGGTTGATATCGATCCCTAGCGCTTGTCTATCAGTCATCTTTTCCTCCTTTGCATCAAATCACTGCTCGCTCAGTATCTCTGCGGCGAAATTTTGCGAGTAGAAGGGCCGCGGCAATATCCTCGGCGATCATGCGGCGTTTGCTTTTTTCGATTTTGATTCGGGGCGGCATAGATGGGGGTGCGTGCGTAGCACGCACCCCCATCTATGCCGCCCTGCCCCCTCGTTCATTTTTTTAGTTAACTCATAATTATACTCGAAGCGATGTTGTATAATAGAACCCATGAGTGAATCTCAGAGCCGCGTCATTGATCCTGAACTCAAGGCGGGTGATCGTCTAGATCATGCCCTGCGCCCGACCCGGCTGGCTGACATGATCGGGCAGACCCAGATCAAAGAGAACGTGAAAATCTTGATCGAGGCCGCTAAGCGGCGTAAGGAGGCCTTGGACCATGTCCTGTTCTATGGGCCGCCCGGCCTGGGCAAGACTACCCTGGCGCATGTTTTAGCTAATGAGATGGGAGTCAACATCAAGGTCACGTCCGGGCCAGCCATCGAAAGAGCCGGCGACCTGGCTGCAATCCTGACTAATTTGCGCGCCAGCGATATTCTCTTCATAGATGAGATCCACCGTTTGGGCAGGGCTGTCGAGGAAATACTCTATCCGGCCATGGAAGATTACGCTCTGGATATCGTCATCGGCAAGGGGCCTTCGGCGCGCTCGGTGCGCCTGAAGCTGCCGCGCTTCACGGTCGTTGGAGCGACGACGCGCCTGGCGTTGGTCACCGCCCCGCTGAGGGCGCGCTTCGGCGCAACCTACCGGCTCGATTATTACGATCTACCCGCGATGGAAGAGATCATCGTGCGAGCAGCGGCGAAGCTGGCAGTGCCGGCTGATCCGGGAGGAATTTCCGCCATTGGGCAGCGTTCGCGAGGGACGCCGCGGGTGGCCTTGCGTTTGCTGCGCCGGGTGCGTGATTACGCCCAGGTGCGCGCTGATGGCGCAGTCACCCAGGAAATTGCCATACAAGCCCTGGATTTGCTCAATATAGACGATTGCGGCCTCGATGATATGGATCGCCGGGTCCTGCGCGCCATTATCGAGAAGTACAACGGCGGCCCGGTGGGTCTGGCGACCATCGCGGCCTCTATTAGCGAGGAGCCTGATACCATTATGGATGTCGTCGAACCCTACTTGATGCAGTTGGGTTTCCTGGATCGCACTTCCCAGGGCCGGGTGGCCACCCCCGCGGCTTACGAGCACATCGGGTTGCAGCCTCCACGCCAGCAGCAGCCGAAATTGTTGTAGTATTTTCGATCATGTTGGAAGAGACGATTCTTGAAGACTTCTGATTTCGATTACGATCTTCCTGCAGAATTCATCGCGCAGACGCCCCTTGCCCAGCGCGACGCCTCGCGCTTGCTGATCCTCAAGCGGGATTCGGGAATGATGGAGCACGCCCACTTTCGTGATTTGGGCCGCTACTTGCGCCCGAACGATATCCTCGTCCTCAACCAGACGCGCGTCATCCTGGCGCGCCTGTTTGGGCGGAAAATCCCCACCGGGGGCCGGATCGAGCTGCTTCTATTGCGCCGCCGGGAGGCCCAGCTCTGGGAGGCTCTGGCAGGGGGAAAAGGCTTGATCCCAGGAAAGAGAGTTCGAATAGAAGATGGGCCTCAGGCTGAAATTCTGGCCGATTTGGGCGGCCCGCGCCGCCTGGTGCGATTCGATCAACCGCTCACCCCACAGTTAGGCGCCATTGGCCATGTGCCTCTGCCGCCCTATATCCACACCCCCCTGGACGATCCGGAGCGTTATCAGACTGTCTATGCTCAGGAGCCTGGCTCGGCAGCCGCGCCAACAGCGGGGTTGCACTTCACCCCTGAGTTGATCGCCCGCCTCAAGGGGCAGGGGATTCGCTTTGCTCTTGTAACCCTGCACATTGGCCTGGACACGTTTGCCCCGGTGGACGAAGAGGATCCCCGCCAGCATGAAATCCACACCGAGTGGTGCCAGATCACCTCGGAGGCAGCGACAGCCATCGAGGCAGCGCGCCACGCCGGGGGGCGTGTGATCGCCGTGGGGACGACCAGCGTGAGGGCGTTGGAATCGGCTGCTCTTCTGTCCGGGGCGGACAAAATCCTTCCCTTCGAAGGCCCTACGGATTTGTTCATCCTGCCAGGCTATGGGTTTCAGGTCGTGGATGCCATGATCACCAACTTCCACCTGCCGTGCTCGACCCTGATTATGTTGGTGAGCGCCTTCGCCGGGCGTGAGCGCGTTTTGGAAGCCTATAAAATCGCCAAAGAGCAGGGTTACCGTTTTTATTCTTTCGGGGACGCGATGCTAATGATTTGATTTCCTCCATGATGAACGATGAATGATCGAATTGTCCGTATCCTTTATGTTGATGATTATCCTATGGATCGCGCCCTGGTGCGAGAAGAACTGCACTGCGATAAGGGCGCTTTCGAGCTTGTCGAGGCTGCCTCGCGCCAGGAGTTCGATACCCTATTGAGGGCGAAAAACTATGACCTGGTGTTGAGCGATTTCAACATCCTGGGGTTCACTGGATTTCAGGTTTTAGATGCTGTTCAAGAGCGTATGCCCGGTACGCCGGTGATTATCGTGACCGGCACCGGCTCCGAGGAAGTAGCTGTGGAAGCCATCAAGCGCGGCGCGGCCGATTATGTCATCAAGACGCCGTCTCAGATCAGGCGGCTGCCTCATCTCATCAAGACGATCTTAGAAACTCAACGATTACGCATTGAGCAAAAGAAAGCAGAAGCATCCTTGCGAGAGTATCAGCAATTGATGGTGAAGACATTCGCCAGCCTGCATGATGCCGTTTTCATCATTGACGCTGATACGGTCGAGATCATCAGTTGTAATCAAGCAGCCTCGGAGATTTTTGGTTACGACCTCGATGAGATGATCGGTCGGACGACCACCTTCCTGCACATTGACGAGGCTGCGCTCGAGGAGTTTAGAGGATACCTGTACTCTTCTATCAAGGAGAAGGGTTTTTTGGGTCATCTGGAGTTCAGGATGAGGCGTAGGGATGGGACAGTCTTCCCCACAGAACATAGTGTGGCCGTCTTAGAAGACGAACAAGGCCAGCGCATTGGTTGGGTGAGCGTTGTGCGCGATATCACCAAGCGGAAACTCGCCGAAGAGCAGGAACGTGAGCTACGGATCATTGCCGAAGCTTTGCGCGATACCGCCCTGGCCCTGAGCGGCCCTCTGGAGATCGATCAGGTATTCGATCGGATCCTCGAGAATGTTTGGCGGGTTGTCCCGGGGGAATCTATCAACCTGATGCTCGTAGAAGGTGAATGTGTTACCATCGTCCGACAGATAGGGCATGAGAAAAGTGGCTGGAAGGCGGGGACGCAGTTAATCTGGAAGCTCAGTGAATGCTCATACCTGAAGAGAATGGCCGCCACCAGGAAGCCCCTTCTGATCAGGAATACTCGCAAATCGCCCTATTGGAATGAGGTCGTTGGCGGAGAGTGGATTCGCTCATATATTGGCGCGCCGATTGTTTCCGAAGACAAGGAAGTCATTGGAATCATGAGCATGGGCCATTCGAAAGCTCGATTCTTCGCTCCCCACCATGTCGAGCGGTTGAGTTCCTTTGCTGGTCAGGTAGCGATTGCTTTGAGAAACGCCCAGACTCAGCAAGCCTTGCGGCGGCGCGGGGAGGAATTACAGCGTCTCACCATCCGCCTGGCCGAGGCCGAAGAAAACGAGCGCCGCCGTCTGGCTCGCGAACTGCATGATGGGGTCGGTCAATCGTTGGCCGTTCTGGGGCTGAACCTAGGCGACATCCGTGAGCAAATAGAACAGGCGGGCCTGGACGCCGGGCTGTCCTTAGCGGATCGTTCTCTTGCCCTGGTAGAGGAAGTCATACAGAATATTCGCGATGTGATGGATGATCTGCGCCCTCCGATGTTGGATGATGAGGGCCTCTTCTCGACCTTGAGCTGGTGCTGCGATCGTTTCTCGGAACGAACTGGGATCGAGATGCTGGTGCTCGGGAAGGATCTGGAACCTCGCCCGGCGGGAAACGTCGAAAATACCCTCTTCCGCATCGCGCAAGAGGCTTTGACGAATGTGACCCGCCACGCTCGAGCCAGTCGAGTGACGATCTCGCTCGAGGAGGAGCGGGAGGAAATCGAATTGGCGATCGAAGATAATGGGTCTGGCTTTGATGATACAGCGCCACGATCAACCGGGCAGCGACACGGGTGGGGATTGGTGAACATGCGTGAGCGCGCTGAAGCGATTGGGGGAACGTTGACCATCGAAACGACTCTCGACCAGGGTACGACCATTCGGGTGAGAGTGCCGAGGGGATGATTCAGTTTATTGATACACCTCTGGATTAACACAATATGGGAGCCGCTCTCCTCGCAAGCCGGCCAGCAAATTTTCACAGGCCAGTTCGGCCATTCGTCTGCGAGTGCGCCGGGTGGCCGAGCCGATATGGGGGACGATCAGGCAGTTGGGCAGGGAATAGAGCGGATCAGTGGGGGGCAGGGGTTCGGGGTCGGTGACATCTAGGGCCGCGGCGGCGATCCACCCTTCGTCGAGGGCCTTGTACAGGGCCTGGCTGTTTACGATAGGGCCGCGGGCGGCGTTGATCAGGATGGCAGTGGGTTTCATGCTCCGCAACACCCGCGCGTCGATCAGCCCTCTGGTTTCGTGGGTCAGTGGACAGTGAAGACTCAGAAAATCACTTTCTGTCAAAACCTCCTCGAAGGATTTGCGCATAGCCA
>VGOC01000035.1 GCA_016865865.1 Chloroflexota bacterium
CTTTTCGCTGGCCGCCGCGCCCTGGCAGACCGGGCTGCCGCCCGCGCCGACGGCGACGCCCGCACCGACGGCCGCGCCCGAACCCCCTGAGATCATTCAACAGATCGAAGCCTGGCAAAGATGGCTGTCCGCCAGATTGCCGGCCGGGTGGGTATGGATCGTGCTGGGAATCGGCCTGGTTATTGTAGGAATCGGGTGGTTGCTGAAAAACGCCCTTGAACTCCTGGAAAAGTGGGATAGCCTGCTGGAGCGCCTGCGAAAACCTCCGCCAGCGGATGGAATCCCTGGCTCAGAATTGCCTCCTTATGACCCGAACGCCTTCGTTGATCTCGAACTGGGCCTGGGAGCCGCGGACCCCGAGTTGAAACCGGTGATCGGCCTGAAAGTCCGCAGCAGCGGGGAAGACCCCAACACGCCGCCCGGCTTCCACGAAATTCACCGCTTTCACAGCCTGGCAGAGGCCATGCAAGAAAAGGAAAAGGCCACCGACCGGCCTTACCCGGCCTTTGCTCTGCTGGGCATCCCCGGTTCGGGCAAAACTACCCTGATGGAACATCTCTACCGGCAGGTCGAGCGCGACTACCGCCTCGACCCGGCCAGCCCGCAGCCGCTGCGCGTTTCGTTGAGCGCCTATCGCGGCGAGGGGCCGCTGGTCTTCCTCCGCCGCCGCTGGCAGGAACAATGGAAAGACGGCGGCACGCTCGATGCCGCCCTCCAGGATGGCCGCCTCTGGCTGTTCGCCGACGGCCTCAACGAGATGCCGCGCTACCAGGAGCGCATGAGTCACTGGAAGATTTTTGCCCGCAATTCCATCCAGGCGGGCAACCGTGCCATCTTCGCCTGCCGCAGCGACGATTACGGCGAAGGCCTCGACCTGCCCCGCCTGGTGATTTATGAAATGGAGGCAACCCGCATCCAGAACTTTCTGCACAAGCGCATTCTAAACCAGGCAGACGACATCTGGAAGAAACTGGATAAAGACCGCCGCCAGGGGCGCGGCGATCTTTATCGTTTGGCGCAAACTCCCTTCTGGCTGGTGGTGATGACCCGCGTCGGCGGCGACGGCCTGGATCCCAACCGCGCCAAACTATTGGAAAAATTCGTCGCCTGTTGGCTGGATGAACCGCACCACACCGGGGGGCACTACCTGACCCCCGAACAGCGTGCCGGCTGCCTGGAAAGTCTCACCCGCCTGGGCTGGCGCGGCTTGCTGCGCAGCCAGAACTATACCTTTACCTACCGCCAGGCGAGACGCATTCTGGGCTGGCCCTCGAAACAAGCCTCGACCCTGGAACGGGCTGTCACGGGATTATTGAAAATCGAGAAACCCCAAGGCGCTGCCCACACCACGCGCTTCTTCCACCAGATCTTCCAGGAGTATTTCGCCGCCATCGAGCTGGCCCGGCGTTTCCAATCTCACCGCCTGTGGCTGAAGCAGGGGCGTTTCTGGCGTATCCCCTGGCGCAAATGGGAGTTCGTCTACAGCCGCTGGGCCCCCCTGCCCGCCCCGCCCTCCACGGATTGGGAAGTGGCCAGCGTGATTGCCGCGGGAAGGCTGACCCCCGCCCAGGCGGAACGTTTCGTGAAGGCTGTGCTGCGCCACAACCCGCCCCTGGCGGCCCGCTGCGCCTTGGGATCGGAGGCGCAACTGCCAGAGAACACCAAAGCGCTGATTCAAAAGCGCCTGCTGGCCCTGATGAACTCCCCGCGGGAGCGCCTCTCCCTGCGCATTGCCGCGGGCAAGGCCCTGGCCAGCCTGGACGACCCGCGCTTTACCCCCACCCCCAACCCCTCCCCCGAAATCGGGGGAGGGGCAGGGGAGGGGGTAAGCATAATCCTCCCCGATCTCATCCCCATCCCCGCCGGGCCGTTCCGCATGGGCACCAACGCCCAGGATGAGAAGAAACTCAAGGCCGCTGGTGTTGAAGAACAGTTTATCTTAAACCACGAGAAAACCGGCGAACGAGACCTGATCGTTTCCCTCGGTGAATATGCGATCAGCAGATACCCGGTCACCGTGGCCGAATACCGCTGCTTTATGCAGGCGCGCGGCTACGAAAACGAAGCTTACTGGCCGGATGAACCCGCCCGGCGCTGGCTGCGCGGTGAAATGGCCTTCGAGGAGAGCTACCAGTATTGGCTGTTTCACAACCTTTTGGATGGCTTGCGCCAATCCCTGCCGCAAATCGAAAAACGCGTCAAAGCCGGGCTAGAGCGTCCCGCTTACCTTCAGGCGATTTTACATGCGCTCGATATGCCGGAAGATGATTATCGCCAGAACTGGGAAGAACTGGAAGCGCAGAAACGGGACGAGCATGGCCAGGCCTGCCAGCCCTGGCTGTGGGAGGAGCGCGATTACACCCACGCCAACCAGCCGGTGATCGGCGTCACCTGGTACGAGGCCCGGGCTTACACCCTCTGGCTGACCGAAGCCTTGCGACGGATCGGGAAACTGGGCGAAGACGAAATCATCCGCCTGCCCACAGAAGCTGAATGGGAGAGGGCGGCGCGCTTCACTCCCTCACCCCTGACCCCTCTCCCAATCCTGGGAGAGGGGAATTCTCCCTCCCCCAGGTTGGGGGAGGATCGGGGTGGGGGCCTCTGGCCCTGGGGCAACCGCTGGGACAAAGACTACTGCAACTCGCTGGAAGGGCGCGTCCAATTCCCCACCCCGGTGGGCGTGTATCCCCACGGGGCCAGCCCCTACGGCGCCCTGGATATGGTCGGCAACGTCTGGGAGTGGTGTTGGGATTGGTACGCGCCGGATACGTACCAGCAGTTGCTGGAACTGCCCCGGCCCGTGAAAGACCCGCGCGGCCCCGAAACAGGGGATATGCGTGTGCTGCGGGGCGGCTCGTGGTACTACGGTCGGAGCCTCGCCCGCTGCGCTTTCCGGAGCAGGTACGTCCCGGATTACTTCTTCAACGATGTCGGTTTCCGGGTGGTGTGCGCTCCCAATTGTCCCGAATCCCTGGTTCCTGAATCCTGAAACGTTCCCCCCCGAAGGGGGGCGATTTTTTTTGAAATTTCAGAACCCCGGTTTTTTTTGGGTGGTCACGGTGAAACAGGCCATGTAGAAATCGTAATTCAGTTGAGAATACAAATATCCAGCAGGTTTGTTTCCTCAACCCAACCACTTGTCCATCGTGAGACAGGCCTCCTGGATCGGCAAGACGGTTATATCCTCGAAATACATCTTCCGCTCTCCGCCATACAGGAGGAACAGCTTCGCTTCGGGATAATCGGCGCGGAACGTTTTCAGACTGGCCAGCATATTCTCCTGAAAGCGGTCGGTTGCCTTGACTTCGATGGCTTTGATGCCTCCTGGCCCGTACAGCACGAAATCCACTTCGACGCCGTCCGCCGTGCGGAAGTAATAGGGCGTGTACTCCAAACGGAGCAGGTCATTGACCGCCATCAATTGCTGGCAAACCAGCGTTTCCAGGCTGATGCCGCCGATTTCCTGCGGCATGTCATACGGCCCCATCGGGCGGATGGTTCGATATAGGCCCGGATCGAAAAAATAGAATTTCGGGTGAGCCACGAGGCGGCGCTTTGCTCGTTTGGTAAACGATGGGAGGGTGCAAGCAATCAGCAAATCCTCCAATATACCAAAATAGCCTTCGACCACTTTTCGGTCCACGGCCGCCTCGCGGGCCACGCTTGCGATATTAAGCTGCTGTCCCTGTGAAAAACTGGCCGCCTCCAGGAACCGGCCGAATGCCGCCAGGTTGCGGGTCAGCCCTTCCTGCAATATTTCCTGCTCCAGATAAGTCTGCACATAACTTTCCAGGTACGCGTCATGATCGGCTGACTGCGCCAGAGGGAGCATGCCGCGCACAACCGCTTGCGGGGCGTCGAAATCGTTTCCCAATTCGAGCGCCGTCAGCGGGTGCATCCGATAGGTCAAGGCGCGCCCAGCCAGCAGGTTGTAGCCGCCGCGACGCAGTTTCCTGGCGCTGCTGCCCGTCAGGACAAATTTCAAGCCGCGCCCTTCGATCAAGCGGTGCACTTCGTTCAACAATTCGGGAATGCGCTGGACCTCGTCAATGATAACAAAACCGGCATAGTCTTTCGGAATATACCGCTCCACCCTGCCCGGGTCCGCAAGCAGGCGCGTAAACAGCCCGGATTCCAGCAAGTCGAGATACACCGCGTCCGGGAAGCGCGCTTTCACCCAGGTTGTTTTTCCGGTGCCTCTCGGACCGAATAAGAAGAAGCTCTTGTTAGCGGCAGGTTGCAATAATCTGGTGTACATAATTCCATTTTACGGCAAAAAATGGGGTTGTCAATCTTATTCTTTCGACAGCCGCGCAATCAAATCAACGACCACCGTCATCGCCTGTCACAACAACTTTGGCTGTGCCGTCTCGTCATACTCCACGCCCAAATGCTCATGGGCGGACTTCGTCGCCACCCGTCCCTGGTGTATAGCTCCCAAACTCGATCAAAAGCCCGTCCTCGGGCGCCCCGAGGACGGGGCTGTAGATCATATTTGGGTGAGTCTCCGGCTCAACCCCCTGCGCCTTCGAGCCAATCCGTAGCCGATATTTCTAAATCTCGTATGACGGCAGAAACCAAATGTTGTCGTGATATTCTTCTTCGTCTGACGCGCCCCAAATGAGCAACAATTCTTCGATCGTTTCCCCAATGCCCATGTCGGCATTCATCACAAAGATGCCTGGGACATGCCGCCTTTGCGTCTGTGCTTTTGCGCGTTCTGCTTTCAAAGTTCGCAAGCGTACCACAACTGGTGGAGGATTGCGATCTTGCTCTGCGCGCATCCGCTCTCCCCACCGTTGTGATTGACAAATCCCCCCAATTCCATCAGAATCCCCTCATCACCTCTACCAATTTCCCAACCACCAATCTACCAACTACCAACCTCCCCCCCCCATGCCCACCCTCTTCCTCATCCGCCACGCAGAAAACGAATACCTCTCCCAGGGCCGACTGGCCGGTCGCCTGCCGGGCGTGCATCTGAACGAAGAGGGGCGGGAGCAGGCGCACGCCCTGGCTGATTCGCTGTCGAACGCGCCGGTCGAAGCCGTCTACGTCAGCCCACTCGAGCGGACGATGGAAACCGCCCAACCGATCGCCAGGGCCCTGGGGCTGGAAGTCATCCCCGAGCCCGGGCTGCTGGAAGTAGATTTCGGCGAGTGGCAGGGAAAGACCCTCGAACAATTGCGCCGCCGCAAACTATGGCAGACCGTCCAGAACAGCCCCTCGCAGATGTGTTTCCCCGGAGGAGAGAGCTTCGCCGACGCCCAGCGGCGCATCGTGGAGGTCATCGAAAGACTGAGCGGCAAACACCGGCCCGAGGCGCTGATCGTGTGCGTCTCTCACGGCGACCCCATCAAGTTGGCTCTGGCCCACTACCTGGAGATGCCCATTGACCTTTTTCAGCGATTGATGATTGCGCCAGCCTCGATCTCGACTCTACACATCGGGGAAGGCTGGGCGCGGGTTGTCAATATCAATCACTACAAAAATGATATACTTCGAGCAGAGCATCAGGTAGTAGAGTGTTAGGAGTACAAAATGCCACAAGAAGAATTCAACTTAAAACCCGTTGACCACATCACTACCGATGCGATCGGGCCAGTCGGAAAACGCATTTTCTACCTCCAGGCCCAAAAGGGCCACCAGACCATTACCGTGCTGGCGGAGAAATTCCAGGTGCAGTCCCTGGCTATCGGCATCGAACGCTTTCTGGCCGAGATCGCCCAAAAATACCCCGACCTGCCCCCTGCCTCGTCGGACTACCGGGAGGACGTCATGCGCATCCATCCGCCGGTGGACCCGCTTTTCCGCATCGCCAACATCGGACTGGGCTTCAACATAGACGAAGACCTGATCGTGATGGTCATCCACGAATTGATCGTCGAGTATGAAGGCGAGGAAGAAGATTTCGACGAGACCGAAGAGACCGATGAGGAAGCCCAGGTAGCGCCAAGCGTAGCGCGGTTCTGGTGCACCCGCTCGCAATTGCTGGCCTTGAGTCGCTGGGGCCTCGAGGTCGTCTCGCGAGGACGTCCCTTCTGCCCTCAATGTGGAGAACCGATGGACCCAGAGGGGCATTTCTGCGTCAAGAAGAACGGCGGGCGCCCACGGAAATAGATTCGGCGAATCAGCGAGTCAGCGAATCGTTGAATCGCTGAATCACCCAACCCCCATGTCCAACCCCGAAACTGATAGCATCCTCACCGCCCTCGTAAACGGTGATCTCTCCCTTGAAGGTGAATTCATCCACGGCTACAACTACACCTTCCTGACGCAAGTCGCATACCAGGGCGTCACGTTCCGGGCGGTGTATAAACCTCAGCAGGGCGAACAACCGCTTTGGGATTTCCCCGAAGGCACCCTGGCACACCGAGAGACGGCTGCCTTCCTGGTCAGTGAAGTCTTGGGCTGGCAGCTCGTACCCCCGACCGTCTTTCGCGCCGATGGCCCCTTCGGCCCCGGATCGCTGCAACTTTTCATCGCCCACAACCCCGAGTATCACTACTTCAACCTTCGCGCCGCAGACTTCCAACGCCTGCCTCCGGCGGTGCTGTTCGACCTGCTGGTCAACAACGCCGACCGCAAAGGCAGCCACCTGGTCTTCGCGCCGGAAGGAGGACTCTGGCTGATAGATCACGGGCTGTGCTTCCATGTTCAAGAAAAACTGCGCACGGTGATTTGGGATTTCGCCGGTCAGCCGATCACCCCGCATCTTCAGGAGGATCTACGGAAATTCAAGGCTGTTCTGGACTCCCCTTCCGAGCTGGCTGCCGCTTTAGGGGAGCATCTTGCCCCAGAGGAGGTTGCTGCCCTCGCCGCCCGCGCCGAACGGCTGCTCGAGCTGCAAACCTTCCCCTACCCTCCCGAAGATAGACGGGCGTATCCTTTCCCGCCGTTATGAAGAGTGTTCCCATGTCCCATTGCAAACTTGCCCTGCTCGGCTTCGGCAACGTCGGCAGAGCTTTAGCCGAACTGCTGCTCAGAAAACAAGCCGATCCCAGCCCGCACACCACAGCCTATGGCCTGTTGGCAGATTTTCTCAATTCGACTGGAATCGCCTCTAGTTGATCTACCATCTCTTTGATCACATCGAAACCGCCCTGCCAGAACTCGGCCTTGGTGATGTCCAGGCCAGCCACAGCGCAGATGTCCGCGGGAGAAGCCGAGCCGCCCGCTTCGAGGATCTTGATGTAGCGCGGCTTGAAGCTATCGCCTTCGGCTTTGAATTGCTTGTAGAGCGAGAGCACCAACAATTGTCCAAAGGCATAGGCGTAGACGTAGAATGGCACATGCATGAAATGCGGGATGGACACCCATTCCCATTTGAATTCTTCACTCAGTTCTACAGAATCCCCGAACTGTTTTTCGATATTCTCCATATGTGCCGCAGAGAGTTGGTCAATGGTAGCCCCCTCAGCAACCATCCGATGCGCAGCGACCTCGAACATCGCGAAGAAAGCCTGGCGCATGATCGTGGCGTAGGCATCGTCAACCTGGCGGAAGAGGATGTCGCGGCGCACGGCGGGATCCTCCTCGATTTCGAGCAGGCGATCCACTAGCAGCATCTCGGCAAAAGTAGAAGCATTCTCGGCCATGGGCAGCGCCGAATGAAATGTGAAGACATTGTGGTGAAAAGCTAACATAGCATGGATGGCGTGTCCCAGTTCATGCGCCAGAGTAGCCACATCGTTTGCTTTGCCCTGGTAATTGATCTTCACATAGGGTGTGTGGCCTGGCACTACCGAAGCGCAGAAGGCGCCATCTTGTTTCCCTTTGCGTACTTCACTGTCTATATGGTCATCGTGGATGACTTTTGCAGCCAGCTCAGCGATGCGGGGGGCGAAATCTTCGAAGGCGTTGAGCGTGATTTCGACGGCTTCGTCGAAAGCATAGGTTTTGTCAGCCTGGGCGACAGGAGCATAGATATCGTAGCGGCGAAGCTTATCAACGCCCAACCACCTGGCTTTGAGCTTGAAGTACCGTTGGAAAATATCGGCGTTCTTTTCGCAAACCTCCAGCAAAGTGCTGACAACCTCGTCGGGAAGGTCATTGACCAGGTTGCGAGCCGAGATCGGCATGGCATGATTGCGTAATTCCACTTTTTCAGCCTGCCAATCGCGGATCAGGGTCTGATACATTTGCCCCAAGATCGGGCCGTCGTTGCCAAAAATCCTGTACAACTCCTTATAAGCCGCTTTGCGCAGGCCTGCATCGGCGCCCTGCACATAGACGCTCAATTCGCCGCGCGTCAATTCTTTGACCTCGCCATCCACTTCGAGTTTGAACACATATCGGTTGGTGATGGCATCATACAAGGTTACCAGCGCCTGGGAACCAGTTACATCTTTGATACTGATGATCTTCTCCTCGGGCTCCGTGAGCGTGTGAGGTTTGAAGTGGCGCATCTCTTCCAGCCAGTAACGATAGTCGCAGGAGAGGGACATCAATTCTTCGGCCTTGGCATCCTCGAGTTCTTTCCACCACAGGGAGAAGAACAAAGTCTGGTTCTGGATCTTGGCCATAAACTGCTGCACCCGAGCGTAGAGCGCCTGCGCATCCTGATTCTGCGTATCGGCTGCAAACCACAAACTTGGATAGGTAGACAGCTCGTTTGCTGAGATCGTGGCTTCTTTCAAGGCCTTGACGACCTCGATGAAATCTTCGAAGTCAATATCGGGAATCAGTTTTTCACGGAAGGCTTCGAAATCCCTGGCTTTCGCTTCCAGGTTCTCGAATGCGGCTTCGATTTCCGGCCCCCTGGGAGATGGGAACAAGTCAGCAAGGCTCCAGGGTGATAGTGTGTATTTGTTCATAGCGTTATTTTTCCTTATGTTGGATGTCAATGAAACGAGGGGTAATTATACTCGATTCCCTGGTTCGAATCTTGACCCATCGCCGAACATTCGTTAAAATACACTACATATCACGCCGAAGTGGCGGAATTGGCAGACGCGCACGACTCAAAATCGTGTTCCTTCGGGAGTGTGGGTTCGATTCCCTCCTTCGGCACACAGAAACGATAGAGTGGAGCCTGAGCATCCAGGCTCCACTCTATTGTTATTCGGGAGGAATGACTGTCACATGTAAAGCACGCCCATACCCGTGCCAGATTCAGGTCAAACCAAGCGCTGAACGAAGCGAACAGAGAGACTCCCTTCGGCCTGGCTCAGGGCAGGCTTCGCCGCTGGAGCATGCCCTTTGTGAGCGAATGGGAATGCCAGCGGCTCAGAAGAATGACACGATGGCTGAAAGTTACGACTCAGGTAGGTTGCCGATTGACCTATTCTGGACAGGTGAGCCAATACCACGAGTTGTAAACAGTCAAGAGGGTACCGTCTACAACGCCATTCGCGCAGCCGCTATACGAGAAATCATACAGTCCAGACAATACAGTGAATGAGCGAAACTCATCAGCCTCTAAATTGAAACTCACCGTTTGCGGTCCAGTCATTGTGAAGAACAATGTCTCGCCCTCCTCCGAAAAGTTGACGAAAGTGATTGGAACGAGCACCACGCAAGTACCGGTGAGGGTTAAGCTGCCGCTATTGGTAAGGTCTATCGCGTTGTCTGTCGAGAGATCTCCATTGCACGTTACTAAATCATAGCTGTAGAGCTCCCGCTCGACAGTAAATGTCTTCGACGTCGCTGCCGGGACAGTCAGGTAATAGTACTCTCCGCCTGCCCCATACATGTAAAGATAAGCGGCCTCGTCGCTTTGGTTGTCAACCCTGAATTCTGCTAATTCTGGTCGGGAGAATAGCACCTGATCTACAGGAGCGGGCATCTCACAAGTAGCTGGGATAACCAGCTTGCCGCTATTCGTAAGATCTATGGCGTCTTCTGAGGATACTCCATTGCACGTCAGCAATTCGTATGTGTACGCTACCCGATCAACAGTGAATGTCTTCGACGTGCCTGCTGAAACGGTCAGGTAATAATATTCGTCCCCTGGGCCATACATGTAAATATACGCGGTATACGGGCTTTTGTTATCAATCGTGAATTCAGCCAGGATTGGCCGGGCAAATGCTGTGGTTGTCGAAACAAGCAACAAAGCCCCAGCGATCAACAATACGAAATAGAATTTTTTAACGTTCATCACGATCCTCCTCGATTGATTCGTGAATCATAATTGTGAGCCCTTGTAAAGTAAAGCTAGCTTGTGTATTCAGGATATACAAATTTTCGTAATACTCAATAGTACTTTGGGTACATTTTTTGTAACTACTCAGCCAAACGGGGAAGTTCCCGAAAAAAGGGTGTGCGAAGGGGGCGTAGCCCCCTTCGCACACCCTTTTTTCGGGCTAATCCGTTCGATGGCTGATACGCCAACCACGCCCAGACGCTAGTCTCGAGATGCCGAGGTACCGATGTAACGCACGAACGTGAATGCCATGCTACCTTTCCAGGAGTGAGCAAAACATGTACGCGATGGACAACGAATCAAGAATATCTCCCCGTATCCGCCTGTTCAATAGTCTCATAGAAGGAATTCGATGCGATGGAATGTCGCTGATTCGGGCGCTCCAACGCCGTTTTCGAAGCGATCCCCATATAAATCTTTCTATTCGAGCACATCGAAAGCCCATTTCAGAGCATCTTGTATGTAAAAGTGTGTCTGAGGAGCGGTGTTATCCCACGTATGAAGCACTCCGCTACCTCTTCACATTGTTCAGGATCAGAGCAAGGCTTCGTCCTGCATGACGAACGTAATCTGACATTTGATTCGTTCGAATCCTGTGGATAACTCGCCGAAATCTGTGGAAAAGCGCTTTGGATTGTTGAAAACTCGTTCTATAAATTCTGTTGATCTCGATCTCTCGCCCCCCATATTTGGGGGGCGTCTCCTGATACGCCCTAGATATGCCTTTATCCCCCAAAAGAACATTTTCATTCATCTCCATCCCCACCTCAGTTGGGGACAAAAAAGGATTCAGTTCCCCCCATATCTGGCTAGTTCACAGGAAACATCTCCTGTATATAGGCCTTGTTTTCGCCAAAAACTATTCATCCACATATCCCCAGGCTCTACTAAGATTACTGTTAAACATTCATATTGGTTATTTCCACATCTTTAACTTGCAGCCAGACGACATTTTCCGAAGACAAAGTCCCATAAGCAAGGCATCCATTTGGAGGCAGGGCGGCGTATTGGTTATCGAGCCATAGGACAAAGCCGAGAGGAGGCCGGGGGATGATGGATGTCTCGAAAAGAATCTCATTATCAACGAAAAACCTGATCGAATCGGCTTGCCAATTCATACTATAGTGATGCCATCGAGTAACCTCGATATTGGCGAGAGCGGCGTCTTGTCGAATGATCCGGCTGGCCAGTTGGCGGAGCAGCCGTGCGGTGGGTTTCCAGATCAATAGAGGCAGCCCGAGTATTCCAATCGCTAAAACAGGCGGCGAGCAGGCTGGGGAGCGAAAGGTGGCAGCCAGAAATCCCCTGGCGGGCAGATCATCGCGGAGCGATAGATAATTCTGTGGGGAAGCGAAGAAGAACCAGGCTGCGTTGGGTAGAGCGGGAAATCGACGCGAGCCGCCGCCAAAGCCCAACGACAGGCTGAAGGGGTCGTTCCAGAAACCAAAGCCCCAGGTGCCGGGAAGCTCTGCCTCCGAAACCCGGGCTTGCAGGCTTAATGTCAGGGGAGGTCGCCAGGGGAATTCTTTACGAGATAAGGAAGAATAGTCATCCAGTTGGGCTAACCGGTAATGTCCCTTGGGGCCGGGGGGAATCTCCAGGGTCCACGCGGCGGGGGCAGAGGAAGTGAGACGAGCGTTAGAGGTGAGGGTTGGGGTCAAGTTCGTGGGGGTTTCGATACCAACACATGACTCAAAATCGTCGCCCCGCTGCCGCCGATATTCTGCGCCATGCCGATTTTGGCTCCTTCGACCTGTGAGCCGCCGGCCTGTCTTCGTAGTTGCTGGACGACTTCCACGATCTGGTACATCCCCGTAGCGCCGACGGGATGGCCGCGCGCTTTCAATCCGCCGCGGGTGGTAATGGGAATTCGGCCATGGATGCTGATTTCTCCATCCAGGCCAAGTCGGGGACCCTGGCCGCGTTCAGCGAATCCAGAAGCTTCCAAAGATAACGCCGACATGATCGAAAAGGCGTCGTGTAATTCGAAGAGGTCAATATCTTCGGGGCCGACGCCGGCCTGGCGATAGGCTTGCTGGGCTGAGATCTCAGCGGCTCTCAACCACAACGGGTCACGCCGGTCATGCACAGCGATGGATGCTGTCGCCGCCCCGGAGCCGGCCACGATAATCCGGGGGACTCTGGCATACCGATGCAGGCTTTCTGCAGGGACGATGACCGCGGCTGCGGCGCCATCGGCAATCGCCGAAGAATCCATCAAGTTGATGGGGTTGGAAACCATGGGGGCTTTGAGATATTTCTCTTTGGTGAGCGGGAGATGCAGACGAGCGTTGGGGTTGTGCATGGCGTTGGCGTGGGCGTTGATCGAGAAGGGCGCAAAATCGGCATGTTCCCAGCCGTACTCGTGCATGTAGCGGCGCATGATCAAGGCGTTCAGGCTGATGAAGGATAGACCGTGGATGACTTCCCAATCGGCGTCGGCGGCGGTGGCCAGGCCGGCGGTGGTTTCATCGGGCAGCGCATCGGTCATCTTCTCCACACCGACTACCACGGCGCTGGCGATTTCGCCGGAAGCCACGGCAATCAATCCCATCCGAAAGGCCGCCGCCCCCGAACCACAGGCGGCCTCGATTTTGAAGGCTTCCTGTCCGCGCATGCCTACCCAGTCGGCGATCCATGCGCCCAGGTGATTTTGTTTGTCCAACTGGCCTGAGAGCATATTCCCCACATACAGCGCCTGGGTGGATTTCATTCCGGCGTCTTCCAGGGCGGCGAAGACCGCCTCCCCAGCCAATATCAGCAGGGATTTATCCCAATGTTCCGAGACGGGGGTTTGTCCGACTCCTAAGATAGCAACTTCGCGCATAGGTTGGTGATTGGTAAGTTGGTAAATTGGTAAATTGGCATGATTAATTCATCATCGTATGGTTCATAATCGGCGGCCTCCAATCAAGCCTCCAGTGTATCGAAAGGGCTTTCGCTGGCGGTGATGGTGATGAAGTCATTTGTCCCAGTCTTCACCCCAATATTCTTCGGGGTCGAGGAGGGGTTCAACCTGGGGAACCTGGAAGTTGGAGGCGGGGTGAATATTGGGTATTGGTAAATTGGTCATTATTCGCGCAAACATCGCTGTCAATGAAATGGAGGGTTTGTTTTCAGGGTACATTTGCCTTCCAGGGGGCTGAATGCTGGTAGATTATTTATTGACCATCGCCAGCAAATTCCCGATGATGAATACACTGAGCAACGCCCAGATTATCGCTGTGTTCTCCCCCTGCGATGTGAAATATAAAACCGCCGAGGGGATCACCATCAACAAGAAAGCTGCCAGATGGGCTTCGTATTCGTGTTTGCGTATCCAGTTCATCATCGTTTTCATCCACGAGGCTCACGAAGAACACTAAAAAAACTTCGTGCTCCTTCGTGGCCCTTCGTGGATTCACTCCACAATATCAGTGAAATAGAACGCGCTGGGGAAATCATCGGCGACTTTCTTCTCTTTGCCGCTCCAGCTTTCGATATCGATGCGGAAAACGGCGGTGATTTTCAAGTCTGCATCACTGGCGGGTTCGTAATCCATATTGGGTTTCATGTGAGGGAAGTATTTGTCACACAGCAATTGTAAACCATGCCGGGCTTCTTGCGGGTCGGTGACGATGGAGATGTTCCCAAACGCGACCACCCCGGCGAACTCGACGCCGAATTCCATCGCTCTTGTGTCGGGCAGCAGCCTCCCCATCTCGCTGACGCTGAAACAGACCCGGGGGTTGGCCTGGACATTTTCGATGGTGCGGCCTTTCTTGGCGCCGTGCATATAGATGGCGTGCCTGCCTTCGTCATAGGCGAAATTGCGCGTGACCAGAAATGGCTGATCTCCCAGGGCGGTTGCCATCACGCCGAACCCGGCGCGCGCCAGAAATGCTTTGATCCATTCATCATCTTTGCCGCGTTCCTTACGGCGCATGATTATGTAGTCATTGGAAGTGTCCATGAATCATATTTTCCTTGTTGTTGCCTGAGCAGTTACTTTTCCTGTATTGCGGCAAGAGACTGCGTTGTGGTATGATGACAATATGTCAAGTGTCCTGATAATGCCGCCGAGAGCCACTGCAGGCAGACGTCGAGCCTCGCAGTTGTTCACAAATCGCTTGATAGAAAGTGAGCTAGGCCCACAAATCGCCTGTGTATTACTCTTTGGGAGTGTCGCTCATCAACAGGATGAACCGGAGAGCGACATAGATATTCTTGTTTTCGGTAACAAGCTTAATCCAGAACAGGTGGGCGCTATTGCAGACATCGCCTGGGATACAACCTTGTTAACCGATGAGTTCATTGCGCCATTGGCTTATAATATAAACGATTTGCTGGAAGCGCGCAATTTCTTGATCTATGACGCAATTCGTCATGCAAAGGTGTTATATCGTATGGACGAGATACAAATCCGGAGACTAGAAGCGCAAAATATTTACCGAAAAGCCGAGATTCATCTGGATGAAGCCAAAAAAGCGCTTTCGCAACAGGCATTTCATTTGGCATTGGTGGGTGCGTATACGGCTGCGGAGTTGGCGGCCAAAGCATTGCTATATCTTAAGCCCGGGGTGGATATTCCCTCGAAGCATGGTAGTATTATACGCTCCTTTGGGAAGGAATATGTAACCACGGGCGAAGCACCCGATGCCTGGGGCAGGGCGCTCAACCGGGAACTGGAAGTGCGCAGCCGCGTTCTCTACGATACCATGCTCTTCATCGAAGATAGTACGAAACCAGAGTCTGTCATTGAACTGGCTCAAGAAATGCTGGCATATTTGGGGGAGAGGCTGTCCAACGAGGCTACTTCATAATTCGCGCCCCGATCGCCGCCATCGCGCTCATCAGAGCGATCAACAATCCCATATAGACCAACATCTTTCGCATCACCTCGCCCTCACGCCCGGCCATACCGCCAGTGCTGGCGCCGACCACGATCTTCGTTGGCGCGATCACTGAGCCGAGCGCGCCGCCCGATGTTTGGGCGGCCAGAATATAGGCCACACTGTAGCCCAACAATTCTGCGGTGCGCTGCTGCAAGGCGGCGAAGACCACGTTGGAGTTGGTGTTGCTGCCAGTCATGAAAGCGCCCAGCGCGCCGATCCAGGGGGAGACAGCCGGGAAGGCTGCGCCCACACCCTCCGCCAGACCACGCGCCAGCGTCTCGGTCATGCCGGCGTGCTGCATCACCACGGCCATAGAAACCATCGAGGCAATACCCACGCTGGATGACATCACCCGCCGGACCGTGCCGCTGACGATCCGCCGCCCGGCGCCTTCCGTGTACCATCCTGCCCGTTTGTAGATCAGATAAGCCAGGATGGACGAATACAGGAGAATCGCGCCGGCGTGGCTGAAGAGGGGGATGTCGCGACCATGGCCTGCGGAAGTGGCATATCCCAAAGAAGTTTCCACGGCGGGGAAATCCAGGCTGAGTCTGACTCTCCCGAGGGTGCTCCTGACCTCGGGGATTAGCTGTATCCCCAGGGTGATGGCGATCAAGACCGCGTAGCCAGAGATGGCAATGCCTAGGGAGCGGAGATCCAACTCGCCATCATCTTTCATTTCCCCCCGGAAATGCCGCGCAAGGGGGTAAGCCGCGAGTAGCCCGGCCAGACTTCCCAGGAAAGCGCCGATATTCCATAGCCCCGAGGTGGCGGCCAGATATTGTGCGCCCCCCATGGCCAGACCCAGGATCAAAGTCGGGATCAATAAGCGACGCGTCGCTCTCCAGCCTCCAGCGGCATGAGTGACCATCAGTCCCGCTCCGATGCCGGCGATGCCCAGGAATAGCGCTGACGGTGAGGCCAGGACGGGCCAATCCAACCCGGTTGCAGCCATCATGGCATTGAACGACGAGCCTAACGAGCCAAAGGTGACCGACCAGGAGTGGCCGATGGAGGGGATCACCACGGCGGCTAGAGGGGCAAAGCCTATTCCCCCCATGATGGGTGCGATCACTGCAATAGGGACGCCAAAGCCGCCTACCCCCTGCATGAAAGAGGCGAAGACCCAGCCGATGATCAGGGCCTGCATCCCTTTGTCGGTGGTCAGATGAGGCAGAGCCTGGGCAAACACTTTTATGGCCCCAGCTTCGTCTGTTACTCGGAAGAGCAAAAGCGCTGTCCAGATAACGAAGAGCACGTCGAAAGCGAGCAGCAGGGCTTTAGTATGGCTGACGGCCAGGAGTTGTGCGCCTGCCCCGAAGAAAGCCGCTGCGATGATCAGTGCGCTGAGATATCCCGCCGCGCCGGCCCGCGCCGCGCTCCAACGGAAACCGACCATCAGAACCAAGATGATAGCAATGGGAGTGAAGGCGAGTAAGAACATGGATTTCCGGTTTCCTCATAAATTACCACGGCGTTATTTCCTGGGAAAGCGAATTCCCGGCTCGAAGCGCGAGCGCGCCTCTTTGAGTATTTCCTCGTAGAGTTCCAGGTTGCGGTCTTCCAGGTGATCGAAATTCTGCGGGCTTTTGCTGCCCCAGGTGATGTAGCGCAAAGGGTCGGGATCGAGCTTGGCGGCGATGATCTCTTGCGTGCCGCGGGCCTGGGCTAGCCGCCAGGCGATGGGTGTGACGATCATGCTGTGCCCGAAGCCGTAATTACCGCAGGCGTCCGAGCCGACCAGGTTGCTGGCCACAACATAGACATGGTTGTCATAGGCGCGGGCGCAATTAGTGATATACCAGATATCGTAGCTGCGCTGCAATGCCGCTGCCCTGACGATGATATCTGCGCCCCTGACGGCCAGCAGGCGCGAGAGTTCGGGGAAGTCGCCGTCGTAGCAGATAATCATGCCGATATTGCCCAGGGAGGTCTCGAAAACCTCGGCGCGAGTGCCCACCACGGCCCAACCACCGCCGTCGGTGCGCTCCCAGGGAGCCGGGTGCGTTTTATCGTAGATACCAATAATCTTCCCATCGGGGCCGATCAGGATGGCCGAGTTGTAGACCAGGCCGCGCCCGCCCGCCCGCCGGTAGGACGGCCAGACGACATGCACGCCTAATTCCTGGGCAGTTTTTTGGATCTTTTCGGTGATCTTTCCCGGCGCTTCGTCAATCAGATCCCATAATCCTTCCGCGGTCAACCCGGTCTCATAGCCGGTGGTGACGGTTTCGGGGAAGACCACCAGTTCGGCATCGTAATCAGCGACGGCCTTTTTCAGCCACTCGACCCCCTTATCAACGTTGGCCTGCACATCGTTGGGAGTGATTGAGATTTGAACACAGGCAGCGATAAATTCTTTCATCAGAAGCCTCCTACCAGATTAGTATGACAGCGCAAGGTTAGAAAATAAGCAAGAACTGTAAGCGGATTTCGGAAACGGATTTAGCGGATTCAACTACACAATCCGTTCAATCCGCTCCAAAAATCCGCTAACAGATACGCTTCTAAATAGACATTGCGCTGTAATATTACTGTCCATTCGCTGAAATTAAAATGACTTTCTTGAATTTCGGCCAAAAAGCCGGTTTTTGCCACCGAATTTGCCAAAAACCGCCCAAAGTCGCCATGGTTTTAGCTGGGCTTCTGGGTGCGCTCCAGTCGTCAAAAATATCGCCCGCCAGATATGGCGATTTGTTGAGCAATACCGCTGTATATGGCGATAAAATAAATTCGCGATTTCGCCAAAAATTTCAGCGAATGGACAGATATTAGTGTCAGAAGCAGAATTATATTGCACCTTGATCTTTGAGTTTAGACACCTCATCAAGGGAATAACCCAACTCTACTAGCACTTCTTCTGTATGTTCGCCGAGCAGCGGGGGTGGATGGTGCACTTCGGCGGGGGTCTGGGAGAGTTTATAGGGGAAGCCGGTCAATCTCACTGTCCCCGCCGTGGGATGCTGTGTTTCGATGGCCAGCTGGCGCGCCTGGGCCTGGGGATGTGCGAAGACATCGGGGAGGGTGTTGATTGGGCCGCAGGGCAGACCGGCCTCCTTCAGGGTGGCCAGCCACTCATCGGCGTCGCGGGAAGCAAGCACCTCGCTGAGGATTTCCATCAAGGTAGCCCTGTTGACCAGCCGCTGGCCGTTGCTTTCGAAGCGGGGATCGTCTTTCAGGTCTGGGCGGGCGATTACATCGCACAGCAAACCCCACTGTCCCTCGTTGGCCGCGCCCAGCACGAACCAGCGGTCTTTAGCTTGAAAGGCCTCATAGGGCGTCAGGTTGGGGTGGGCGTTGCCGTAGCGCCGGGGAGGCTCCCCCCCGATCAGGTAATTGGAAGCCACGTTTGCCAGCAGAGCGACGTGCGCGTCCAGCAAGGACATATCCACCAGTTGGCCCTCGCCGGTCAGGTCGCAGGCGCGCAGGGCGGCCAGGATAGCGGTGGCGGCGAACATGCCGGTGTTGATATCTATGATGGGGATGCCCACGCGAGAGGGCGGCCCCTCCGCCGGGCCGGTGATGCTCATCATGCCGCCCTCAGCCTGCAGGATGGCATCGTAGCCGGGGCGCTCGGCGTAGGGGCCATTGCGCCCGTAACCGCTGATGGAGCAATATACCAGGCGCGGATTCAGAGTGCGGACATCTTCATAGCCCAAACCCATTTTATCCAAAACGCCGGTGCGGAAGTTTTCAACCATTACATCGGAGACTTTGATCAGGCGATGGATGATCTCCTGCCCTTCATCACTCTTCAGGTTTACGGTGATGCCCCGTTTGTTGCGGTTGGTGGCGATGAAGTAAGCCGATTCCCCGGGGTAAGGTCCGTAAGGTTCTCCGACGAAAGGCGGCCCCCAACCACGGCTCTCATCCCCTCTGCCGGGCTGCTCTACTTTGATGACATCCGCCCCCAGGTCGCCCAACATCATCGTGCAGTAGGGACCTGCCAGGGCGCGGGTGATATCCAATGCCCGGATATTCTCTAGTGCTCTCATTTGTAGGCTCTCCCAATAAGAATCTCCGAAAATAGGGGTGTGCGCTACAGAGTAGCGCACACCCCTATTTTCGGTGGGTTACGAGTATACCACCGGATCACGAGTGTTCCTAACAATAAAGCTGGGATCAAAACCAACCCGGCCTCCGGCCCAAACGCGCCGCCTGTCCAGAGGGTGGGGCCTCGAACGGATTGCAGGATCAGCCGGTAGGATTCCGTGCCGCTGACCTGGAAGCCGAACACCGTGCCCTCGAAGAAATTCCAGCCGATATGCAGGCCGATGGGCAGCCACAAATTGCGCCTGCGGATATAAGCGTAGGCAAGGAAATAGCCTGAACCCAGTAAACCCAATAGAGCTGCCCAGGAGAAGGCGGGGTTGCCGTAATGGGCCAGGGAGAAGAGCAGCGAGGAGATGAGGACAGCCCAAGCCAGACCTCTCCCTGAGGAGCCTGTCCCTGAACGGGTCAGGCCTTCTTCCAGGTTTTGTAGCCAATAGCCGCGCGCCACCAGCTCCTCCTGCCAGCCGACGAACACGAAGATCACCAGCATAATCAGCGCTTCGCGCACAACGCCCGCTGGACTCTGAAACTCCCAGGCAAAACCCTCGAAAGTCAGCCAACCGGCAGTCCACTCGATCAGATAGATCAAGCCCATCATGGCCGCGGTGAGGGCAAAGCCGAAGAGTAAATCCCTCACGGCTTCCCAGTTCGCGTGCAGCCCCAGGCTGGCGAAGGAACGCCGGTCTACGAAATGGCGGGCCAGGACGACCGAGGTGGTGATGCCGCCCAATCCCACCAGGCTACTGATGAATAAAAGGGAAACCCCCCACCGCTCGCCCCAGACGAAGAGCGGCGAGAGCGCGACTCCAAAAGCAACCAGCGCGGCAGCCATGATGAAAAACTGCGCCAGCAAACGCCACCCGACGCGGGGGCGATGTTCGTCGGGGTTGAGGAAGAGTCTTTGGATTTTCATGTTATCTGGTTGTGTGCCAGAAAGCAGTGGTCAGTTGTCAGTGGTCAGTAGTCAGTAGACATGTGGACAGTAGTCAATGGTGAACTGTCTACTGTCTACTGTTTACTGACTACCGTCAACTGCCAGCTGATAACTATTCTCCCACAATTTTCGGTATCTCGATACCTCATCTGCCCAGCAGCGCTCGTCCCATCCCAATTCTGGCTGCACAATGGGTTTCATCTGGAACAGACGATCCAAACCTCCCCTGGGTAGCAGCAGACCTAAACGCGTGCGGCGCAGTAGCAGGTCGTCTAGATGGACGACGCCCTCAGAGCGCGCCGCCCAGCGCAATTCTGCCCATAGGGTGGGTGTCCCTGGGATGGGTGTCAATTCGCCCGCGCCTGCTGCGGCCAATAGATCGACGGCCTCGCTGCCATAGCGCCCCTCCAGATACAGGCGTGTGGGAGGGGGCAATTCCCCTACAATCAGGCCTGTTGGGAGGGGACCGAGCACCGGCTGTTTGGGATCGAATGTGCGGCGTTGGGGTAGTTCTCGACGCAAAGCATCGAGCGCATCGCGGGCCATCAGCCTGAACGTGGTCAACTTGCCGCCGCTGACCGTCAGCAAGCCCTTTTCCCGCCAGATGACGTGTTCGCGTGATTCCCTGGAGGGGTCGGCTTTTCCGGTATCTACTACGGGGCGGATGCCTGAGAAGGTGGCGAGCACATCCCCGGGGGTGAGATGCTGTTCGGGAAAGACGTATTCCAGGGCTGCCATCAGGTAGTCGGCTTCATCCTGGCTGATAGCAGGATCGGTTTGAGCCGGGGAGTCGTGGTCCACATCGGTGGTGCCCATCAACACGACGCCCTGCCAGGGGAGGGCGAAAACGGGGCGACCATCCCAGGGATGATGAAAACTAAGGGCACGGATGAGTGGCAGGCGTTCCCCTGGGATGATCAGATGGCTGCCGCGCAGCAAACGCAGGCGCGGTGCTTGCTGGATGTGCCCGCGGAGGTCGTCCGCCCAGGCTCCAGCGGCGTTGATCACCACCCTAGCCTCGATTTCCACGGAGCATCCCTTAGCCTCAGGCGATTGATCGATCAGGGCTATGCCCCGCACAAGGCCATTCCTGGAACGCAGCAGGCCACCTACTCGGGCATAATTCAACGCTGTGCCGCTGGCCAATACCCCTTCGCGGATCAGGCGCAATACTAGGCGGGCATCGTCGGTCTGGGCGTCGAAGTAACGATAACCATCGATCAATGCCGATGTAGTCAAAGGAGGGCATAAGGCGCGCATATCCAGGTCGTCGTAATGGCGGTGACTCCAACTTCCGGCCATCAGGTCATAGATCATCAAGCCAGAACGGAAGACCCAGCCCGGTAATTTGTCTCCTGCGAGGTGGGCGTGTAGAAACCCCAGGCGGCCGATCAGCCCGCGCCCCTGCTTCAATAATTGCTCGCGCTCGTGCACTGATTCCAGGGTGATCTTGATTTGGGCGTTTTTCAGATAGCGCAAACCCCCGTGCACCAGCTTCGATGAGCGGCTGGAAGTCCCTGAGGCAAAATCATGGGCTTCGACCAGCAGCGTGCGCAGCCCCGCCCGCACGGCCTCGCGGAACACCCCCGCCCCGGTGATGCCGCCGCCGATGACGATGACATCCCAGGATTGGTTGACTTCATTCCAGATTTGATTGCGCCAGCCTTGGTTCCACATTTTTCAGTAATCAGTTGTCAGTAGTCAAACGAGCAGCTTCCCCGGGTTGAGCAACCCCTCTGGATCGAATACCCGCCGCGCTGCCTCGAGCGCTTCCATCCCCAACGGGCCTTTCTCGGCCTCCAAATACGGGGCATGATCCAGGCCGACGCCGTGCTGGTGGCTGATGGTGCCGCCGTGAGCGACGATGGTTTGACTAGCGGCGGTCTTCATTTTCTGCCAGCGTTCCAGCAGTTCATCGGGATCTTGTGATCTGCGGAAAGCGTAAGTGACGTAGATGCTGGCCCCGTCCCGGTAGATGTGCGAGAGATGAGCAAATACCAGTGCCCGTTCACCGCTCTCATCCGCGGCCTCGCGGATGGCGTCTTTGATGGCCTGCGCGGCGGGCAGCGTGTGCTTCCAGGATAAGGCTGTTTCCAGAGTGTCAATGGCCACGCCCCGCTCCCAAAGGGTGTTGCGCAAATAGGGGGTGCGGAAGCGACTCTTTGCCCACGTCTTTCCGATGAGCGCCCCCGTGAGCAGTCCGCCGTGGGCGCGGCACAGGGCTTCGATCTCCCGATGGGCGCGCCTGACCCCTCCTCGCGCCGCGGTGACGGCGTAGATCAGCAGGCAGCGCCCCGGGCCGTAGCCCAGCAGCGCCAAGCCGCGGCAGGCATAGCCCACCAGGCGATCTTTCCCGGCAAGCACCAGATTGGCTTCAGTTTCGTCGGCATCGCTCAGGCGCAGCATCGAGGCGGGCAGATCGGTTTGGATGATTTCCCGCACCGCGGCGGCGGCTTGTTCCCAATGGTGGAAGAAGACCCCGAAGAATCCCTCGGCCTCGGGCAGGGGACGCACGCGCACCGTGGCGTGAGTGATGATCCCCAGGCGTCCCTCTGACCCGAGGATCAGGTGGCGTAGATCTGGCCCGGCGGCGCTGGCCGGCTGGCTGGGGATGTCCAGCACCCCGCGCGGGGTAGCAACCTGTCCCCCGGCAAACAAATCTTCGATGCGACCGTAATACAACGACTGCTGACCGCTGGAACGGGTGGCAATCCAGCCCCCCAGGGTGGAGTATTCGAAGGATTGCGGGAAATGACCCAACGTATAGCCGCGTAAGTTGAGTTTCGCTTCGATCTCTGGGCCGCTGACCCCGGCGCCAAAGGTAGCCAGCCGGCTGGTTTCGTCCAGGTCGAGGAGCCGGTTCAGGCCGCTCACGTCAATCGTGAGCACAGGCGCATCGCCGGGCGTGGGGTTGATGTGCCCGACCACGCTGGTGCCGCCTCCATAGGGGATCAGGCGGGCGCCGGTTCGATGGCCATAGGAGAATAAGGAGGTGATATCTTCGGAGTTTGTGGGATAGCTTACGCCATCAGGGAAAACAGGGATGCGCCCGGATCGCAGGGCGACCCAATCGGGCAGGCTCTGGCCGCGGGCATGACGCAGGCGATCATCGGGTGTAGTGGAAATTTGAGGATGCTGTACCAACCTGGAAGGGGGTGCGCAGGCCAGCACCTCGTCCAGGGAAGCGTCGAGGATGGGTGTCAGCCTCCCTAGTTTTCCTTCTAGAAAATCAAAGGCGGAATCCGATAAATGATAGCAGATTGGTAGGTCACCCCACCCATTCCAGCGTCTCGTCATTCTACCAAAGTCCGAATCTGCTCGTGCATGTAGAGTTGAAGGTAATAATGCCCGCCGGCGTTCTTGCCGCTGGAGCCGGAACCTTTCCAGCCTCCGAAGGGCTGATAACCGGGCCAGGCCCCTGTGGTCGCACCCTGGGGGCGGTTGGCATAGTTGACGCCCGCCTGGATGTTCTCGAAGAACCACTGGGCTTCTTCGGGCGCGCCGTAGAAACCGGCGGTCAGGCCGTAATCCACATCGTTGGCCAGGGTCATGGCTTCCGCCAGGCTCTTCACCTGGTGAACCATGGTGATCGGCAGGAACATCTCGTGCTTCCACAGGCGGTGGTTCGGAGGTACATCGGCTACTACGGTTGGCGAGCAGAAATACCCTTTTATGAAATCGCCGTGGGTGAGGGGCACGCCGCCTGTCAGGATCGCGCCGGCTTCCTTGAGCTCGTCGGTAAAAGTCAGGAAATCCCGGTAGGATGAGCTGTTGATCACCGGCCCCAGGTAGACAGAACGATCGGTGGGATCCCCCACCCTGAGCTGGCTGGTGAGTTCGACGATGCGGTCGAGAACCTGATCGTAGAGCGGTTCCTCGATGTAGACTCGCGAGCAGGCTGAGCATTTCTGTCCCTGCAGACCGAAGGCCGAGCGCACGATGCCCAGGGCGGCGCGTTCTACATCGGCGTGGCGGGAGACGATGGCGGGGTTCTTGCCGCCCAATTCCAGGATGGTAGGGCGGATATACCTGCCCTGCGCAAAGCCCCGGTAGATGCCCATGCCGACGTCGTAGGAGCCGGTGAAGGTCAGGCCGTCCACATCGGGGCTGTCCACCAATGCCTTTCCCAGTACGCTCCCCGAGCCGGTGACATAGTTGACGACTCCCTGGGGCAGCCCGGCGTCAACGAAGCACTCAGCCAGCAGACGCACAGTCCAGGGGGTATCGGTGGCGGGTTTCATCACCACGGTATTGCCCGCGACCAGCGCAGCGCCGACAGGGCCGCCGGTCAGCGCCGCAGGGAAGTTGAAGGGGCTGATCACCAGCCACACGCCGTAAGGGCGTAGAACCGATTTGTTCGTGGCGTGGTAGCCAACCAGGGGGTCCGTTCCCATCTGCGCCACGAAGCCGCGGTTCTCTTCCATCTCATCGCAAGCCCAACGGATCAAGGCGGGCGTTTCGGCGACATCCCCCAGGGCCTCCATGCGGTTCTTGCCCACTTCCAGCGAAACAACGGCGGCGATCTCGAATAAACGCTCCTCTATGATGTCAGCGGCTTTGCGAAGCAGCACAACCCGCTCCCGCCAGGGAGTCTGGCTCCAGGCTGGGAAGGCGGCTTTGGCGGCTGCGATCGCTTCTTTGGCGTCTTTGGCGGCGCCGGTTTGAAAAATCCCCAGCACTTCCTCGGTATTGGCAGGATTACGGCTTTCGAATTTGTGTTTTGCGTAGGCCTCCTCGCCGTTGATTATCATGCCATATTCCGATCCCAGGCTCGCTCGCGTTTTTTGCAGCGCTTCATCGAAGTGCGTGTGAAGCTCCTCGGGAGGGTCGAACATGGTGGCATACGTAAGTTGAAAAGCGCACATAATCGTCTCCTGTTTGAAGGTATAACGGGGATCGAGGGGGGGTCAGGTTTCCAGGTAGTCCCGGAGATAGCGGCTGCGGGTGGGGTGGCGTAGTTTTCGCAGCGCCTTGGCCTCGATCTGGCGGATTCGCTCGCGGGTCACGTTGAAATACTGGCCGACCTCCTCTAAGGTATGGTCTTTGCCATCCAACAAGCCGAAGCGCAATTCTAATACCTGGCGCTCGCGTTCGGAAAGGATGGTCAGAGCATTCTTGACCTGCTCGCGCAGCATCTCACGCGCCGCCGCGTCGACCGGCTGCATGGCCTCCTCGTCTTCGATGAAATCCCCCAATTGGTTATTGTCTTCTTCGTTGCCTACGGGGCTGTCTAACGAAAGGGGCGACTCGGATGACTGCAAGACGCGCGTCACTTTCCGGGTTGCCCGTTCCAGACGGAGGCTCAACTCTAGCGGTATAGTTTTGCCCTCCTGCCAGGCACGTTGGATCGTCAGTACATCCTGGGGACTCAAGAAGCCGGACTTGAGGGCAATTTCCTCGTGGGTGGGTTCGCGGTTCAGCTCCTGAGTCAACTCACGTTGGACGCGAACCAGGCGGTTGATCGACTCATGGACGTGCACCGGGATGCGGATCGTGCGGGCCTGGTCGGCAATCGAGCGGCTGACCGACTGGCGGATCCACCAGGTGGCGTAGGTGCTGAATTTATAGCCTCGCGTGGGATCGAATTTCGAGACGGCGCGCAATAAGCCCACATTGCCTTCCTGGATCAAATCCAAAAAAGAGTTGCCGCGTCCGGTATAGCGTTTGGCCACACTGACCACCAGGCGCAGGTTGGCGCGGATGATCATATTATTGGCTTCTCGAGCGAGATTTCGCAAGGACTGCGCGTTTTGGTTCAGCGTTTCGTCCGAGGGTAAATAGTGTGTGAATGTTCGACCCGGCGGCAGCTTGTGATGTTTTTCGAGGTAGGCGCGCAGCTTTGCGGTGGTTTCCCCTGGAAGAGCGTAGAGCGAAATGAAGATCGTAAAAGCATATCGGGCCACGGTATCCCAGAAAGTATCCTTCCCCCACAGGCCATTGTCCAGATAATTGCGCAAATAGGAAGGCCGATCGATATCCCAGGTTTCCTGCAGGCTGCGGGCTTCATCGAGGATTGCCAGTAGATCCGGGCAGGCGAACTTCCAGCGTTTGATGTCGTCACGAACCCTGTCCCAGGATGTCTTCAGTTCCGTGTATTCCGCGCGGTACATACTCTGGAGGGAGGAAACGCCCCGGCGGGCGATCGGATGCTGGCGTCCAATGGTATCCAGGCGGCGGATGGCCATCATGCGGGCGGAGAGCCAGAACTCTTGATCGGCGCCCAACAGCTCCACAGTCCCAATATCATCGAAATACAACCGAATAGGATCGCTCTCTAATCTGGATAGCGCCTCTCGAGCTGCAACCAACCCATTGACCATCTGCGATTCGACATCGTCGTCCTCGAGCGCGTCGGAGGAATCTTTTCCGGGTCGGCGACCATCCGCTTTTGCGATGGGCAGTTCATCCTCGATCGTCAAGAGTTCTTCCGTCGAGGGGGTCTGATCGTCCAGCAGCTCTGGAACGGGGTCAGGGTGAGGATCGGAAAAGGTCATAACAAACGCCTCGATCAGTTGGTGAGCGAATGGTTTGTATAGCGATTTTTCGCTCGATGCAATCGACTCAGCAGGCTGACGTATCGAACCATGGTATGGGAAAATTCCCTGGCTCTGACATCTCCCTGCTCTTGGGCGGTTTCCTGAAGATAATCTCCCTGCTCTTGGGCGGTTTCCTGAAGATAGCGCAGGTGATCCAATTGCTGGCTGACTCCCGTGGAGCGCAGCAGCAGCAGCGCCCGCAGCACATCTTCCAGCACATCTTTCCCCTGGGGATCAACCTGCTCTGTGCGGGCCAGGATGGCGTCGGCCAGGGGCATCATCGTTTCCGGCAAATGGTTCAGGATGAAATGCAGCGGCTCGCTCTCTCCCTGGTGGAGCGAGTCCTGAATCAGGCGGAAGAGCACTTGATGGTCGGTATGTTGGAAATCTTGATGATTGATCCGGTTGAGTCCGTCTTCTTGAAGCTGGCGGTCAATGTGATAGATCAGGTCTGGACGGCGGAGCAACACGCCCAGCAGATGGGTCTCACGGATGTGGATGGCATCCAGCGGCGAAGAGGGGATGATTCGTGAAGAGGGCGCGGCGGACGGGGACCGTGGAGGGTAGCCGCGCCTGGGGGTGGTACGCGCCCCGCGCATCCCCAGCAGCGACCTCTCATCCACTCGCAGCATCCTCGCTAATTGCTGCCGGTAAGTATCCCGTTCGATGGGGCTGGGCGCATCTTCGATCAAGGGCAGCACCTGGGCGGCGACTTCGATCTTGGCCTTCGGGTCGTCCAGGTCGCGGTCTGCGGCCAGGGTTTCCATCACATGCGTGACGATGGGCCTGGCGGCGGCGATGATCTTTTCCCACTCAGCCGGGTCGCGGTTGACCACATCGTCAGGGTCCATGCCCGGCGGCAGGGTGCTCACCCGAATATCGGCGTTGAGCCGCGCCTCATGGCGAAGCAGCCCGCGAGCGTCGAACATGATCTCGCCTTCTCTGTCCAGCGTCTGGCGGGCGACCTCTAAGCCTCGCAGCGTGGCCTTGATGCCGGCGGCGTCGGAATCCATCGCCAGCACGATGCGCCGGGTGAAACGCTTGACCAGGCGCAGATGATCCTCCGTCAGCGCCGTGCCCATGGTGGCGATCACGTTGGTGTAGCCGTGCTGGTGCGGGGCCAGCACGCCCATATAGCCCTCCACGATCACAACCTGGTCTGCGGCGCGGATGGCCTTGCGCGCCCGATCCAGGCCAAACAGGATTTTGCCCTTGTCGAAGACCTCGGTCTGCGGCGAGTTGAGATATTTGGGCAGCCCCTCGGGGTCCAGCGTGCGCGCCCCGAAGCCGCACATGCGCCCGCGCTCGTCACGGATGGGCAATACGATCCTGCCCCGAAAACGGTCATATACGCCGCCCGACTCACGCTCGGAGACCAATCCTGCAGCGATCAGGTCGGCCTCGCTGTAGCCACGGGCCTTGAAATGCTCCGTGGCGGCCTCCCAGGAGTCAGGCGCGTAGCCAACGCCGAAGGCCTCGATGGTCTCATCGCTCAGCCCGCGCCCGTGCAGATAAGCCAGGGGTGTTTCCCCCGCCGGGGTATTGCGCAACTGGTGGCGGAAGAAGGTCACGGCGGCTTCCAGCAGCTCGCGCAGGCGGTCGTATTCATCGTAGCGTTCCTGTTCCTGGGGCGTCAGCGGCTTGAGTTCCACGCCGGCCTGATTGGCCAGTTCCCGCAGGGCGGTGGGGAAATCCCAGCCCTCTTTCTTCATCACGAAGCTGAAGATGTCGCCTCCCTCGTTGCATTCCCCGAAACAGCGCCAGGTGCCCGTATCTGGGAAAACGGCGAAAGCCGGCGTGCGCGTGTTATGGTGGAAGGGGCAAAAGCCGGAGAAGCTCTTGCCGGCCTTCCTGAGTTCCACGCTATGGGAGACGATATCAACGATATCGAGCCGGGCTTTGATTTCGTCTATGGCGGTCATGATTCAGTAGGCAGTGGGCAGTAATTCAGACACCTGCGGGATTACGTTAGTAGCATTATACCGCGGGCGCGAACGAAATCATCTGCGAAACTCCCTGACACGTTTCAAGCTATGGCTCAAGGAAAACCGCTATCGTCGTTTATTCGATTATGTTCTATCATTTGGTGTGATCTCAGGGTAAAATAGCCGAAGAGAACTGGACAATGGAGTGATCCGTATGCTGAATTTACCCTTGTTTCAATCCCCAAAGCCAATACAAGATAGCTTTCGCTCAGATGCCGAAATCGTTCTTTATCAGGGTGACGTAAATTCTCTACTCGCTGAAATACCCGATAAAACGGTAAGTTTGATTATTACCTCCCCACCGTATAACCTGGGAAAAGATTACGAGAACCGCGTTTCGATTGAGCATTATCTAGAAACGCAGACTCAAGTAATAGCCCAACTCTACCGTGTGCTTAGCGATCGAGGCAGCCTTTGTTGGCAAGTCGGCAATTTTGTGGATAACGGGGAAGTGTATCCACTCGACATATTGTATTACAGTATATTTAAAAAACTAGGTCTATACCTACGAAATAGAATTATCTGGCGATTCGGCCACGGGTTACATGCTTCGAAGCGCTTCTCTGGTCGCTATGAGACCATTCTCTGGTTTACGAAGAGTGAAGACTACACCTTCAATCTGGATAGTGTTCGTATTCCTGCCAAATATCCGGGCAAACGACACTTCAAGGGCCCGAACAGAGGCAAACCATCAGGGAATCCTCTGGGGAAAAATCCGTCCGATGTTTGGGAAATCATTGCACAAGAATGGGAAGATGGATTCCTGGACATTCCGAATGTCAAGTCCAACCACCCTGAAAAAACCAGTCATCCATGTCAGTTCCCCATCGAGCTGGTAGAGAGATGCGTGCTTGCACTGACGAATGAAAAGGATTGGGTCTTTGATCCTTATGCAGGTGTCGGATCTTCACTAATCGCAGCCGTTATGCATAACCGGCGTGCAATGGGGAGCGAAAAAGAAACGCAATACGTTGACATAGCTCGTGAGAGACTCTTTTCTTATTTCAATGGCACGCTTCGGAATCGAACTATCGGAACCCCTGTATTTGTGCCGACTGGCAAGGAGAAAGTATCCCAAGTGCCCGATGAATGGAAAGCAGCTTCACAAAAGAGACTTTTGGAGAAGAAAGAAGAGGCTTACAGATGAAAATCGCGGGCATGTATTCTTTCAATGGCGGGCGAGAAACCATCGAGGCCGCATTTAACGCTGAACTTCGCGACGTAGAGCATATTATCGCCGCCGTGGATAGTTCGCAATATAAAACCAAAACCAGTCGTGAGAAGACCATGCCTGGGAAGACACTCTACAGTCCAAGGGCATTGAACAAAGCTTTCAAGAGCGAGTTTGAAACACGCGATTGGCAGAAATATAAGGTTCGTTGCGATTATCCATCGGAGTATTATGTGAGTGGATATGTTTCTCCTGTTTCCTCAAAAGGTGCGTTCCGTGAGATGGATTTCGTGAAGAACCGCGTGGGTGTCGAGATTCAGTTCGGCAAGTATGCTTTTATGGTGTATAACGTCTGTGCAAAGATGACGATATTTCACAAAATGGGCGTTATTGATGTCGGGATTGAGATTGTGCCACTCAAGGTTTTTACTGGTGATATGTCAACGGGCGTTTCCTATTTCGAGTAGTTCGTGTGGGATTTGGAGCATCGCGGTATAGCAGATATTGACATCCCGGTTCTTATTTTGGGTTTGACAGCGTAAGGTGTCAGGCAGTATGCAAGCCAACTACCACATGGCATCTTTAGCGCACTTTCAGGACCGCGAACGGGCCATCGAGGCTTTCGACCGGCTATGGGATTCCCCGGCGCCCTGGGTATTGGCTTTTACCGGCTTCTCGGGGCATGGCAAATCCACCCTGCTGGATTGGCTGGAAGTTAATCGTTGCCAGCCGCAGAAAATCCCCTATGCCTATATCAGCGTAGGGGAATACGCTGCCGAGATACGCGGCGCGCTGCACCACCTGTTGGAGACACGCGCCACGAATTTAAGAGAAAGATTGCCCTCTAGGAGTCAGAAACGCTACCAGATCAAGCGCCGCGCTGCGCTGGAAGAACGCAATCGTCGCCGCCTGGTACTCACGCAGCGCCAGGAGATGAGCGGTTCACAAGGCGCTGAACAAAGCATGTCGGCGGATCTGGTTGAAGCTCTCCGCGAGATGGAGCGCCAGGCAGACGAACTGATTTTCGATGCCTGGCTGGAGTGCATGGCAGCTCTGTCCAATAAGGCGCGCCTGGTTTTCATGCTGGATGACTATGATCTGTTTCAGAGCCGCGCCGCGGTGGGAGACCTGGAACGTTTCTGGGCGCTGATGGAACGCGCCCGCGCCCGTGTGCCTGGTCTGCGGCGCGGATGGCCTTGCGCGCCCGATCCAGGCCAAACAGGATTTTGCCCTTGTCGAAGACCTCGGTCTGCGGCGAGTTGAGATATTTGGGCAGCCCCTCGGGGTCCAGCGTGCGCGC